>JANXPZ010000160.1 GCA_025357055.1 Candidatus Eiseniibacteriota bacterium | reverse complement strand
GGGTAAACAGGTCGTGATTCCGTTGTGTGAAAAATTGGAAATGGCGCACCGAATCTTGGATCTGGCGATCGGGCTGTGATTCAAATGTTGATTCAAATAACCATGCCCGATCGTAATTATCCCGCACGGGCGCCGAGGTGGGCTGGGGCGCATGGCTCGAAGCGGCGCGGGGAGTGAGACTCCGGGCCTCGGTGCCGCAATCGTGGAGCGCGGGCGTGCCACCGCCGCTCGACCGGCCGCTCGAGATCGGTGGGGAGTTCGAACGCGACGGCCTCCGTCTCTGGCTGACGCGCTCGGCGCCGTCCGGGGGCGCGCAGGCCGACCACGGCGCGGGGGTGGCGCTGCGCTCGGGCCCGCTGCTCGCGTGGGCGTCGGCGCGCGACCGGCCGCTGCGCGGTGGCGTCGGGCTGGTCGCGTCGGTGCGCCGCTTCTTCGTCGCGGCCGCGGTCGAGAGCCACCCCGAACTGGGCGAGACGGTGCAGCTCGGATTCGGGCTCAGCGGGGGGGCGCAGTGACGGGCGCGCTGCCGTCCGTCCCGGGGACCGCCATCCGCCGCTGCGCCCGGGGGGGCGCGGTGCCGTCCGCCCGCGCACTCGTGGCCGCCCTGTTCGTCGCGCTCCTCTTCGCGGCCGGCGCCCGGGCGCAGCTCGCGGCAGACTCGACCGGCTACGCCGAGCCACCACCCGAGGAACCCGAGGGCGCCGACTACGAGGTCGAGTCCGCCGACTCGCTGGCCGAGGGCGCGATCGAACTGGGCATGGGGGCTTCGGGCCGCGTGGGTGCCAGGCCGCGGCAGACGCGGCGCGTGCGCTTCAACGACCGCACCCTGGGCGGCTCGGTGCGCGAGGGCGAGGGTGACCCGCTCGCGGGCGGGTCGATCGAGACCGGGGCGCTGGCCGGGCGCGTGGGCGTGGGACGGCTCGCCCCGCGCTGGGGACGCGGCCTGCTGCTGGGCGCGGCGGCCGAACCGTGGAGCGCGGCCGCGAGCGACCGCGGCGCGGGCGCGCCCTTCCGCGGGCGGGCGGGGCGTGGCGCCTGGTACCGGCTGGGTGAGGACGGGGCGCTCGAGACCCTCTACGGGCGCTTTGCGAAGCGCGATCTGACGGGGGGGTACGCGCGGTCCGGGCCCTTCGGTCTCGGCGCCCTCGCCGACCGCGCCGGTCAGGCGCAGGCCAGCCTGAGTTTCTGCCGGGGCCGGGCCGAGCACGAGCTGGCGCTCGACCGCGCCGGCCGCTGGCGTGGCGAAGCGGCGCTCGAGCGGAGCGCGGGGTCCCGGACCCTGGCTGCGCGGGTGCGCGGCGGAACGCAGGGCCTGCGCTCGCTGGCCGAGCCGCTCCGGAGTGGTCCGGCGCGTGCCCTCGCCCTGGAGCTGCGGGACGACGCCGGCTGGGGCCGCGTGCGCGCGCAGGCCGCGCTCTGGCGCTTCGCCCCGGGCCGCGGGGGTGCGCGCGCGGCCCTCGAAGCGAGGCGGCGTCTCGGTCCGCACGGAGCCATCGCGGTGGGCTTCGAGGAGCGGCACGGCACTCCTCGCGAGAGCGGGCGCATCCCCGGATTCCGTCAGGGAGCCTGGGGCGAGTGGCGCGGCGAAGTGGCCGGGCTGGCGCTCGCGCTCCGCCACGAGGTGCTGGGCGCGGAACGGCTCGGCCGGGCCGCAGTGCGCACCGTGACTGCAGCCCAGGCCGGACTCGAGGGACCGGCCGGGAGTGGATTGCGGATCACGCACAGCGTCTATCGCGTGCGGTCCGGCGAGAGTCTCTACCTGATCGAGACCGCGAGTGACCGGGTCATCCTGCGAGCCGTCTCGGGCAGCGGGCGACGCACGCGAGTGGAGGCGCGCGCGCCGGGCGCCGGAGGCCACGTCAACGTCGCGATCGAGATCCCGGGCGTGGCTGGCGCTCCGGGCAGCGAGGCCACGCGACCACGCTGGACGCTGGACTGGACACGACGTGCGCGGAGCCGGTAGCCGGGGCGGGCGCTGAGCAACGGGCGGTGAGCGGGTCGTCCGCGCGGGCGGACGATGAGAAGACCGCCAGGGGCGTGGGCCGCGCAGCGCGCGAGGCCGCGCAGCGACTGTGGCACGCGTACTGCAAACGCCCGCGAGCGTAACGCCCCCGTCACCCGCCCCCGTGGGGATGCACCATGCACCTGGCAGCCGCGTACCTCGCCCTCGTCCTCACCATCCTTCGTCCGCCCACGGGACCACTGCCGCTCACGCAGGCCGGGCCCGGACTGCTGCTCAACGAGTTCGTCGCCGGCCCGGCGCGGGACTGGGACGGCAGCGGCGCTGTCTCGACCCGTGACGACGAATGGATCGAGGTCTACAACAGCGCCGCCGAAGCGCTCGACCTCTCGTCCTTCCTCGTCACCGACAGTGACCGGTTGCCGCGCTACGCCTTCAGCGGCACGCTCGGGTCCGGAGAACGGCGGCTGGTCTTCGGCAGGGAGTCCTACGACTGGGAGAAGGCCAACGGTTTCCCGGCCTACGGGCTCTCGCTCTCGAACACCGGCGACACCGTGATGCTCTGGCAGGTGGCGGGAGCCGAGACCCTGCTGGTGGACTCCTACGCCTACCAGGGCCACGAGGCCGCAGCCGACCGCGCCGTGGGGCGCAGGCCGGACGGCGGACCGTGGGTGCTCTTCGACGGGCTCAACCCCTACGTCGGCACCACGCCGCCGCCGGGCACGGGCTGCGCGCCCACTCCCGGTCTGGCCAACGTCTGTGAGGACACGCCGGCGCAGACCCCGACCTGGGGGAGGCTCAAGACCCTGTATCGGTGACCTGGAGCGACCCGCGGGTCACGGGGGCGGGACTGCATCCGGGCTGGCGCGAAGCGCACCGGCGGACAGCGCAGGAACGACGATCGGGAGCGGCCCGGGGACTTCGATGTCCCTGGGCCGCTTCGTCTGCGCGGACGCTGGCGGGCCGCGCAGGTCCGAGGGCCCCCGCGGTCGGAAGCCTCGCTCCCCCTCGCGCCCGTCGTGCGCTGGCAGGTTCGCCCGGGAGGGACTACGGTGACCGGCGCCACCTGCGACCGACTGCTCCACGCCGTGCGCCGCACGGGAGCGGGCCGTCGCCATCCATCGGAACGCACTCATCCGGTCGTGTGCGTCCCAGCGCTCGAACACCGCCTTCGTCCTCGCCGCGTCGTTCCTGCCGATGTCAGGGTGTGCGAGGGCAGGTCGTCTGGAGGCGCGGAGAACTGCGTCATGACGGTTCGGCAGCCCAACAATCCGCTTCACGGCGTCACCCTGGAGATGATGCTTCGGCAGATGGTCGAACGCGATGGCTGGGAGGGCCTGGCGAGGGACGTCCCGATCAACTGCTTTCGCATCGACCCCAGCATGACGTCGGCGCTGAAGTACCTGCGCAAGGCGCCGCGGGCGCGACAGAAGGTCGAGGAGATCTACGCGCGCTTCATTTCCAGGCGCAGGGGGTGATCGAGCCCGCGCCCCGCTGGCCTCCGTCCCCGGCCGGCGGCTACACTGCGAACCGTCCGCCGGGCGGCTGCGCGCCGGCGGTGACGTGGCGCCGCTGCGCCGGGGCGCTACCTTGAGACCGATCGTGCGCATCCGCGGATCCGTGAAACTCGCCAGGGAAGGAGAGACCTCGATGCCTGCGTTCCATCGCTCGAGAACCCGGTTCGTGCTCGCCCCGCTGCTCCGGTCGGTGTGGGAGGGCCGGTGAGCGCGGGGCCGCTGGAAGAAGGGCTGGCCGCAGCGGACCGTGGCGACTACGCGACGGCGCTCAGGCTCTGGCTTCCTCTGGCCGAGCAGGGTGACGCGGCCGCCCAGTACAACCTCGGCCTGCTGTACGACGATGGCGTGGGAGTGCCGCAGGACTACGCTGCGGCGGTGGAGTGGTACCTCAAGGCCGCCGGGCAGGCTCACCCAGTCGCCTGCTTCAACCTGGGCATGATGTACGACCAGGGCCAGGGCGTGCCGCAGGACGAAGTCGAAGCCGAGAAGTGGTTCCGCCTGGCGGCCGGGCAGGGCAGCGCCGACGCCCAGAGCGAACTCGGTGCGATGCACGCGAAGGGCAGGGTGGTGCCGCAGGACTACGCCGCGGCCCGGAAGTGGTACCTCGAGGCCGCCGGGCAGGCGCACGCCGTCGCCCAGAACAACCTCGGTGTGATGTGCGCCGAGGGCCACGGGGGGCCGCAGGACCACGCCGCGGCCGAGAAGTGGTTCCGCCTGGCCGCCGAGCAGGGATACGCCCCCGCGCAGAACAACCTCGGGTCGATGTACGCCAGTGGCCAGGGAGTGCCGCAGGACGACGCCCAGGCCGAGAAATGGTACGGCCTGGCCGCCGGGCAGGGGTACGCCAGGGCCCAGGTCAACCTCGACGAGCTGCGCCGCCGGGGCCAGGGCTGACGCCGGCTCTCTCTCTCCCTGGCCGGCAGCGGGTCTCGACCCCGGCGCGAGCCCTTCCGGCAGGGAGCGGGGCTGGCCCGGGTCGCGTTGACGCTCGGTGCCCCCGCGCCCTATAGTCCTGCCCGCCGTTCACCTGCGGAAGTGGCGGAACTGGCAGACGCACATGATTCAGGGTCATGCGCCCGCAAGGGTGTGGGGGTTCAAATCCCCCCTTCCGCACCAAGCTCCCATCCGCCGGGTGGGCGCCTTCCCGCCGTCGGGCGAGTCAAGGCGGTCGTGTCCGTCCCACCGCCGGCCCGCGGACGGTTCCTGCCATGGCTCGTGAAGATCGCAGACCGACCTCCGAACGGACCCGCGGGCCGTCGCCCGAGGACCGCCTCGTCGCGCAGAACCGCCGGGCGGGCCACGACTACTTCATCCTCGAGACCTACGAAGCGGGCCTGGTGCTGCGGGGTACCGAGGTGAAGAGCCTGCGTTCGGGCAAGGCCAGCCTGGCCGAGGCCTACGCCACGGTGGACGGCAGCGAAGCCTGGGTGCTGCAATTGCACATCCCGCCCTACGAGCAGGGCAACCGCGCGAACCCCGACCCGCTGCGCAAGCGCAAGCTCCTGTTGCACCGCGCCCAGATCGTGGAGCTCAAGGAGGCGGTGGCGCGCAAGGGTCAGACGCTGGTGCCGCTCAAGCTCTACTTCGCGCGCGGCCACGCCAAGCTCCTGATCGGCGTGGGCAAGGGCAAGAAGAACGTCGACAAGCGCCACGCCATCGCCGAGCGCGATGCGAAGCGCGAGATGGACCGCGCGCGGCGCGGATCGCGCGGGTGATGCTGCCGCGCCGGCTCGCGCTCGCCGTGAGCGCGGTGCTGCTCGCGCTGACCGCGGGTGCGGCGCTGCAGGCGCTGTCCTCCGCCCGTGTCGCGTCGGCTGCACGGGCGGTGCCCGCGCGGCCGGCTTCGCCGCCCGCTCCGGCCCCGTCGCTCCCGCCCGTGGGCCTCGCTCCGCTCCCGGCCCTCGAATCGGCGCCGGTCCTGCGGATCTGGGGCGTGGCGCACATCGGGGCGAACGACCTCGCGCGGCTGCTCGAGGCGACCAAGTTCTGGCGCGCGGACCTGCGCAAGCTCGTGCTGCGCGCGGGCCCGCACCGGGTGACGCTCACGCTGGACAACCCCTTCGCGGTCGTGGACGACCGCACCGTGTGGCTCCGCGCCCCGGTGGTCTCGCGCCGCGGCGAGCTGCAGGTGCCGCTCGCGCTGCTCGACGAACTGCCCCGCGACAGCACGCTCGCGCGCCTGCTCTTCGAGCCGCGCCGCGGCATCGTGGTCCGGGCGCCGCGCGGGGGGCTGGTCGGGAGCCCCGAGGTGACCTTCGGCGACACGCTGACGCGCGTCGTGTTCCCGGTCGAACACGTGGCGGACGCCACCGTGGTGGGCCGGGCGCGCGACCACTTCCGCGTGCGCCTCGCCGGGACCTTCGTGGGCGCGGCCCCCGAGTCGCTTTCACCCGCCAGCCTGGTGCGCCGGATCACGCCGGTCGCGGCGGCCACGGGCAGCGTCTTCGAGCTGGAGGTGGCGTCCGGCGCGGCCGGCTACCGGCTGCTGCGCGGCGCCGGCACGGCGGATGCGGCGGGCACGGTGACGCTCGAGTTCCCGCGCCCGTGGCGCACCGGACTCGAGGAGTTCGCGCTCGAGGCCCGGCCCTCGCGGGTGCGGGTGATCGTGCTCGACCCGGGCCACGGCGGGCCCGACGCGGGCGTGACGGTGGGGGCCGACGTCGAGAAGGACCTCACCCTCGCGCTCGCGCGGCTGGTGCGCACCGAACTCGCGCTCCGCCTCGGGGCGCAGGTCGTCCTGACGCGCGACGACGACCGCCCGCTCGCGCCGGAGCAGCGCGCGGAGCGCGCGAATCGCGCGCACGCCGACCTGGTGGTGTCGCTCCACTTCGACGCGGTGCCGAACACGCAGCGCTCGGGCGCGACGGCCTGGTGCCCGCCCGCGGAGGTCGGAGCGCGGGAGGGCCCGTTCTCGCCGCGCGCGCCGCTCGTGTTGCTGCCGTGGCGCGAGGTCGCCCTGCGCCGCGCCGTGCTGAGCCGCGCGGCGGCCGAGGCGATCCTGGGTGCGCTGGACGCGTCCGGCGCGGGGCCGGTGCGGCTGCGCGAGCGTCTCATGGTGCCCCTGCTCGGGGTGGACGCGGCCGGCCTGCTGCTCGACTGCGCCACGCTCAGCGCGATCCCCGACCGGATCCGCGTGGAGGACCCGCGCCGGCTGCAGGAACTGGCCGCCGCCATCGCCGAGGGCGTGGCGCGCTGGGCGGGGGGCGGGTGACGCGCGCCCCCTCGAGCGAGCGTTCCGGGCGCCCGTGGCGCGGCGCGCGCGTGTTCGGGCTCATCCTTGGCGGGCTCATTCTCGCTGTGCTAGCGTGGTCCGCATGGCGCTGGAGTCGGCGCTCCGGCGAGCTGACGGTGATGGATCCCGCGGCCTCGGACACCGTGGGAACCGGCTTCCAGTCGGCGCGGCTCTGGTTCGTGGCGCGCAGCGGCGACGGGCTGGTGAGCGAGCCGCGCGAGGTCATCGAGCAGGCCGGACTGCACGAGCGCGTGGCGGCACTGCTGGACGAACTGGTGCGCGGGCCGACCGGCGAGGGCCTGACGCTGCTGCCCGCGGGGACCACGCTGCGGCACGCCTACCTGGACGAGCGCGGGCTGCTCACGCTGGATCTGTCGGGCGCGTTCCGCTCAGGCTTCCGCGGTGGGGCGGGCGCCGAGGAGCTGGCGGTGGGCTCGCTGGTGCGCACGCTGGGCGACAACCTGCCCGAGGTGAGATGGGTGATGATCGTCTGCGAGGGCGTGCCGCTCGCGAGCCTGGGCGGGCATCTGCCACTCGACCGGCCGCTCGAACTCGCAGACTGGCCATGAGCGCTGGAACCGAACGGGGAGGAGCGGGGTGAGCGAGAGCGGGGATCCACGGCCCATCGGCGTGTTCGACTCGGGCCTCGGCGGACTGACGGCCGTGCGCGAGTTGTTCCGCGTGCTGCCCGGCGAGAGCGTGGCCTACTTCGGCGACACGGCCCGCGTGCCCTACGGCAGCAAGTCGCGCGAGACGGTGACGCGCTTCAGCCTCGAGATCGCGCGCTTCCTGATGCGCCAGGACATCAAGTGCCTGCTGGTGGCCTGCAACACCGCCTCTTCGTACGCGCTCGAGACGCTCAAGCGCCGCTTCGAGATCCCCGTGGTCGGCGTGATCGACCCCGCCGCGGGCGTGGCGGTCACCGGCGGCGGGCGCGGGGCGCCGGTCGCCGGCGGCTCCCCGCCCCCGCGCATCGGTGTCATCGGCACGCAGGCCACGGTGGCCAGCGGCGCCTACGCCCGCGCCCTGGCGCAGCTCGCCCCGGGCACCACGGTGGTCTCGCGGGCCTGCCCGCTGTTCGTGCCGCTCATCGAGGAGGGCTGGCTCGACCATCCGGTGTTGCGCCAGGTGGCCGAGGAGTACCTCGGCGGGTTGCGCGCGGAGCGGCTCGACGGACTGATCCTGGGCTGCACGCACTACCCGCTGATCGCGCCCCTGCTGCAGGACATCATCGGCCCGGGGGTGCGGCTCATCGATTCGGGCGCCGAGGCCGCGCTCGCCACCGCCGGCCTGCTGCGCCGGCGCGGCCTGCTCGCCGGAGCGGACCAGGCGCCGCAGCACCACTTCTACCTGAGCGACGAACGCCTCGATTTCGAGCGCGTCGCCCGGGCCTTCCTGGGACGCGAGTTGCCGCCCACCGCGATCGTGGACCAGACCGACCTGCCGTGGTTCGAGCGCTCGATCCCGCATTGAGCCGCGGCGGGACCCGCCTGGCCCCTGCCCGGCGGGTGTCCCTGCTCGAGAGGAGTCCTTCGTGACCGAGATGCCCAGGCCCGCCGTCGCGGCCGCCGCGCCCGTCCAGGTCCGCCCCGACGCTCGCGGGCCGCGCGTGATGCGCCCGCTCAAGATCGAGCGCGGCGCCATGCCCTCCGCCGAGGGCTCGGCCCTGGTGACGATGGGACACACGCGCGTGCTGTGCACCGCGACGGTGGAGGACCGCCTGCCCGGCTGGCTGCGGGGCAAGGGCGGCGGCTGGGTGACCGCCGAGTACGGCATGCTGCCGCGGGCGACCACCGACCGCACGCCGCGCACGGCGCAGGCCGGCGGCCGCACGCACGAGATCCAGCGCCTGATCGGGCGCTCGCTGCGCGCGGTCACGGACCTCAAGGCCTTCGGTGAGCGCACCATCATCCTGGACTGCGACGTGCTCGAAGCCGATGCCGGCACGCGCACCGCGGCGATCAACGGTGCCTTCGTCGCGCTGCACGACGCGTTCCTGAAGCTCTCGAACGCGGGCCAGTTGAAGCGGTCGCCGTTCAAGGACACGGTCTCGGCGATCTCGGTCGGCCTGGTCGCGGGCGTGCCCTGCCTCGACCTCTGCTACGCCGAGGACTCGAAGGCCGAGGTGGACATGAACGTGGTGATGACCGGTGCCGGCCGCTTCGTCGAGGTCCAGGGCACGGGGGAGAGCACCACCTTCGACGCGGCCGAGTTGCGCGCGCTGCTCTCGCTCGCGCGCCTGGGCATCCGCAAGGTCACCGCCTACCAGCGCCGCCTGCTCGGCGATTCCGGACTGCTGCCGGGCTAGCCCGGACGACCGCGTGGACTTCATCCTCGCCACCTTCAACCGTGACAAGCTGCGGGAGCTCTCGGCGCTGCTGGGGCTGCCCGGGGTCGTGCTGCACGCGCTCTGCGACGTGCCCGGCGCGGTGTCGCCTGAGGAGACCGGCGCCACGCTGCGCGAGAACGCGCTGCTGAAGGCCCGCGCGGCGCTCGCGCTCACGGCCTGGCCTGCGTTCGCCGACGACACCGGGCTCGAGGTGGATGCGCTCGGTGGGCGGCCCGGCATCCACGCCGCGCGCTATGCCGGCCCGGCCGCGTCCTACGGCGACAACCGCGCCCGGCTCCTGGCCGAGCTGGACGGGGTCGAATCCGCGCGGCGCACGGCGCGCTTCCGCTGCGCCTGCGTCGCCTGCCTGCCGGATGGGCGCGAACTGGTGGCCGAGGGCGTGCTCGAAGGCCGCATCGCGCTGGCGCCGCGCGGGGAGAGCGGCTTCGGCTACGACTCCCTGTTCGAGGTCGGGAACCTGGGCCGCACCATGGCCGAGCTGTCGGACGACGAGAAGAACGCGCTCTCGCACCGCGCCCTCGCCGTGCGGGCGCTGGCGGCGCAGCTCGCGCAGACCCTCCCCGGACTCGGGAGTTGAGCGAGCCGCTCCGTTCAACGGTCTCGAACCGCGCGGTCCCACCGGTCCTGCGACCCCGGCCTCCGCAGCGCGGCTGAGATCACCCGCTCGCGCTACCTGAGCACCGCCACCCGCGTCGTGCGCGACTGCGTGCCCTGCCGCAGGCACACCAGGTAGAGCCCCGCTGCGAGGTGCCGGCCCTGGCCGAGGTCGAGCGCGTGGGGCCCCGCCCCGAGCGAGCCCACTTCGCGCACGGCGATGCGGCGTCCGGCGATGTCGAGAAGTTCGAGCGAGGCGGCCGCCGAACTCGCGAGCGTGAAGCGCACCGTCAGCGCGTCACCGCGCGAGGGGTTCGGGCGCACGGGATCGAGCGCGAAGGCGAGCGCGGGCGCGTCCGGCACGTCGACGGTGCCGCCGAGCAGACCGGCCGCCAGCACGCGCTGGGCGTAGATGTCGAAATTGCCGTTGCGCCCGTCGATCCAGGTGACGATGGCCCCCGTCCCGGCTTGGCCGGCCGACCCGCCGTCCGCGACGATGGTTCCCAGTTCCTGCCAGCCGGGGGCGGTGCAGAGCGGCACGCCGTTGGACGTCCACTGGGCCGCGCCGCCGGTCGAGATCCGCTGGGCGTAGACGTCGTAGGTGGCGCTGCGGGCGTCGGTCCAGGCGACGATGGCTCCGCCCGCGCCGTCCGCGGCGATCGTGGGGTACCACTGGGTGCCGGCGGCCGTGCACAGGGGCACGCCGTCGGCCGCCCACTGGACCGTGCCGCCGGCCGGGATCCGCTGCGCGTAGATGTCGTAGTTGCCGCTGCGCTGGTCGAACCAGGTGACGATGGCTCCGCCCGCGCCGTCCGGGACGAGGGCGGGGTAGTACTGCTCGCCAGCGCTGGTGCAGAGCGGCACGCCGTCGACCGTCCAGTTGACCGCGCCGCCGGCCAGGATCCGCTGGGCGTAGATGTCGTAGTTGCCGCTGCGCTGGTCGTACCAGGTGACGATCGCCCCGCCCGCGCCGTCCGGGACGAGGGCGGGGTGGTGCTGGCCGCCGGCGGCGGTGCAGAGGGCCACGCCGTTCGCCGTCCACTGGACCGTGCCACCGGCCGGGATCCGCTGGGCGTAGATGTCGTAGTTGCCGCTGCGGTAGTCGTCCCAGGCGACGATGGCCCCGCCCGCGCCGTCCGAGGCGATGCCGAGGCTCTCCTGCCAGCCGCTGGCGGCGCAGAGCACCACGCCGTCGGCCGTCCAGCCTGCCGCGCCGCTGGCCGAGACCCGCTGGGCGTAGACGTCATCGTCGCCGCCGCTGCGCTGATCCTGCCAGGCGACGATGGCCCCGGACCCGGTTTCACCGGGTGCCCCGCCGTCCGAGACGATGGCGGGGTTCCACTGATTGCCGGTGGCGGTGCAGAGGGCCGCGCCGTTGGCGGCCCACTGGACGACGCCGGCCAGCGAGATGCGCTGGGCGTAGATGTCGTTGTCGCCGCGGCTGCGCTCGTCCTGCCAGGTGACGATGGCCCCGCCCGCACCGTCCGGGACGATGGCCGGGCCCAGTTGATCCCCGATGGCGGTGCAGAGGGCCACGCCGTTGGCCGTCCACTGGATCGCGCCGTCGGCCGAGATGCGCTGAGCGTAGATGTCGCCGTTGCCGTTGCGATAGTCGACCCAGGTGACGATGACCCCGCCCCCGCCGTCCGGGACGCTGACGGGAGAGTCCTGATCGCCGGTGGCCGTGCAGAGTGGCAGGTTCACGAGCGGGTCGATCGGCCAGGCCGCAGCGGCTGGGCGCGACAACAGGAGCGCGAGACCCAGCCCTGCCGCGGAAACGAAGATGCCCCCTCCGGCCAGACGCATGGTGTGGTCCCCAAGATGTGAGAGGTGGCCGAGTTGCACGATTCTGTCGCCTGAGTATAGCCCTGCTCTACCCGCCCGCCAAGGCCATCCCCAGCCGGTGCACCCGGATCGAGTTCGTGGTGCCGGCCACGCCCGGGGGCGTGCCCGCCACCATCACGATCAGGTCGCCGGGCTCGCCGCGCCCCAGTTCGAGCATGGCGCTCGTCACCTGCTGCACCATCTCGTCGGTGGTGCGCACGTTGGGCACCACGAAGGTCTCCACGCCCCAGACCACGGAGAGCTGGCCGCGCACTGCGGGCTCGCTGGTGAAGGCGTAGAGCGGCACGGGCTGGCGGTGCGAGGCGAGCAGGCACACGGTCGAGCCGGAGCGCGTGAAGGCGACCAGCGCCTGGGCCTCGAGATCGCACGCGGTCCGGGCCGCGGCGCGCGCGATGGCCGCCTGCACCGAGGTCCGGTCCTTCAACGGAGGCATGGACCGCAGGTCCACGGCCTCGGCCGCGAGGATGATCCGCCGCATCGTGGTCACGACCTCGACCGGGTAGCGCCCCACGGTGGTCTCGGCCGTGAGCAGCAGCGCGTCGGCCCCGTCGAGCACGGCGTTGGCCACGTCCGAGACCTCGGCGCGGGTGGGTCGCGAATGGCACACCATCGAGTCGAGCATCTGGGTCGCCACGATGACCGGCCGGCCGTGCTCGCGAGCCAGTTGCACCGCGTGCTTCTGGACGATCGGCACCTCCTCGAGCGGCATCTCGACGCCCAGGTCGCCGCGGGCGACCAGCACGCCGTCGAAGGCCCTGACGATGGCGTCCATCTGGAGCACCGCCTCGGGCTTCTCGAGCTTGGCGTAGACCGGCACGCGCCGGCCCGCGGCGTCCATGACGCGACGCACCTCGGCGGCGGCGTCCGGGCTGCGCACGAACGAGAGCGCCACCAGGTCCACGCCCAGCCCGATCGCGAAGCGCAGGTCCTCGATGTCCTTGGGGGTCAGCGCGGGGGCGGTCACCTTCACGCCCGGCAGGTTGATGCCCTTGTGGTCGGAGACCTCGCCGCCCTCGATGACGCGGCAGGTCACCCGCACGCCGTCGCTGGTGAGCGCCTCGAGCCGCACGAGGCCATCGTTCACCAGCAGCACGTTGCCGGGCTTGACGTCGCGCCCGAGGCCTTCGTAGGTGGTCGAGGCCTGGTGCGCGTCGCCCGCGACGGGTTCGGTGGTGATGACGAACCCGGCGCCCGCCTCGAGCGTCACCGGGCCGGCGGGGAAGACGCCCAGGCGGATCTTGGGCCCGGAGAGGTCGGCCATGATGCCGACCGCCCGCCCGGCCGCCTCGGCGGCGTCGCGCACGCGGTGGTAGTGGGCGCGATGCTGATCGTACGTGCCGTGCGAGAAGTTGAGGCGCGCCGCGTTCATGCCGGCATCCACGAGTGCGCGCACCGCCTCGGGAGTGTCCGTTGCGGGGCCCAGCGAGCAGATGATCTTGACCCGGGGCGTCACGCCCTCGCTCCGTGCGTACGACATGCGGCTGGACCTCCGGCGCAAGAGAATGACCGCGGCCACGTGCGCGTGGCCGCGGTCGAGAGATTGGGGTGGATGATGGGGCTTGAACCCACGACCCCCTGAGCCACAGTCAGGTGCTCTGCCAGCTGAGCTACACCCACCACCATTCGAACTCGGTACGACGAGAAGGGCGCGAAAGACTGGCGCGCCTGGAGGGAATCGAACCCCCGACCCACGGATTAGAAATCCGTTGCTCTATCCTTCTGAGCTACAGGCGCAGGACGATCCCACCCGGGCCCCGACTTTGGACCCGAGGCACTGGATTCTCGGACCCGTCCCGGCGGACGGCCCCACCCGGGGGACCCGCCTGGACGGCAAGTAAGTCGGGGCGAGAGGATTTGAACCTCCGACTCCCTGCTCCCAAAGCAGGTGCGCTACCGGGCTGCGCCACGCCCCGGACTGCCCGAAGGCATTCGACGGCGGAGGATACGGGCCGGGCTCCGGGGGCGTCAAACGCGGGGCGTTGCACCTGCGCGCGCCGGACCGTATGCTCCCCGGGACAGCGGATGGCCCCCGGCGACACGGACGGCTCCCGGCTGGCATTGAACGAGGGGGGGGAGCATGGGTGTGAACAAGGTGATCCTGGTCGGGAACCTGGGGGCGAACCCCGAGATGCGGTCCACCCAGGGCGGCCAGAAGGTCGCGAACCTGCGGCTCGCGACCACCGAGCGCTGGACCGACAAGAACGGCCAGAAACAGGAACAGACCGAGTGGCATCGGGTGGTGGCGTTCGGCAAGCTGGCGGACATCTGCGGCCAGTACCTGGTCAAGGGCCGGCAGATCTACGTCGAGGGCCGCATCCAGACCCGGCAATGGCAGGACCAGCAGGGGCAGAAGCGCTACAGCACCGAAGTCGTGGCGCAGGTCATCCAGATGCTGGGGAATCGTCCGGACGGCGCTCCTCGCGAGGACACGAACGCGATGATGCCGCCCGACGAAGCCGCGACGCACGATTTCGGCGGCGGTCCGGACGACGATATCCCGTTCTAGGGGGCGAATGGTCTCGACGGGGGTTGAGAAGCAGGAAGTGCAGGCCGGGGACCCGTAACCTCGTCAAAAAAGCGGGACCATACAACTGCCAATGAGCAGTTGGCTTTCGCTGCCTAGCTAAACACTAGCAGCGACGGCTGCCCGGACCCCGCCTGTGGGGGCTGGAGCGGGCGTCAGATAAACGCAGGCTGGTCCAATGTCAGGCCCGAGGGCGGAGGACGAGATCAATAGAGGGCTGGCGTGCCGCTGATCCCGCCGGTCGGAGCGGAGGCACGCGAGAACCAATCGGCCGGACAAGCCTGTAGGACTTCCTGGGGACTGACTTTCGGACGCGGGTTCGATTCCCGCCGCCTCCACCAATGCCAGGGCCGTTCCCGGATGGGAACGGCCCCGGTCACACGATGGCCGCTGCCCGCCGACCCACCCGAGCATCCAGTGGACCGTCCGACCTCATGAGCCCGACCCCGAAGCGCCCGGCAGCCCGCCGTCCCGGCAGCAAGCCCGCCCGCGAGCCCGTACGTCGCGCGGCCGCGCAACGGCCGGCCGAAACGAAGATGCGTCACGGCAAGACGCGCGACGACATCCTGTTCGAATACGGGTCGGACGGCGTCATCATCACGAACGCGGCGCTCCGGATCCTCGACGTGAACCGGCGGATCTGCGAGATGCTGGGCTACTCTCGCGAGGAGCTGCTCCGGTTGTCCGCGCAGGACCTCCCCGCCCCGGAGGACATCGCCGCCAGACCACTCGAGGTCGAACGCCTGAATCGGGGGGAGGTGGTGCTCACCCGGCGCCTGGCGCGCCGCAAGGACGGCTCGGGCTTCATCGCGGAGACCCACGCGAACCGCCTCCCGGATGGGCGTGTCGTGGCGATCGTCCGCGACATCGACGAGCGGGAGCGCATGAACGAGGCGCTGCGCGAGAGCGAGGCACGCTACCGCGCGCTCTTCGAGCACGCGACGGACAGCATCGTCCTCGCCGATGGGGACCTGCAGATCCTCGACGCGAACCCGCGGGCCTGCGAGATGCTGGGCTACACGCGCGACGAGCTGCTCCGGATGTCCGCGCGCGACCTCCCGGCCCCGGAGGACGTCGCCGCCCACCCCTTCGAGATCGAGCGCTGGAACCGGATACAGTCTGCGCTCACGCGGCGCCCGCTGCGTCGCAAGGACGGCACGGTCTTCATCGCGGAGACCCACGCGAGCCGCCTGCCGGATGGCCGCGTGCTCGCGGTCTTCCACGACGTGACCGAGCAGGAACGCATCGACCAGGCCCTGCGCGAGAGCGAAGCCAGGTACCGCGCGGTCGTCGAGCAGGCCTCGGACGGCATCACGCTCACGGACTCGGCGTGGCACTTCGTCGATGTGAACCAGCACTTCTGCAAGCTGCTGGGCTACGCCCGCGAGGAGTTGCTGGGGAGGCCGGTGCGTGACATCGAGGCGCCGGAGGACCGCTCCACCCACGCGCTCCACGACGAGGAACTGCGCCAGGGCGGGACGGTCCTCATCGAGCGGCCCATGCGCCGCAAGGATGGCTCGATCATCACCGTGGAGATCAGCGCGCGCGGGATCGGGGATGGGGCGGTCCTCAGCGTGGTCCGCGACGTCACCGAGCGCAAGCGGGCCGAACAGGCCCTGCGCGAGAGCGAGGAACGGTTCCGGCGCGTGTTCGAGTCGGGCATGATGGGCATGCTCTTCGGCCTGCAGGGGGGGGCGGTCGTCGACGCCAACGACTACTTCCTGGGGCTGCTGGGCTTCACCCGCGACGACCTGCTCGCCGGACGCGTGCAGTGGAACGTGGTCAGCCCTCCCGAGTTCGCGCACCTCACCGCGGAGGCGGTGCGGCAGGCTCGCGCGACCGGCGTCAGCAAGCCCTTCGAGACCGAGTTCATCCGCAAGGATGGCACGCGCGTCCCGGTGCTGTGCGGCGCCGCCTTCATCGGGGAGGCGCAGGACTTCGGCGTGGCCTTCGCGCTGGACCTGACGGAACTCAGGCGCACGGAGCAGCGCCTGGCGACCAGCGAGCAATACCTCGCGCGCGCGCAGGCACTGGCCCATATCGGCACCTGGGACGCCGACCTCGAGACCATGACCGCGACCTTCTCGGACGAGATGGCGCGCATCTACGGCATGCCTCCCGGCCGCCCGGCGGTCGGCTTCGACGAGTTCCTCGCATCCATCCACGTGGACGACCGTGCGGTGGTGGCCGAGAGCATCCGGCGGGCGATCGAGCAGCCGTCCGAGCAGAGATTCGAGCACCGCCTCGTGCGCCCGGACGGCACCGTGCGCATGGTGGAGGCCACCTCCGAATCCGTGCCGGACGCCTCGGGCCGGCCGGTGCGGATCATCGGCTCGGTCCAGGACATCACCGAGCGCCGCCTCCTCGAGCTGCAGTTGCGCGAGGCGCAGCGGCTCGAGTCCATCGGCCGGCTGGCGGGTGGGGTGGCGCACGACTTCAACAACCTGCTGACGATCATCCTCGGTTTCACCGAGACCCTGCTGGATGGCCTGCCGGCGGGGGACGCGCGACGCGCGAGCGCCGAGCAGATCCGCGCGGCCGGGCGGCGCGCGGCGGACCTCACCCAGCAACTGCTCGCCTTCGGCCGCCGGCAGGTGTTCCGCACGCAGGTCTTCGACCTGAACGCGGTGCTGGTGGAGATGCGGGCCATCCTCCAGCGGCTGGTCGGCGAGCAGATCGAGGTCGTCCTCTCGCCGGACGCCGGGCATTGCCTGGTCCAGGCCGACCGCGGTCAGATCGAGCAGGTCATCCTGAACCTCGCGCTCAACGCGCGCGACGCCATGCCGGCCGGCGGGCGTCTCGCCATCGTGACGCGCACTCTCGAGCCCGCCGTGGACGGGCACGCCGGCCCGGCCGGGCGCTGGCTGCAGCTCGCCGTGAGCGACACCGGCACCGGGATGAGTCCCGAGCTCCAGGCCCACATCTTCGAGCCGTTCTTCACCACCAAGGGGATGGGGCAGGGAACCGGCCTCGGCCTCGCCACGGTCCACGGCATCGTGACCCAGACGGGTGGCCGCATCGAGGTGGACAGCGCTCCCGAAGCGGGCACGACCTTCCGCGTGTTCCTGCCCTGCGCCGCGAACGAGGCCGGCCGGGAGGCGGCCGTGCCCGCGCCCGAGCCGACCGAATCGCGCGGGGAGGAGACGGTGCTCCTGGTCGAGGACGAGAACGCGGTGCGCGGGTTCATCGCCGAGGCGCTGCGCCGCCGGGGCTACCGCGTGATCGAGGCCGCCGACGGCGACCAGGCGATCGACACCGCGCACGGGCATGCCGGCGTGATCCACCTGCTGGTCACGGACCTCGTCATGCCGGGGATGACCGGCCGTGAACTGGCGCGCTTCATGACCCACGAACGCCCGGGCCTGCGAGTGCTCTTCATCTCGGGCTACAGCGACGAGCGGACCGAGCCACGGGGCAGCGGGGATGGGCCCGAGGCCTTCCTGCAGAAGCCCTTCACGCCGGCTGTCCTCGCCCGGCAGGTCCGCCAGATCCTGGACGCCCCGGGCCCGGCGCCGGGTTCCTTCGGGAGATAGACCGGCAGGTTGCGGCGCTCCGAATCCAGCCCTCCGATTGCGCGACTTCCGGCTCCTCTCGACCTTCCGTGGAGCCTCTGGCTGAGTCGGCGGGCCGAGGTGCCCGGGTCCACCCTGACCTCTTGCGGAGGACCGCACCGCGGGTGCTCGCTGACGTCGCGGGTCCTGGCACGGCGATTCCAATTGCCGCAACGCCCGCCGGCCTCTATCATTAGTTGCGACCTTCCCCCGAGGGCCGCATCTTTGCCGACTCTTCTGTCTTGCCCGCTTCCCGGCGCGCTCTCGCGCGTGCCGGTTCACGCTGCCTGCCCAGCCGGAGGTCTGCCATGAGAACCGCCTGCCTCGCCCGTGGCGTCGTCGTTGCCGCCACGTTCCTGGTCCTGCTTGCAGCCGTGTCGCCGGCGCAGGCAGCGACACCGGTGGTCTCGAACGTGGTCGCGACGCAGATCGCCGGTACGTACCAGGTGATCATCACCTACGACGTGAGAGACGCCGATGGTGACTCGGTGACGGTCAGCGTGGTGTGCTCCTCCGACAACGGCGTCTCCTACGACCTGTCGCCGGTGTCGGTCACCGGCGACGTGAACGTGCCGATGGCCCCCGGGCCGGGGCCGAGGAAGCTGATCATCTGGAACGCGGCCGCCGACTACCCCGGGAACCTCTGGCCACAGGTGGTGGCGAAGGTGATGGCCACCGACGGAACGATCCAGTCGGGGGAGATGGTCTTCGTGCCCGCGGGCAACTTCACGATGGGCAGCACCACGGGCTATTCCGATGAACTGCCGGTGCACACGGTCTACCTGGACGCCTTCTACATCGACAAGTACGAGGTCACGAACGCCCAGTTCAAGGCGTTCATTGATGCAGGTGGATACACGAATCAGGCCTTCTGGAGCGCGGCGGGCTGGTCGGCGCGGACGTCGGTTGGCTGGACGCAGCCGTATTCTTGGACCACGGGCGAGTTTCACTCCGGACCGGCGTGGCCGAACTTCCCGGTGAACGGGGTCTCCTGGTACGAGGCCGAAGCCTACGCCAATTTCGCGGGCAAGCGGCTGCCGACCGAGGCGGAGTGGGAGAAGGCCGCCCGGGGCACGGACCAGCGCACCTATCCGTGGGGCGAAGGAATCGACGGTAGTCGGGCGAACTATTGGGGCAGCGGCGATCCCTACGAAAACAGTGGGTACACCACACCGGTGGGGTTCTACGACGGGCGGCTGTACGCCAGTCCGCCCTTCCAGACCACGAACTCTCCGAGTCCGTATGGCGCCTACGACATGGCTGGCAATGCCTGGGAATGGGTGGCGGACTGGTACGGCGCCTACCCAGTCGGTCCGGTCACGAACCCGACCGGGCCGTTGACTGGGTCGTACCGGGTGCTGCGGGGCGGCGCGTGGCACGGCAGCACGTACAACCTGCGGTCTGCCTTTCGCTACAACGGCAACCCGTTCCATCGCAGCTACTACATCGGGTTCCGTTGTGCGAGGACGTTGCCGTGACACTCTGCACTCTCGCACTTTCTCACTCTTCACTCTCCTGACATGACGCCCGCCTCTGGAACGGCGAAGCAGGTCGGCACTGCGCCGGTTACGGTGGTGCCCAAGGCGGGCAACGACGGCTGTGTCTCGGCCCGCGAGGGCCAACGGGAGCAGGACGGATCGCCTGTGGCAGGCCGATGGCCGAAGCCTGGCGACCCGCTATCCTCGGAGGTTTGATATGAGCCAGAAGGGAAGCAGACATTCGTGTCTTGCGAGTGTGGTACTGATGGGCTGTGCGCTGGGGTTGCTGCCTGCCGCGGTCGGTCTCGCGCAAGGTATCGGCTTGGCGGTGAGCCCGGCGTTCGCGCTCGACACGCGGCCCGGTCTCGATGTCCCGCCCGTCGCTTCGTCGCTGCCGCTGAAGCTGGCGCTGCACCCGGCGCAGCCGAACCCATTCACCTGGCGCACGACCGTCCATTTCGACCTGCCGGTGGGCGGGCGCGTCCGGCTGGAGATCACCGATGTCGCCGGACGGCACGTGCGCACGCTGGTGGATGATGTGTTCGCGCCGGGTGCACACGTCAGCGAATGGGATGGGCGCGGCGACAGTGGCGGACTTCGCGCCGGCATCTACTTCGCCCGGCTCGAAGCCCCGGGCGGAACCCTGCACCGCAAGCTCGTGCGGCTCGATTAGCGCAAGGGCGAGGCCCGGGTCCCCGCCGCACTGCGCTCGCGGAGCGGCTGGGCTTCCTGCGTCAGTGGCGCCGCCGCCCCGGCAGACCTCCGGTGGAAGTCCGCTCGCAAGCTCCTCCGGCCTGCCCTCACGCGGCCACGCAGCGGCCTGACGTTGCGCTTCAACGGCGGCGCGCACCGCCGCCCGGCTGCAAGCGCGTGCTACGCGACCTTCAACGGCTTGATGCGCTCAACCTGCGTCTTGATGGCCCGAGCCGCAATCCACAAGTCCACTGCACGCTGCGCGTTGAGCCAGAACTCGGGCGAGTTGCCGAACAGTCGCGAGAGTCGAAGCGCCATCTTCGGGCTTACGGCCCGCCGCCCCGCAGCAACTCGTTCATCGTCTGGCGGGAGACGCCCAGTGACCCGGCGAGACCTGAGACCGTGAGCCCGTAATCCGGCAGGAAATCCTCCCTAAGCATCGCCCCCGGATGGGTGGGCCGGATCTTCCTCCGGCCAGGATTCGGAATGCTCATCTCACACCTCGTCTCCAGTGGTAGTCGGTGATTGCGCCATCGGAGACTTCGGTTTCAGCGGCAGGTCAGGCGGCCTCCACCTCGACAAATTCTCCCTCGGAGATCGGCTTCGGCACCGGAAGCCCTTCTTCTTTCAACCCATCGATGTGAAAGACGATCGCCTCCCGAATCAGGCTGATCACTTCAACTCTCGTCTCGCCGACTGCGACGCAGCCGGGCAGGTCCGGCACATGGGCGCCCCAACTGGACTCCCCCTGCTCGATGACCACCATGTACCTTGTCACTGAGCTGCCCCCCTCTTCTTCAGACCGGCCTGTTTCAGTACCGAACCCAGGGTCCCGGGAGCTGTCTGCCTGAGGCGGTGACGGCCTTGGCGATCTGTGCCGGGCTTGCGCTGGCCACGAGCAGTGCCCTGAATCAAGCCGATCCAGAGTCACGCCCGGGGCGTCGGTCTCCAGCTTCGCGATGCGTGACGGGCTCGATTGGAGCCGGTCGGCCACCTGCTTTCGAGCGAGCCGCTTCATCCGGCGTTCCCGATCGAGGACGTCGGTGAGCGGGGGTTGCGAAGGAATCCCCGCCGGACAGAGGCCGCCCAGCGACGATCACCCGTCCCGGAGGATATCCGGACGGGTGGGGGAATCAAGGACGAAATGCCGGCCACTACCCGGCCACCGCGTTTGACTGCGCCTCGCACGACACGCTGTGCGTGCCGCAGCCTGCGCCGCGCGGCGTCCGCCGCCGGCGAACGCACTGCCGGCCCGCGCACGCCCGAGGTTCGGTTCCGCCGTCATCGTCGCCATCCCCGCAGCGCGCAGCGCAGGCGCTCTTCCAGCGGTGCATCGGGGATCGCCTGGCAGGGCTCGGCCGCCCGCTTGGCCTCTTCTGCGCGCAGCCCAAGCACGCGCAACCAGGGCACGACCTCGGCCGCCGCCGCGGCACGGACGCTGGCTTCCTCCGCGGCGGCTGCTGCGCGAGCACGGGCCTCCTCGGCGGCGACGGCTGCGCGAGCGCGGGCTTCCTCAGCGGCCGCCGCCCGAGCGCGTGTCTCCTCAGCTGTCGCGGCGGTTGCGCGGGCACGGGCCGCGTGCGCCTCGCGCTGTGCCGCCTCGCGCTTCCGGCTCATGAAGCCGGCTCCGAACGCGCACTCGGCTGCGTACTGATTATGAGTTCGGCAGCGGATCCTCACGCCGCTCACGCTCGCGCGACCGCCCCGGGCCACCGGCTCGATGTGGTCGAACTCGAGCCGGGTGCGCGCCTCGCAGCGGTGACCGGAGATGTTCTTGTAGGTGCACTGCCCGCCGTCGCGTTGCCACACTGCGCGGCGGATCTCGGCCGGGATGTGGCGCGGGTTCGCTCTGGACTGGTGGCGCGGGCGCGGCCGGTCGGTCGCGGCGAACTTGCGCCGCTCGAGCTGGCCGATGAGCGCGTCCAGGGCGCGGTCGAGCACCTCGGCGACCTCGCCGGAGGGGACAGCGTGGCCGAGCAAGGCCTGCGCGTGGCGCAACTTGTCGTGCGTGCCCTTGCCGATCGTGAGCTGGAGCGAGTAGCGCCCCGGCGCTGAAGGCGTCAGCTGGGCGGAGGCGGCGAAGGCAGCAACTCGCCCCGGGGCGAGTTCAGTACCATCCAACTTTACTCGCCCCGGGGCGAGTTGGCCGTCCGCCGGGAGTGCCGTCACGAGCGGGAGCGACTCCGAACGCGGGAAGCGCCGGGCCAGCCACTCCTCGATCCCGGCCCTGGTCCTGCCCTCAGCGGCGGCGAGCATCTCGTCCGCGTTGGCCTCGCCCAGGTGCGGGGCCAGCAACACCACGCCGCTCAGGTTCAGCCGGCCGTCTGCCACCGCGCTGAAGATGGCCGGGAAGCGCCGGGCGGTGCGGGCCACCTGGATGCGCTTGTAGGCGACATCCTCGGAGAGCCGCAGTTCCTCGACGCACCAGGCGAACATCGAGGGGTATCCCGCCGCCGCGTACAGGTGCCGGGCGTCGACTTCGGCGAGATGAGCCAGAAGCTCCGCGGTGGTCGCGCGCTCCCGGGAGAGCAGCGACCGGAGATCGCGCAGCAGGACCGGGTCGGGAACGTGCGTCAGCGAGTAGTGATTCACGGCGGTGACTCCGCGGGGGCGGGTCACGGGGGCGGAACTCCTTCTCTATATCATGCCCATT
>JANXPZ010000157.1 GCA_025357055.1 Candidatus Eiseniibacteriota bacterium | reverse complement strand
CGCTGATAGCGGCCGTGGATAGCCCTCAAGTACTCACGTCGTCCCATGCCTGTCATCTCCCGTGACCCTCCCGGTAGGAGGGTTACTTATCAGATGGCTCGACGATCCACCCACGGGTTACATTTTAGACGGCTTGATTCGGGGTGCGGCTCGGTCCCACTCCCCGCCGGTATCCTTGTCGTAGTCGTACTTGACGATCACGGAGTTGTCACCGACGCCCGTCGCCGTCACAGAGAACCCGTCGGTGCCGCCCGTCATGACGATCGTCCATCGCTTCGCGATGTCCGCCGTGAAGCCCAGGTCGAGCACTCCCGCCGTTCTCAGGGTGGCCAGGTCCGCGGCGAACTGCGGCACCTGCCCAGGCGGGCTCTTCAGGAAATACGACTGCTGGGCTGTGATGATTGCGCCGATCGCCGCCTTGGCGTCCGTGCGCTGTGCGTCCTTCACGTAGTTGATGTAGAGGGGGACCGCCACCGCCGCCAGGATGGCGACGATCACGATGACCACCATCAATTCCATCAGGGTGAAGCCCTTTTCGTTCCTGTGCATGATGCCTCTCCTCAGGGTTGCCGGCTTTCCGTCCGACCTTGCACGTGCGAACGGGTCGCCGTGCCGCGAATGATGCGACCTCCGCGCGCCGTTCCATGCGGCGCGCAGCACCTGGTCCGGTCTCTTTCGGTCCCGGACCCGATCAGTGCCCCAGCAGGCCCTGACGCATGGCCTGGCCGAGGCTGAAGATGGGCAGGTAGAGCGCGATCAGCATGATGCCCACGATCGCCCCGAGGATGACGATCGCGATCGGCTCCACCAGTGAACTGAGTCCCTGCACCGCCGCCGACACGCGCTGCTCGTAGAAGTCTGCGGTACGCTTGAGCATGTTGTCCAACTGCCCGGTCTCTTCGCCCGTGGCGGTCATCTGCACGAGCATCTCGGGGAAGACCCCGGTCTCCGCCATCGCCCGCGAGAGGCTGCTGCCCTGCTCGACCCGCGAGCGCACCTGCTCGATGCCCTGCTCGAGTACCTTGTTCCCGGGCACCGGCTGCAGGACCTTGAGCGCGTAGAGGATCTGCGTGCCGCTCGAGGTCAGCATGCCCAGGGTCCGGGCGAACTTCGTGATCGCGTACATCCGGATGAGCGGGCCGAAGACCGGCAGCCCGAACTTGGCCCGGTCGATCCACAGCCGCCCGGCCTCGGTGCGCGCGGCGTTCCAGCCGGCCACGCCGGCGGCGGCCGCGAGCAGGAGCGTCACCGCGAGGTTCTGGGTGATGGTGCGGCTGACGGTCAGCAGCACGAGAGTCGGCCAGGGCAGCGGCACCTTGAACCTGCCGTAGATCTCCGAGAAGCGCGGCACGACCCAGAGCATCATGCCTACCAGGACGAGCATCGAGAAAGTGAGCACAAAGGTCGGGTAGCGCAGGGCCGCCTCGACCTTGAGGCGCAGTTCCTCGGCACGTTCGAGGTAGGTGGCGGTCTGGTCGAGGATCTGGTCGAGCGTGCCGCTGACCTCGCCAGTGTTCACCAGGCTCACGAACACCTCGTCGAAGGCCGCGGGGTGCCGGGCCATGGCGGTGGCCAGCGTGTCGCCCTTCTGCACGTCGTCGGCCACCTGGTTGAGGATGGTGGCCAGGCGCTGGTCCTCGTGGTCCCGGCTGATCGAGCGCAGGGAGCGCACCAGCGGCAGGCCCGCGCCCACCATGGTCGAGAGCTGGCGGGCGAAGAGGGCGACCGAGGCGGGCTTCACGGAGCCGTTCAGGCGCCGCTCGAAATCGCGCCACAGGGCGCCCAGGTCCACGCCCGGCGCGGCCTCGCCCTCGGCGGCGCGCGACTCGATCGAGATCGGCACGAGCTTCGCGCCCTCCAGCATGCGCAGCACGTCCTCCTCGGAGTTGGCCACCTCGACCCCCTCCTGGGGACGCCCGTCCAGGTCGCGTGCGCGGTAGTAGAAACTCGGCATCAGGCGTGGTCCGCGAGCGTGGCGTAACGCACTTCGTCGATGGTGGTCACGCCATCGAGGATCTTGCGGATGCCGCTCTTGCGCAGGGTCACGAGGCCCTCGCCCAGGGCGTGCTGCTTGATCTGGTCCTCGTTGAGCCCGTCCAGCACCATGCGGCGCATGCCGCGCGAGAGTTCGAGCACCTCGAACAGGGCGGTGCGCCCGTGGTAGCCGGTCTGCTTGCAGGCCAGGCAGCCGCGCCCGCGCCACAGGCGCCGGCCGGCCAGCAGCGCGCCGTCGTCGCCGAGCGGGGCGAGCTGCTCGGGATCGGCGATGTAGCTCTCCTTGCAGCGCTCGCAGACGCGGCGCACCAGGCGCTGAGCCATCACCAGCGCGACCGCCGAGCCCACCAGATAGCGCGGCACGCCCATGTCGATGAGGCGGGTGACCGTGCCGGGGGTGTCGTTGGCGTGCACGCTCGAGAGCATGAGGTGCCCGGTGAGGGCGCTCTTGACCGCGATGTCGGCGGTCTCGGCGTCGCGGATCTCGCCGATCATGATGATGTCCGGGTCCTGCCGCAGGATGGAGCGCAGGGCGCGCGCGAAGGTCATGCCGACCTTGTGGTTCGCGTGCACCTGATTCACGCCCTCGATGTGATACTCGATCGGGTCCTCGACCGAGATGAGGTTCTTCGAGACGGTCTTGATCTCGCTGAGCGCCGAGTAGAGCGTGGTGGTCTTGCCGCTGCCGGTCGGCCCGGAGACCAGGATCATGCCGTGGGGCAGGTGGATGGCGCGACGGAAGGCCTCGAGCCCGGAGCCGTCGAGGCCCAGGTACTCGATCTCGCGGGTGAAGGCCTTCTTGTCGAAGAGGCGCATCACCACCTTCTCGCCGAAGGCCGTGGGCAGGGTGGAGACGCGGATGTCCACCTCGCGGTCGGGCAGGTGCACGGTGAGGCGCCCGTCCTGCGGCAGCAGGCGCACGGCGATGTCGACGTCGGCCAGCACCTTGATGCGCGAGACGATGGCCATCTGCAGGTTCTTGGGCGGCTTCATCACCTCGTGCAGCGAGCCGTCGATGCGGAAGCGCACGGTGAGGTGGTCGCGCATCGGCTCCACGTGGATGTCGCTGGCGCGCGCGTCGATCGCCTCCGCCAGCATCAGGTTGACCAGCCGCACGACGGGCGCGTCCTCGACCTGCTGGCGCAGGGCGGCGAGGTCCACGTCCTCCTCCGCGACCGTCGCGGAGAGGTCGATCTTGTCGAGGATCTCGCCCAGGTTCTCCGAGCTGCGGATCTGCTGGTAGAAGTTGTCGATCGCCTCGCGCGCCTCGCTCGGGCGGGCCAGGCAGACGCGCAGCGTGCAGCCGGTGAGGGCCCTCAGGTGGTCGAGCGAGACCACGTCGAGCGGGTCGCCCACGGCGATGTCGAGCGTGTCGCCCTCGCGCCGGAGCGCGAGCAGCAGGGCCTGCCGGGCGAGGTGCTCGGGGACCAGCTCCACGGCCTCGGGGTCGGCCTTGGCCAGGTGCTCCGCGTCCACCACGGTCAGCGAGAACTGCTCGCCCAGCAGCTCGGCGACGTCGCGTTCCTTGAGCAGCCCCAGGCGCACCAGGGTCTGCCCCAGGCGTTCGCGCGGGTCCTGCCGCGAGCGCAGTCCCAGGGCGAGTTGCTCGGGCGTGAGCCAGCCGCGCTCCATCAGCAGCTCGCCGAAGCGGCGGGTGGAAAGCCGGAACGAGAGGCTCATGTCATGCCCTCCGTGCGCCCGTCTCGGGGATGGCCGTCACGCGGTAGTAACGCTTCTGCAGCATACCGCGCTTCTCGGAGTCCTCGAAGAAGGGATAGGCGGTCTCGAAGGTGACGGTGCCGCGCTCCACCAGGTCGGTGAGCGCGTCGTCCAGCGAGATCATGTCCTCGCGCCCGCCGGTGGCGATGGCGTTGGGGACCTGGTGGATCTTGTCGTCGCGGATCAGGTTCGCGACGGCCGGGTTGACGAACAGGACCTCGCGCGCGGCCACGCGGCCGCGCCCGTCCGCCCGCGGCAGCAGCACCTGCGCGACCACCGCGCGCAGCGTGAGCGCGAGCTGCGAGCGGACCTGCGACTGCTGGTGCGGGGGGAACGAGTCGATGATGCGCGTCACGGTCTGCGCGGCGCTCTGCGTCGCCATGGTGGAGATGACCAGGTTGCCGGTCTCGGCGGCGCTGAGCGCGATGGCCATGCTGGAGAGGTCGCGCATCTCGCCCACGAAGATGACGTTCGGCATCTGCCGCAGCGCCCCGCGCAGGCCGCGCGCGTAGCTCTTGGTGTCGGTGCCGACCTCGCGCTGTTCGAACACCGCGTTCTTGGCCTCGAACACGAACTCGATGGGGTCCTCGACCGTCACGATGTGGCGGCGCTGACCCTGCTGGTTCAGCTGCTCGAGCAGCGCGGCGATGGTGGTGGACTTGCCGGCGCCGGTCGGGCCGGTCACCAGCACCAGGCCGCGCGCGATGCCCAGCACGCGGCTGACCACGTGGGGTGGCAGTCCCAGCTCCGAAGGCAGGGGGATCCGGAGCGGGACGACGCGGACGGCGGCGCCCCAGTGACCACGCTGGATGAAGAGGTTCACGCGGAAGTGGGCGACGCCCGGCAGGAAGCAGCGGGTGTCGAGCTCCAGGTCGCGCAGGAAGCGCTCGTGCAGGACCGGGTTGAGGAAGCTCTCGGCCAGCCGGCGGGACTCCATGGGCGTCAACGGCTCGATGCCCGGCAATGGCTGGAGCACCCCGGCCACGGTCACCATCACGGGGTGGCCCGCGGTGATGAGCAGGTCCGAGGCGCCCAGGTCGACTGCCTGGTGCAGGATCGCGTCGCGCTGCAGGGGGGTCGGAGTCATGGGCTGAAGGTCACGCCGGGTTCGGGCCCTCGTTTGGATGTCCTGGGGTGTGTTTCAGGCCGTGGGATAAGCCGGCACGTGCCCTGAAGCAACCCCACGGCGCGGCCGAAGCATGGAATCCCCGGTGCGGTAGGGACGCATGGAACGTTCCGCCTACGATCGGCTCCAATGGCGGCACCGTGGCCAAGTGGATGAAAGCCTAGCGACGCCGCAGGATAGGTTCGCCTCCCTCAAGGTGTCAACGGATGTCGAGGGGTGGTAACAGCCTTCCAGGACGATCCGTCTTCGGGGGAAGTGACCCACATCCCGACACCGGTCTGGCCCGGTGCCCCGGTCGGTCCCGCGCCGGGGCCGGCCCGGCCGTCAGGGGGTGGCGCTGCGGGGCCAGGCCGCTCCCGGAACCGACCTCCAGGCGGAGCCGCAGTGGGGCGTTGCAGCCCGCGTGGTCCCGCCGACTCCGGGGATGCAGTTTCCAATCCGTGCTGCCGCCCGCCCGTTCCCAAGCGACTTGCAACGCTCCGCGTAGTCCCGCGCCTGTCGCGAGGTTGTGGGCGCGTCGCCCGGGACGTTTCGGCCGCCGCGGGGGCCCCCTCGGAGGGCACGCTTCGTGCTGAATCGCGGCGCGGCTTTTCGTGGTCCGGACGTCCGCTCGGGTCCCGGGAGCCGCCCAGGGAAGGACGTCTCCGTGCCCTCCGCCTTCGTCCGTACTGACAACCCAGGAACACACCCGCGGAAGGCGCTCCACCACGGAACCGCATCCCCCGTGGCGGATGTGCCGGAGGACCTGATGACGCATCCTCGCCTGGCATCTGCCCTCTGTCTTCTGCTCCTCGGGGCAGTCCCCTCGGCATCGACCGCACAGACCACGCCGAACAGCGTCCACCTCACCTGGACCGCGTCCGGCGACGACAGCCTCACCGGCACCGCCTCCCAGTACGACCTGCGCTACTCGACTGCGGCGATCACCGCCGCGAACTTCGCCAGCGCGACGCAGGTCAGCGGCCTGTCCACGCCGGGCGCGCCCGGCGCGAGCCAGAGCCACACCGTGACCGGGCTCCAGCCCGCCACCACGTACTGGTTCGCCATCAAGACGGCCGATGACGCCGGCAACTGGTCGCTCCTCTCGAACGTGATCTCCAGGGCCACCAGCGCCGCGCCCGACATCATCCGGCCGGCCCCGGCGAGCGTGGCCGTCTCGTCCGTGACCGACACCAGCGCGACGCTCGCCTGGACGGCGGTGGGCGACGACAGTCTCACCGGCACGGCCACCTCGTACGAGGTCCGCTACTCGACCGCGCCCATCACGATCGCCAACTTCGCGAGCGCGACCGCAGTCACGGGCGTGCCCGTGCCCGCCGCCTCCGGCACGGCGCAGAGTGTGGTGGTGCGCAACCTGGCCCGCCAGGTCACCTACTACTTCGCGCTGCGCACGACCGACGACGCCGGCAACCCCTCGGCGCTCTCGAACGTGCCGTCGACGACCACCACCGACACCATGGCCCCGGCCGCGATCCGCAACCTGGCCGCGAGCTTCGTCTGGATGTCCTGGCATCTCTCGACGTTCCCGTCTGCGCGTGAGGCGCCGGAGGTCCGGCTGTGAGTCGTCGGTCGCTCCCACGCTCGCGCCGCTTCACGCGGCGCGAGCGCGCCCCCTGGCGCGAGTACTTCGCCGTGCTCGTGATGCTGGGGTTGTTGTTCCTCGCCCCGGCGCTGGCGCGCGCCCAGGGCGCGGGGCAGGACAGCCTCACCCTCCGCTGGACCGCGGTGGGCGACGACAGCCTCTCGGGCGTGGCCGCTGCGTACGATCTGCGCAGGTCGGACTCGCTCATCACCGCCTCGAACTGGAGCACGGCCACCACGCTGGACGGGCTTCCCGCCCCGCTCGCGAGCGGGACCCCGCAGCAGGTGACCGTCCGCGGGCTGACCCCGGGTTCCACCTACTACTTCGCCATGCGCGTGCGCGACGACGCCGGCAACTGGTCGGGCGTATCGAACGTGGTGCGCTGGGCCGGCGCGCTGGACGAGGCGCCGCCCGCGGTCCCGAGCGGGCTCGTGAGCGAGGTGCTGGGGAACGGCCTGCACCTGAGCTGGACGCCGAGCAGCGCGCCGGACCTGGCCGGATATTCGGTCTATCGCGCGAACAGCGCCGCTGGCCCGTACACCAGGCTCAATCTGGACCTGATCACGGTGGCCGAGTATCAGGACGACGCGCTCCCGCTGGACGGCAGCTCGCCCTGGTACCAGGTCACCGCCAGCGACCTGAGCGGCAACGAGAGCGCCCGCAGCGCCGGGGTACCGGGCGTGCCGGAGGCGCAGTCGACGGCGTCCGTGTCCGTCTGGGGCATCGAGCCGGCGTACCCGAACCCGAGCCGTGCGAGCGAGACGGTGTCCATCCCCGTGGAGCTCGTGGACGCGGCGGCCGCGCGCGTGGACATCGTGGACGCGGCCGGGCACCTGGTGTGGCGGTCCGCCAATCTGCAGGAGCTCGTCACCGGGCTCTCAGGTCACCCGGAGGTCAAATGGGAAGGCAAGAACGACGCGGGGCGCGCGGTCGCGCCGGGGCCCTACCGGGCCTGGCTCGTCGCGGGCGATGTGCGGCGCAGCACCCGCCTGGTGAGGGTGCCATGAGGCTGCACGATCGCAGGGGTACGGGACGCTCGAAGCGCAGCCAGGCCGCGATCGTGATGGCCGGGATGCTGCTGCTGACGCTGACCGTGCCCGCCCCCGCGCGGGCGGGTGGTGAGGCGGCGGGGACCACCGCGGCGGGCTTCCTGAGCGTGGGCACGGGTGCCAGCGTGCTGGGCCGCGGCGGCGCCACGCTCGGTCTCGGGGGCGACCTCGCCATCGTGCCGTGGAACGCGGCCGCGCTCGGCTGGCTCGACGGGACGCAGATTGCGCTCGCGCACGCCACGCTCGCGGACCAGACGCAGCAGGAGTGGGCCGCAGTGGGCGGTCGCGCCGGCCGCTCGGCGTTGCGCTGGTCGCTCGATGGTCTCTACCAGAGTGAGGGCTCGTTCGAGGGCCGTGACGCGGGCAACAACGCGACGAGCAGCTTCGACGTCTCGAGCATGGCGCTCGGGCTCCACCTGGCGCATCCGCTCGGACCGTTCGCCACGGTGGGCGTGGGCGGCAAGTACGTGGGGGAGAACCTGGGCTCCGTGAGCGGCACGGGCTACGCGATGGACGCGGGGCTCCAGCTGCGCGCCGGGATCCTGGGCGCCGGGGTCGCGGTCACCAACCTCGGTGGCGGCATGAGCTATGGCGGCGCGAGCTACGACCTGCCCATGAACGTCGGGCTCGGCGCGGCGCTCGACCTGCCACTCACGGGCCTGCGGCTCGCGCTCGACGCGAACTTCCCGCGCGCCTACTACCAGGACGTGCGCGTCGGCGCCGAGTGGCGGTGGCACGACCTCGTGGCGCTGCGGGCGGGCTATCGGCGCGAACTCGAGGCTCCGACGGAGCTGAGCGAGGGCGGGCCGAGCTTCGGCATCGGCGCCGGGGCGCACGGCATGTGGGTCGACTATGGCTACCTCATCCCGGGCACGGGGGAGGGACAGCACCGGCTCGCCCTCACCCTGCGGCCGGGCCGGTTCGCGCGGCTCGCCGGCGATCCGTCCGGCCTGAAGGGCATGCCGCGGTCGTTCGACGACCTGACGCCCGAGGGCACGCTCGTGACCCCGCGCAAGGACACGGCGCCGCCGAAGTAGCGCGGCCTTCTCTCGAGGGCCGAAGCAGGCGGGCCCGGGCGTAAGCCCGGGCCCGTGGTGCTTCGCGGGCGTGCCGCAGGTGGGAGGCCGGGTGGGTGCCGGAGCAGGAGTCGGCGGGCTGAGCGTGGTCGATCGAGCGTCGGGTGCGCGTCGTCAACTCGTGCGCCGACGATCGGCCTTGATGAAATGGCGGATTAGCTTAGGCTGGCGCGCCATGGCACCGCCCAACTACTCGGATCAGGACCACCCGAAGGCGCTCCGCGTCCTGGCGCGCGCCGGCGAGCTCGTGCCGGGAGCTGCGCATGGGGCCTGAGCGGGGCGCTCCGTCGCTGCCCGAGATGCACGGCACGGTCTCCGTGGCGCAGGGCGGGCACTGGCTGCGGCGGCTGCTGGCGTTCTCGGGGCCCGCCTACCTGGTGAGCGTGGGCTACATGGACCCGGGCAACTGGGCCACCGACCTGGCCGGCGGCGCACGCTTCGGCTACCAGCTCATCTGGGTGCTGCTCGCGAGCAACCTGCTGGCCGTGCTGCTGCAGACGCTCTCGGCTCGGCTCGGCGTGGTGACCGGCAAGGACCTCGCGCAGGAATGCCGCGACTCCTACCCGCGCGCGGTCGCCATCCCGCTCTGGATCGGCGCGGAGGTGGCCATCGTGGCCTGCGACCTCGCGGAGGTGCTGGGGGCCGCGATCGGGCTCAAGCTCCTCTTCGGCCTGCCGCTGCTCTGGGGCGTCGTCGTCACCGCGTTCGACGTGCTGCTGCTGCTCGGGCTCTCGCGCCTGGGCATGCGCCGGCTCGAGGCCGTGATCCTGGTGCTCATCGCCACCATGGGCGCCTGCTTCGCCTTCGAGATCGCGCTCTCGAAGCCGGTGTTCGGCGACGTCCTGCGCGCTTTCCTGCCGCGCGGCGAGGATGGCCGTCCGAGCCTCTTCGCGCCGGCCCCCGGCGGCGGCTGGTCGGTGCTGGGGCTGCACGGCGGATCGCTCTACATCGCGATCGCGATGCTCGGGGCGACCGTGATGCCGCACAACCTCTACCTGCACAGCGCGCTGGTACAGAGCCGCTCGGTCGCGCAGTCGAACCAGGGCAAGCGCGAGGCGGCGCGCATGAACCTGGTGGACTCGGTGGTGGGGCTCAACGCGGCCTTCCTGGTGAACGCCGCGATCCTGGTGCTGGCGGCCTCGACCTTCCACGGCAGCGGCCACCAGGACGTGGCGCGGCTCGAGGACGCCCACCGCCTGCTCGCGCCGCTGCTGGGCTCGGGCGCGGCCTCGGTGATCTTCGCCATCGCGCTGCTCTCCGCGGGCCAGTCCAGCACCATCACCGGGACGCTCGCCGGCCAGGTCGTGATGGAGGGCTTCCTGAGGCTGCGCGTCCAGCCCTGGCTGCGCCGCGTCATCAGCCGCGGGCTCGCCATCGTCCCGGCGGGACTGGTGATCGGGCTGCGCGGTCCGGACGCGGTGGACGCGCTGCTCGTGTTCTCCCAGGTGGTGCTGAGCCTGCAGCTCTCCTTCGCCGTGATCCCGCTGGTGACCTTCACCGGTGACCGGCGCCGCATGGGTGAGTTCGTGAACCCGCCCTGGCTGTCGGCGCTGGCCTGGTCCGCCGCCTCCTGCATCCTGGCGCTGAACGGCAAGCTGGTGCTGGATTTCGTCGGGGCGGGGCTGGCCACCGCGGGGCCCGGCGCCTTCTGGCTCCGCTTCCTCGTGATCCCCGTGATCGGCGGCGCCGTCGTGCTGCTCGCCGTCGTCATGCTCATGCCGCTGCTGCGGCGCCTGGTGCCGGCGATCGCGCACCTGCCGGTGCGGGTGGGGCCGGGCATGCCCGCGCTGCCCATGCGGGCCCAGCGCTCCACCGGCACGCGCGTGCTCTCGACGGTGGGCCCGCGGCGCGTGGCGCTGGCGCTGGAGCTGGGCAGTGCCGACGCCGAGGTGCTCGAGCAGGTGCATGGGATGGCGCTGCCGGCCGGCGCCCGCGTCAGGCTCATCCACGTGGCCGAGAGCGCGGCGAGCCGCTATCTCGGCCAGGAGGCCCTGGACGAGGAGAGCCGCACCGATCTCGCCACCCTCGAGCGGCTGGCCGCCGAGTTGCGCGCGTTCGGGATCGAGACCGACGTCACGCTGGGCAACGGCGACGTGAAGACCGAGCTGGCGCGCCTGGTGGGGGAGTGGGGCGCCGACCTGCTCATCACCGGCTCGCACGGGCATCGGCTGCTGGGTGACCTGTTCCTGGGCTCCACCGCCTCGGGGTTGCGGCACCGCGTCGCGTGCCCCGTGCTGACCATCCGCTCGCGCCGGCTGTAGCCTTGCGGGCCTGCGCCGGCCGGGGTTGGAGGTGGGGCCAGGGATGAGAGCGGGTTCGCGGGGTCCGTGGCCGGCCGTGGGCGATCAAGGGC
>JANXPZ010000148.1 GCA_025357055.1 Candidatus Eiseniibacteriota bacterium | reverse complement strand
CCTGGGCGCACGCGGCCGGCCGCTCCCGGCCAAACGCCTACTCCGCGTTCCGCGGCGCCTCGGCCAGCACGACCGGGACCGTGAGTGCGCGGCCCTCCCGCTCGAGCGTGAGCGTCAACGCGTCCCCCACGAACCGTCCGTAGACGCTGGCCTGGATGTCGTCCACCGAGTTCACGGCGCGACCGTTCACCTTGCGGATCCGGTCACGCACCTTCACGCCGGCCTTCGCTGCCGGCCCCTCCGGGTTGACCTGGGTCACGACCATGCCACCTTCGTCCGACCAGCCGAGCTGCTGCGCGAGATGGCCGTCCACCACCTGAACCTGCAACCCGGGCCACGCCACCCGCACCCGGCCGAAGCGCGTCACCTCGTCGAGGATGCGCCGCGCCAGGTCGATCGGGATCGCGAAACCGATGCCCACGGAGCCACCGCTGCCCGAGAGGATGAACGTGTTGATGCCGATCACGTCGCCGTCCGCGTTCACCAGCGCCCCGCCGCTGTTGCCCGGGTTGATGGCAGCGTCGGTCTGGATCATGTGCTTGTACACCCCGCTCTGCGTCGCCCCGCCCTTGATGTCGCGGTTCGTGGCGCTGATCACCCCGGCGGTCACCGTCGGCTCGGTGCTCTCGAGCAGGTTGCCGAACGGATTCCCGATGGCGATCGCCCACTCCCCGACCACGAGGTCGTCGCTGTGGCCCAGCGGAGCCGCCGGCAGCCGGCCGCCCTTGACCCGCAGCACGGCGAGGTCATAGGCCGTCGAGCTGCCGAGCACCTCCGCCGGGAACTGGCGCCCGTCGGGCAGCGTGATCGAGACCTTCTGCGCGTCGCGCACCACGTGCTCGTTCGTGAGCACGACCCCGCCCGCATCCACGATCACGCCCGAGCCCAGCCCCGAGATGCGTTGCGCCCGCTCGGGAGACGACATGAACTGGTCGAAGAATGGGTCGCGGAACAGGCCCCCGAACGGGTCCATGCGCACCATCCTCGTGGCCTCGACGCTCACCGTCACGACCGCCGGGCTCACCCGCTCGGCGGCGGCGCTGATCACGTTGCGCCGCGCGGCGGAGAGGTCCGCGTTGACCTGCGCGCGGGCCTGCGCGCGGGCCGGATCGGCGGGCTGCGCCCGCGCCCCCGGCGGGGACCCACCGATGAGCATGCAGGAAAGGACCGCCACCAGCTGCCAGGTGTCCATGCGCCTCATGACCTCACCCCCGGGTACATGACTTCCTCCAGACAGAGTCCGTGCGCCGGCGCGGTCGGCCCCGCCACCGAGCGTTCCCGCGCCTCGATCACCGCGAGCATCCGGCCCGCCGGATCGGCGGCCGTGCTCACCTCCAGCGCCGTGCCCACGATGCTCCGCACCATGTGGTAGAGGAAGTGGTCCGCGACGACTTCGAACCGCAGCCCTCCCTCCCACGTCACCCAGCGCGCGCGCGTGAGGTCGCAGACCGGGTTCGTCTCCGAGCTCCCGGTCGAGCGGAACGACGAGAAGTCCTGCCGGCCCTCGAGCACGCGCGCCGCCGCCTCCAGCGCGGCGAGTTCCGGCCAGCGCCGTGGCCGCAGCGCGAACCTCTCCTCGAGCGGGTCCTCCGCGCGCAGCAGGCGGTACGAGTAGCGCCGTGCCAGCGCTGAACGCCGCGCGTCGAAGCCTTCCTCCACGGCCGCGGAGGCCAGCACGCGCACGTCCCGCGGCAGGCGCGGGGCCAGCGCGTGCTTCAGCGCAGCGCCCGGGATGGGTGTCTGAGCCCGGAACGAGGCCACCTGCCCGCGCGCGTGCACCCCCGCATCGGTCCTCCCCGCGCCCTGGAGCGTGACTCCCTCCACTCCGAGCAGCCCAGCCAGGGCCCCCTCGAGCACACCCTGCACCGTGCGGCACCCCGGCTGCCGCTGCCAGCCGCTGAACCCCGTGCCGTCATAGGCGACCAGCAGCCGGTAGCTCTCCACTCAACCCCGCCACACCAGGCTCGTCACCGCCACCGCGAGCCCCGCGATGCCCCACACCCATCCGCCGGCCCCGCCTGCCCCCGCCACCGGAAGCGCCACGGCCCGCAGGCGGTGGTGCCGGGCCTCCAGCGCCAGGCTGACGCGCTCGGCGCGCTCGAGCGCGTTCACCATCACCGGGATCACGACCGCGCGCCGGCGGGTGAAGCGCTCGCGCCAGCCCCGTGGCGGCCGGCCCGCTCGAAGTCCCTGGATGCGCGCGATGCGCGCACCCTCGCCCGCCAGCAGCGGCACGAAACGCAGCGCCAGCCCGAGCACCGCGCGCGCCTCGCGCACCGGGACCCGCACGCGCTCCAGCGGAGCCAGCAGCCGCGACAATTCGTCGGCCGCGCGCTCCCCGGGCCAGGCCGCGGCCAACCCGTGGACCGCGACGGCGGCGCCCGCGAGGCGCAGCGCCAGGAGCGCTCCCCAGCGGAGGCCCTCGACGCTCGCGTGCGGCACCGCACCCAGCGGCCGCCCGCTGACCAGCAGGGTGTTCAGCACCACCGCCACCGCCATCCCGATCCCCACCAGCCGCAGCGCCGAGGCTCGCGGCCAGCGGGCCCCCGCGAGCGACGCGCACGTCCCCGCCAGCAGCAGGCAGCCCGCGGCGGACCCCAGCCGCCCCGCGACCAGCGATCCGGCCAGCGCTCCCAGCAGCAGCGGCGCCAGGCGCTCGCGCGACGTCATGCCGGCCGGGCCTTCCGCGGCGCCGGCGGTTCGACCCCGAACCTGCGCTCGACGATCTGCACGGCGTTCAGGGCCGCTCCCTTGCGCAGGTTGTCCGAGCAGACGAAGAACTCGAGCCCGCGCGCGTCGTCCAGGTCGGGCCGCGCCCGTCCCACGAGCACTTCGTCGCGGCCGGCCGACGCCAGCGGCGTGGGGAAGAGCCCGCGCGCCGGATCATCCACCACCTCCATCCCGGGGAACGCCGCCCACAACGCGCGCGCTTCCGACGGCGGGATCGGACGGTCGAACACGGCGTGCACCGCCGCGCCATGGCCGATCCGCACCGGCACCCGCACGGCGCTGCAGACCACGGGCAGGGCGGGCAGGCCGAGGATCTTGCGCGTCTCCCACACCACCTTCATCTCCTCGCGCGTGTAGCCGTTCGCCTCGAAGCGGTCGATCCGGGGGATGACGTTGAAGGCGAAGGGCGGCGTTCCATCGGCGCGCGCGGGCGGGTCGCGCTCGAGCCCGGCGCGCACTCCGCGCTCGAGCTCCTCGAGCGCCTCGGAGCCGGCGCCCGAGACCGACTGATAGGTCGAGACCACCAGCTGCAGCAGTCGCGCCGCCCGCGCCAGCGGCGCCAGCGCCATCACGATCCCGATCGTCGAACAGTTGGGGTTGGCGATGAGCCCGGGGCGCTCCGCCAGCAGGGCCCCGTTCACCTCCGGGATCACCAGCGGCACCGCCGCGACGTAGCGGAAGGCGCTGCTATTGTCCACGACCACCGCACCCGCGGCCCGCGCCACCGGCACCCACTCCTCGGCCAGCGGGTTCGAGACGGCCGAGAGGACCCCGTCGAGGCCGGCGAACGCCTCCGCCGAGACCGGCAGGACCGCGACCTCGCTTCCGCGGAAGCGCAGCGTGCGCTCCTCGGACCTGCCACTGGCCAGCAACCGGAGCTCGTCCACCGGGAAGTCGCGCTCGTCCAGCAGCGCGAGCATGGTCCGGCCCACGAGGCCCGTCGCGCCCAGGATGCCCAGGCGCAGGCTCATCGCACCGCCGCGGCCGGCGTCACGGCACCCGCACTCCGGGGGCCGCAGGGCCGCTGGACGAGGAAGGCGTAAGGCGCATGCCGGTCACGCGCTCGAGCAGGCGTCAACGCGACCGCACCACGGCGCGCACCGCGAACCCGGCCAGCGCCAGCAGGCTCAGCAGGCCCGGCCAGTCCCCGAGCCGCGTGTACGGTGTCGGGAACCCGACCGTCGCCGGACGCGGGAGCTCCGTCACCAGCACGCCCGGCTCGAACACCGGCAGCGTCGAGACCACTCGACCGTTCGCATCCGCCACCAGCGTGAGGCCGGTGTTGGCACAGCGCGCCAGCGGGACCCGGTTCTCCACCGCGCGGAAGACCGACATCGCCGCGTGCTGATAGAGCGCCGCGCTGTTCCCGAACCACTCGTCGTTCGTGATGTTCACGAGCCAGCGCGCCCCCGCGCGCACGTCAGCCCTCGCCAGATCGGGGAAGATCGCCTCGAAGCAGACCAGGCAGCTGAAGGGCCCCGCCGGACTCGGGAACAGCACCGTCCGCTCGCCCGGGGTCCACTCGGCCTGTCCGAACTCGAGGCGTCCGAGCCAGGGGAACAGGCGCTGAAACGGCATGCGCTCGCCGAACGGCACGAGGTGCCGCTTCGCGTAGGCCGGTCCGAGCGAGCCGTCCGTCCCGAACAGCGCGGCCGCATTGTAGGCCTGCTGACGGCCGTCCCGGTCCCAGGCGTAGTCGGCGAAGCCCGAGAAGACCGGTACACCCGTACGGGCAGCGAAGGCCGCCACGGCCAGCGTCTGGTCGATCTGCTTGCGCAGGTAGCTGCCGGTCGCGGTCTCCGGCCAGATCGCCATGACCGGCCGCGGCCTGCGTTCCGCGCCCTCGCCGGAGAGCCGCAGGAACGTCGCGAGGATCTCGGGCTGGTGCTTGCCCGACCACTTGATCTCCCCCGCCACGTTCCCCTGGACCAGCGCCACCACCCTCGACGAATCGGCGGCCGCGACGGGCGGAGCGGTGACCTGCAGCACGCGCTGCCCCCAGAACCAGGGCACGAGCACCAGCAGCAGGGCGCCGAGCGCCGAGCGCAGGCGCGCGCCCCCGGTGAGCGAGCGCCACAGGAGCACGTTCAGCAGCACCACCCAGAGCGTCACGAGGCTCACGCTGCCCAGGCTCGCGAGCTGCAGCAGGGGCACGTAGGCATGCTGCGTGTAGCCCGGCTGGAACCACGGGAAGCCGATCTCCCCCGAGGCGCGCAGCTCCTCGACGCAGAGGAAGACGGCCGGGAACACGAGCGCCAGCGGGACCCGCGCGGCCCCTCCCCACCGCGGTCCCGCCGGCCGCGCGAGCGCCCCGGCGACCAGCGTCACGAGCCCGCTGTAGAGCGCGAGGTAGGCGCCGGCCACGATCCAGGCCGGGTATTTGAGCCACGGCGTCGTGATCGCCACGTCGGAGAGCAACGCGATCCAGTGCATCCCGATCACGAAAAAGACCAGCCCGAAGAGCCAGCCCAGCCGGAACAGGGACCCGGCCGAGGCGGAGCGGCGCGCGCGC
>JANXPZ010000146.1 GCA_025357055.1 Candidatus Eiseniibacteriota bacterium | reverse complement strand
GGGGGGATTGCCCGGTAGCGAGCACCGCCAGGATGGCGGCGCGCAGCGGCCTCGCGGAGGGCCGCCCGCCGTCCACCACGGCCCCGCCGTCTGCGAGCGGGTCTTCGCCACGGAAGTGGTAGCGTAGGATCCTCGGCCGGGAGTCGTCGTTCGTTGAACGCTCGGAGATCCCGCATGCGCCACATCCTTCTCGCCGTCGCGTGTTCGATGGCGCTGACCGCCTCCGCCGCGCGGGCGGCCGGGCCTGTCGCGGCCGGGTTCCCCGGCCTCGAGACCATCCGCTCCGCCGACCTCATGAAGACCGTCGAGTACCTGGCCTCTCCGCGCCTCGCGGGACGCCTGGCAGGAAGTCCGGGATACATGGAGGCGGCCCGCGAACTGGCCGGGCGGTTCCGCCGGATGGGTCTGAGACCCGCCGGCGACGAGGGCTTCTTCCAGCGCCTCGACGTCGAGTACGCGGAGATCGACACCTGCCGCCTCGCGCTCCTGCTGCCCGACGGCACAGCAAGAGAGCTGAAGCTCGGCCCGGACTTCGTCGCCCGCGGCCTGACCGGCTCGGCCGTCTTCACCGCACCCATGGTCTTCGCGGGCTACGGTGTCTCCGTGCCGGAGCGGGGCTACGACGACTACGCGGGGATCGACGCCCGCGGCAAGGTCGTGCTCGCGTTCAAGGCACCTCCGCCCTTCCCGCTCGATTCGATCGGTTGGGGCGACCGCATCATGCCACGCCCCCGGGGACGGGTCGCCGCAGAGCACGGCGCACGGGGGCTGCTCCTCGTGGCGTCGGGCGACCCGGAGGGTCTGACGAAGCCCATCGGCAGCGTGCTCGAAGGACCGGGGCCGCAGGACGAGCGATTCCCGCGGCTGATGGTGGACGTCCCCGTCGCGCAGGAGATGCTGGCCGCCACGGGGCTGCGGCTCGCGGACCTGAAGGCCGCGATCGACTCGACCCGGCAGCCGCAGTCACGCGATCTGAACGCATCCATCCGCGTGGACGTGAAGGCCCGCTACCGCGCGAAGCAGCCCTCGGTGAACGTGATCGGCCTCCTGGAAGGCTCCGATCCCGCGCTTCGCGACCAGGTCCTCGTGATCGGCGCGCACCTCGACCACGTCGGCAGCCAGGGCGACATCACCTTCCCCGGCGCCAACGACAATGCCTCGGGCGCGGCGGCCGTACTCGCGGTCGCACGGGCGTTCGCGCGCGGCGGCGGGCGGCCGAAACGCTCGGTCCTCTTCGTGCTCCTCTCGTCCGAGGAGTCCGGGCTCGACGGCGCGAAGCGTTTCGTCGGGCATCCGCCGGTGCCGCTCCGGAAGATCGTCGCGTATCTGAACCTCGACTGCATCGCCGTCGGCGACTCGATCCAGCTGGGGAGCGGCAGGACCTCGCCGAGGCTGTGGCAGCTGGCGCGCGAACTCGACGCGCGCGGCGCACGCCTTTCGGTCGCGGAGACCTGGGGCGGCGGTGGCGCCGACGCGACGCCCTTCGCCGAACGCGGGATCCCGACCCTCTACTTCGCGTCGAGGTTCTCCTACGCCCATCTCCATCAGCCGGGGGACACGCCGGGCACGCTCAACCCGCGCCTCTTCGAGGCGCTCACGCGGCTCGTCCACCAGACGGCGTGGAAGGTGGCGGAGGGCGGCTACCCGGGCGAGTGAGCGGGGCCGGAGCCGTTCCCGGGAAGGGGAAGGGGCCGGAGCACACGGACCGCGTGGCCTCGACCCCTCGCCCGGTCGTCTCTCTCCAGATGCCGCGCGCCTTCCTGAGGTGGATGCTGCCGTTCACCGTCGAGAAGTCCGGCGAATGGTTCTCCTGTCGTCCTTCACTTGTCCCTGCGGATCCTGACCACGGGCGCGCGCCCGGAGGTCTCCCCCGCGCGCACCAGCCGGATGAGGCCGGAGAACGACTGCAGGCTCAGTTCGGCGCGACCGTCCCCGAGCGTGAACTCGTACTCCTTCCCGCGTCCCCTCACCGAGGTGAGCGTGGACTTCGACTCGAGCGGGAAGCTCGACGCGAACTCGCCGCTGTAGGTGTCCACCGAGACCGTCACGTCCGGGCGCTCCGGCAGGGTCACGGTCAGATCACCGCTGTGGCTCTCGAAACGGTAGGAGCCACCCGCGCGCAACGCGCCCTCGTAGCGCAGGCCTCCGCTCACGGTGCTGGCCTCGACCGCGTCCGAGACGATCCCGGACAGTTCCACGTCTCCATTGACGGACTCGGCCCGCACGCGCCCTTCCACGTCCCGCAGCGTGATGCCCTGGTTCACCGATGAGGCCTCGACCGGCCCGCGCACGCCGGTGGCCTCCACCACGCCGTTGATGGATTCCAGCCGGAGGCTCCCGCGTCCACCCCGGACCACCACCGACCCGTTGACGACCTCGGCCGTCACGTCGCCCTCCACGCCCTCGACGGAGATCGACGAGTTGAGCCCCGAAAGCCCGAGGCTCATCCAGCGCGGCACCGTCAGCCGGTAGTCCACGCGGGATGGGATCTCGATCTCCTCGACGCGCGCATGCCGGCGATCGCCGATGTCGGGCAGGCGCAGGTGCGTGACCGCGCTCACGACGACCGTGGCCGGACGAACGGCCACGTGGATCCGGGTGCGGGGCTCGTGCCGGGCCCGGATGCGCACCGTGTTCCGGTCCCAGCCGGAGACCTCGATGTCCCCGGTGAAACTCTCCAGCATGAGACGTGACCGCGCGGACACGGACAGCGTGGTGTCGGTGTCGGCCCCGTCGTCCGCCTTCGCCGCTTCCGGGGCGAGGGGCCGGACCGGAGACGCCGGACGGACGGACGGGACCGGCGCCACCCGGGGAACCCGGGGGACGTCTCCCTTGCCGGCATGCGCTCCGGCGCTCGAGACGAGCAGCGCGATCAGTGCGAATCGAAGGATCATGGTCTGGTCTCCGAGGCTAGCCGTGGATGGCGACGATGGCCGTCGCCTGCCGCAGCAGGGTCAGCTTGCGCATGAGTTGCGCGGCGAGGTGTCCGTTCAGGTACGAGTTGGCCGGGTCGGCGGCCAGGGCCTTGCGCGCCTCTGCGGTCGCCTGGTCGATGATGAGCAGGTTCTGCTCGATGACGCGGACCGTCGCCGGGTCCAGCGTGCTGCGCCGCTCGCGCAGCACGCGCTCGAGATCGGCGATGGCCGCGTCGTAGCGGGCGGCCTCGAACCCCGCCGGCAGGACGGTGGCGGCCACCGGGGCCGCGGCCGATGGGCCGGTCGGAGGTGGGCCGGCGGCAGGCCGGCGCGAGAGCACGGCCCACATGGTCGCGCTCGAGAGCACGACGAGCAGCGCGGCCGCTGCGGCCAACTGGGGGAGCGTGAAGCTCCAGCGGCGCGGCTGCCACGCGCCGGGCCCCGACGCGCGAAGGGCCTCCCGCTCGCGCCGGCCACGCAGGTCGAACACGCGCGCCCGCCGCGGGGCGGCGATCCGCGCCTCGATCGCGGGCCACAGGTCCGTCCCGGGCGCGTCGGGCTCGAGGGCCCCGGCGCGCTGGAGCACGGCGCGCAACTCCTCGACCGTGCCGGCGCAGCCCTCGCAGAGTTGCAGGTGCACATCGAGCGCCGCGCGGTCGGCGGGGTCCAGTTCGCCGTCCACGTACTCCGACAGGCGATCGGTCCAGGCGTCCCGGTTCGGGTTCATCGCCCGGGCCCCAGGTGTCTGCGCAACAACATCCGCGCGCGGTGCAGCTGTGCCTTGGTCGTGCCCGAGGTGACGCCGAGCAACCCGGCGATCTCCTCGTGGCGGTAGCCCTCGACGTCATGCAGGACGAAGATGTGCCGCGCCCCTTCGGGCAGGCGGGCGATGGCGCTCTCGAAATCGAGGCTGAAATCGCGCCCGCCCGGACGGGCGGGCAGGTTCTCCAGCACCTGCTCCTCCCCGATGAAACGGCTGCGGCGGGTGCCGAGTTGGGCCCGGCGCGTGAGCACCACGTTCACCGCCACCCGATGGAGCCAGGTCCCGAAGGCGGCCTCGCCCCGGAAGCTCCCGATCTTCTGCCAGGCTCTCACGAACACGTCCTGGGTGACCTCCGTCGCTTCATCCGAACCCAGCATCCGCCGGACCAGACCGTGGATGCGCGCCACGTGAGCGCGGTAGAGCCGCTCGAACGCACGGGTGTCCCCGGCCGCGGCCAGCGCGGCATCTTGGAGATCGGAGGCCACCGGGGCCACCTCTGGCGCTCCGCTGGCACTGGTCACCGGGGGCGACACTCCATGCAACCTCTTCGACGGCCCGCTCGGGCAGAAGGTTGGAAGCCAGGACAGCGAGGAAGGGGCGGACCGGACGGCAGGGACGAGCCGGACCCCCGCACGGGGCGCCACCATCCACTCTACGCCGGCCGGCGTCCGCAGGTTGCCGGGCCACCGGCTGCCAACCATTCCGCCACTGGTGGTGTCAGAGGCGGAAGAAGCCACGAAACCATCGGTGCCCCCGCTGCGTAACCAGGAGTGACCGGGCTGCCGTACGCGCCCCACCCGGACCCCGAAGGAGAGCCGCCCATGAGACCGTCCGTCCTGACCCAGTCCGTCCGCCATCGCGACACGGGCCACAGGGCCCTCGTCATCCTCTTCGCCGTGGCGAGCACGCTGACGATCGCCCTCTTCGCCCTGTTCGCCAATGCCTCGTTCCTCGCGATGACTGCCTGCGCCCAGCCGGCCGTCGAGCGCTTCGTGATGCCCGGCCAGCGCATCGAGATCTGCGATCTCGCGGGCACGGTGCGCATCGTCCAGGGCACCGGCACGCGCACCGAGGTGCTCGTGACCCGCGGCGGCCGCGACGCGGCCCAGCTCCGGGTCGAGCAGACCGAGCGGAGCGGCGAATCCCGGCTGCACGTCATCTTCCCCGGCCGCCGCGTGGTCTACTCGCGGACGAAGCCCTGGAGCGCGATGCACGGCTGGGGGAGCACGAACCTGACCGTGGGCGCCGACGGGTGCATCGGACACGGAGGGGGCTTCCCGCTCAGCGGTCACCGCGTGACCATCTCGGGCTCGGGTGCCGGCCTGCAGGCCTGGGCCGACGTCGAGGTGAGACTGCCGCGCGGCTGCCAGACCACGTTCCGGCTCGGGGTGGGCGAGGTCTCGGCGGTGGGCGTGGAAGGCGACCTGACCCTCGACGTGGTGGCGGCCACGGTCGAGGCCGAGCGCACCAGCGGCTCGCTCATCGTGGACACCGGTTCGGGCAGCGTGGTGCTGCGTGGGAACCGGGGGGACATCTCCGTGGACACCGGTTCGGGCGGAGTCGATCTCTCGGACCTGAGCGGCAGCCGGCTGAAGGTGGACACCGGCTCGGGCGGGGTCACGGGCCGCAACGTCGAGGCGGAGGACCTGCTCGTCGACACGGGCTCCGGCAGCGTGAGACTCGACGACGTGCGCTCCGGCGTCATCAGCATCGACACCGGCAGCGGCGGTGTCCAGGTGGGGCTCCTGAGCGCACCGCGCTCGCTGCTCGTGGACACCGGCTCCGGCGCCGTGAGCATCCTGGGCCCCGCCGGCCTCGGCGCCCAGGTCGAGCTCGACACCGGCAGCGGTGGCATCCAGAGCGATTACGCGATGACCCTCGTGAACAAGGACCATGGCTACCTCCGGGGCACGATCGGCGACGGGCGGGGGCGCATCAAGGTGGACACCGGCTCCGGCGGCGTGAGTCTCCGCCAGCGCTGAGGGCGGAGGGAGCGGGGCGCGGGGGGGCGAGCGGTCCGGCCGCCCCCCTGCTTCGCGATGGCGCCCGCGATGACCCCGCGGTCCGGCCTGCGAGCCCCCGGCGCGCCGCTCGATGACCGGCCACGCTCGCTCGCCGCGCCGCGGCAAATCCCCTATCCTTGACCGGGATCGGTGGGCTGTCTCGGCCGGAGGCCACTCGCGTGGGGGGTGAGTGAAGACGCTGGAAGGACTCGATCCTTGAGGGGGCGAGGGCTTCTGGGGCACCCGGAACGGGTGATCCTCCTCTGCTTCCTGGCTGCCGCGCCGTTCCTCCTCACGATCTGGGTCAATGGCGACGGCATCGGGTACGCCGCCTATCTCCGCTCGGCGGTCGTCGACCGGGATCTCCGGCTGTCGAACGAGTTCGAACACCTGTCGAGCCACATCGAGGCCGACGCCTCGGGGCTGCCCAGCGTGTTCCTGCGGCAGAGCTCGCATCGGGTCGGCATCGACTCCGTCTGGCATTCGCCCCGTCCCGATCCGGTCACCGGACGGGTCCCGTCGTACTTCAGCGTCGGTCCGGCGATCGCCTGGGCTCCGGCGTACGTCGCCGCGCACGGCCTGACGCTCCTGGCAGCGGCCGCAGGTGCCGCCGTGAAGCCGGACGGCTATGGCGGCCTCTACTACCTCGCGATCATCCTGAGTTCCTTCGCCTTCGGGATCGCCGGACTCATCCTGGCGTTCCGCATCGCCTCCATCGTGACCCCGCCGCGCGAAGCCCTGTGGGCGGTGCTGACCATCGGCTGGGCCACGCCGGTGGTGTATTACCTCTACCTGTCCGCCAGCTACGGACACCCGCTCACGATGTTCACCTCGGCGGCGTTCTTCCTGTACTGGTGGCGGACCCGCCACAGCGACCATCCGGGGACATGGTTTCGCTGGGGCCTCCTGGCCGGGGTCCTGTTCCTGGTCCGGTGGAACGACGTGGTGCTGGCGGCGCCGGCATTCGCCATCGAGGGGTTCCGGCTGCTCACGCGGCGCGATGCCCGGCCCGGAGCCTCCGGCGTGCGGCAACTGCTGGCCTGCGCCGGCGCCGCGCTCGCGGGATTCCTCCTGGTGGCGGCCCCGCAACTGGCGGTCTGGCAGTACTTCCATGGCCGCCCCTGGGTCCGGCATCCCACCGACCTCGTGCGCCTGGATCCCGGGGCAGCGTGGAAGATGCTGGTCTCCGCGAGGCACGGGCTCTTCGTGTGGACGCCGATCGCCGTGCCCGCGGTGGCCGGGCTGTTCTGCCTCTTCCGCAGGAATCGCGAGCTGGCCGGAGCGTCGCTCGCGGCCGTGATCCTGCTGGTCGCCTCGAACAGCATCGTCGAGGACTGGTGGGGCGGCTCATCCTTCGGGCTCCGCCGGCTCGTGAGCGCGACTCCATTCCTCGCGCTGGGGCTCGCGGTGTTCTTCGCCGACGCCCGTCTGCTGCTCGAGCGCCGGGGCACGCGCGGCGTCCCCGGGACCCCGGGGCGCGCGCGGCTCGTGATGGGACGGCTCGCGGCTCCGCTCATCTCCATCACCTTCATCGGCTGGAATCTCCTGCTCATGGCTCAGTATGCTCTGCGCATGATCAGCCACACCGGGGCGGTCTCGTTCTCCGTGATGGCGGCCAACCAGCTGAAGGTGCTGGCGCGGATGATCCAGCTCGCGGGAGAGGTCTTGAGATGAGCCGCGGGGCCGGCGCAGGAGGGGGAGCGACGGCGGTGCCGCAAGCCGCGGGTGGGACGGGCGGAGCGGGCGGCCCCGGCCTCGGAGTGACAGGCCCGGGCCGGCCGGACTGGGCCGTCGTGGCCATCGTGCTGGCCGGCGTTGCGTTCCGCTTCCTCGCCCTGGGGCAGCAGAGCCTGTGGTACGACGAGATCAACTCGGTCTGCCGCGTGTGGGGCGCGGACGCGGGGACCCTCGCGGAGACCGCCCTGCACGCGCGGGGCCCGATTTACCTGCTCATGCTCAAGGGGTGGATCGCGCTCCTCGGGCCGGCCGAGGCACAGGTTCGCATGCTCTCGGCGATCCTCGGCTCGATCGGGCTCGTGCTCTTCCACCGCGTGGCGCTCGGGCTGCTCGGCCGGCAGAAGGCCCTGATCGCCCTGGCCTTCCTGGCGTGCTCGCCCTTCAACCTCTGGTACAGCCAGGAGGCCACGAACTACGCACTCCTCTTCGACCTGGGCCTGCTGGCCGTTCCGGCGTTCCTGATCGATGTCGAGCGGCGCACCCCCGGGACCTTCATCGCGGCGCTGGCCGCCACCGTGGCGACCTGCCTGGCGAACATGTCGGGGTTCTTCCTCTTCATCCTGGCCGCCAGCTACGCGCTGACCTCCGGTCGGCAGCGGCGATATCCCGTGAGACGTTTCATCCTTTTCGCGTCGCTCGCAGCGGTGATCCTGTCCCCGTGGATGGTGGCTGCGAAGCGCACGACCGGGCAGCTGCATCTGGGCCGTCCGCAGGAGACGAGCGGGGTGGTGGCGGCCAAGGGAGACAGCCCTCCGGGGCTCGCGAGCATTCCGTTCGCCTGCTACGCCTTCTCCCTGGGGAACTCCGCCGGGCCCGGCATGGACGAGCTCAAGCTGCGCCGCTTCGCGGCCGTGAAGCCGCACCTGTGGTACCTCGTCCCCGCGGGCATCCTCTTCCTGCTGGTGGGATGCCGTGGCCTCCAGCAGGCCGGACGATCGGTCCACCGGGTCCTGCTTCCCTGGCTGGCCGTCCCCCTGGTGTTGATGGCGGTCGCCTCCCTGCTGAACCTGAAGCCGCCGAATCCGCGATACGCGTCCCTCGCCTTCGCTCCCTACCTGCTCTACCTGGCGATCGGCGTCGGTTCGCTGCGAAGCAAGGGCCTGCGGGCCGGCGTGTTCGCTTCCATCCTGCTGTGCATGGTGGGCTCGGACTACCAGTACTTCACGAATCCGCGCTATTGGAAACCGGACGCGCGCGCCGCCGGGCAACTGCTGACCCGGGAGGTCCGTCCTGACGACGCCGTCGTGGTCTACACCCTGGACGTCCCCCTGAGGTACTACGTCCCCGCCTCGATGACCTTCCTGTCGCCCGACGCGAAGGCCTTCGCCAGCGAAGCCGCCGCGGTGAGCTGGCTGGAGCGCAACACGCGAGGCAGGAGACGTGTCTGGATCGCCCAGTACCACGGCTGGTGGGCCGACCGGGAGGACCGCTTCGTGCGATCGTGCGGCACGGTCATGACGCTGGAGAGAGAGTGGAAGTTCCCGGGGGTGCCGGTCTACTGTTTCGTGCGGAACGGACCCGGCAACGTGCAGACGGACGTGCAGGTGAAGGAGAAGGTCGGTCTCCATTGAGCGCAGCTCGTCGCCCCCTTCGGCAGCCCGGCGCCCGATCGGCGGGTGCCCCATGAGATGGGATCGCGGTCTTCCGGGATCCGGCGGAGCGGGGCCCACGGGCGGATCCGGCGCTCGTGGCGGATCCCACCCGAAACGCGAGTTCGTCGTCATCGCGCTGATCTGCCTGCTGGCGTTCCTCATTCGCGTCGCCTACGTGCTCACCCTGCAGCCGACGTCCTTCTGGTTCGATGGCGGGCAATACTCCCGCCTCGCCACGGGGCTCCTCGAGCACGGCTCCTACCTGAACGATCGGGGCCGTCCATCCGCCTACTGGCCTCCGGGCTACCCGTTCTTCATGGCCGCCGTGTACGCGCTCTTCGGGGTGAACATCGTCGCCCTGCGCGTGGTCCAGTGCCTGATCGGCGCGGGCACCGTCGCCCTGGTCCACCGCATCGCCACAAGGGTGCTGGACCGCGACGGAGCCCGCCTGGCCGCGCTGGCGACCGCGCTGTATCCGCTGTTCATCTATTCGGCGGGCGCCGACATGCCGGTCACCCTGCAGATCGTCCTGATCGCCGGCGGCGTCCTGCTGACGCTCGTGGCGGTGGAACGAAGCTCGGCGCGGGCGGCGCTCGGCGCGGGCCTGCTGGGGGCGTGGGCCACGCTGGTCGCCGCCTCCGCCCTGCCGGCGTTCCTGCTGTTCGCCCTGTGGATGGTCTGGGACCGGGAGGGCACCGCCCGCCGCGGCCGCTCGCGAAGCATCCGGCTCGCGCTCGCCTGCCTGCTGCCGATCGTCGTCATCGTCGGCGCCTGGGGGGTCCGCAACCAGCGGGTGTTCGGACACCCCGTGCTGGTCTCCACCAATGGCGGGTACAACCTCTGGCTCGGCAACCACCCGGGCGTGAAGGCCTCGACCGGGAACCGGGCCCAGGTCCCGGGGACGGACGAAGTGCCGGGAATGGACGCGGAAGCGGCGCGCATCTGGTCCCTCCCGGGCAACGAGGCGACGCGGGACTCCGCGTTCACCCGCCGGGCCCTCGAGCACATCGCAGCCGACGTCCCGCGCTTCCTGCGTCTCTCGTTGTCCAAGTCCATGGAGCTCTGGGCCCTCTACCCGAGACCGATGACCGAGGATCGGCCGCGCCTGGGCATCGAGAAGCTCGCCAGCCTCTTCTCCTACGGGCTCCTCCTGCCCTTCGCCCTGGTGTGGCTCTTCGTGTCCCTGCCCAGGAGCCGGGTGGCGCTCCTCGTCCTGCTCCTCTTCCTCGTCTACTCGATGGTGCACGCCGTCATCCTGTCCAAGGTGCGATTCCGTCTGCCGCTGGACACCTTCGTCATCATCTATGGCTCGGGCGGGGTCGTGGCCGCGGCCCGCGGTCTGAGTCGCCGCTGGCTGGCAAAGCCGCGCACGGGGCACTAGTCTCGGACAGCCGCCCAAGGAGGGACTGCATGGCCGAGACGGAGAAGAGCGCACCCCGGGACGCCCCGGCGCTGAATCCCCTGACGGGGATCCCCACCCACACGCCCGAGGGCCGCGCCCGCTCCGCCGACGAGATCGAGCGCGAGTGGTACGAGACCGTCTACCTGGGCACGGGCGACCGGCTGCCCCAGTTCACGGTGCGCGCGGTCGTGATGGGCACGTTGCTGGGCGGCGTGATGGCGCTCACCAACCTCTACGTCGCGCTCAAGATCGGCTTCACCTCGGGCGTGGCCATCACCGCCTGCATCCTGTCCTACTCCATCTGGCGCGGCCTGCGGGTGGCCCTGCCCGGCGTGGTGCGCAGCGACTTCGGCATCCTCGAGAACAACTGCATGCAGTCCACGGCCACGGCCGCAGGCTATTCCGTGGGCGGCACCATGGCCTCCGCCATCGCGGCCATGCTCATGATCACCGGCCGCCAGATGGACTTCTGGACCCTGCTCGGCTGGAACGTCTCCCTCGCGGTCATCGGCGTCGCCATGGCCGTGCCGATGAAGCGCCAGATGATCAACCTGGAGCAGCTCCCCTTCCCCAGCGGCACGGCGGCGGCCGAGACGCTGCGCAGCCTGCACTCGCACGGCGGGGCGGCGGTCGGGAAGGCGCGCGCGCTGGGGATCGCCGGCGTGCTGGGCGCGGCCGTGGCCTGGCTGCGCGACGCCACGTTCACGTTCATGCCCTGGAACCTGCCGGCCGCGCTCCCCTTCGGCAACCTGAGCGCCTCCGGCATCCCGCTCGCCGGGCTCAGCCTGCGCTGGGACATGGGGCTCATCACGCTCGGGGCCGGCGCGCTGATCGGCTTCCGCGTGGGCTGGAGCCTGCTCCTGGGCGCGCTCGTGAACTACGTGGTGCTCGCCCCGATGATGGCGCGCGCGGGCATCATCAGCGCCGCCGACCCGGCGCGCGGCCTCGGCTTCAGCGACATCACGCGCTGGAGCCTGTGGACCGGGGTCCCCATCATGGTGGTATCGAGCCTGGTCACGCTGGGCTTCGGCTGGCGGACCATCGGCCGCGCCTTCTCGGGGCTCGCGCCCCGGCGCCGGGCGGCCAAGGACGATCCGCTCGCCGCCATCGAGGTCCCCAGCTCCTGGTTCTTCGCCCTGTTCCTGGTCGGGATGGTGGGCGTGGTGGCCCTGCAGCGCCTGGTCTGGGACATCCCGGTCCCGATGGGCATCCTCGCCGTGCTGCTCACCTTCGTGCTGAGCATCGTGGCCTGCCGCGCCACCGGGGAGACCGACACGACGCCGACCGGTGCGCTGGGCAAGGTGACCCAGCTGACCTACGGCGTGCTCGCGCCCTCGAACATCACCGCCAACATCATGACCGCTTCGGTCACGGCCAACGCCTCGGGCTGCGCGGCCGACCTGCTGACGGACCTGAAGAGCGGCTACCTGCTGGGCGCGAACACACGCCAGCAGTTCCTCGCGCAGCTCGCGGGCATCCTGCCCGGGGCGCTGGTCGTGGGACTGGCCTGGGCACTGCTCGTGCCGAACGCGGCGGCGCTGGGTGGCGAGCGCTTCCCGGCCTCCATGGCGGTGGTCTGGAAGGGTGTGGCCGAGCTGCTCTCGCAGGGCCTGGGGTCGCTGCACCCGACGGCACGCATGGGCGCACTGGCCGGCGCCGCGCTGGGGCTCGTGCTGCCGATCCTCGAGAAGGCGTTCCCGCGGGCGAAGATCTGGATCCCCTCACCCATGGGGCTGGGGCTCGCCTTCGTCATGCCCGGCTCCATCTCGATCTCGATGTTCGCGGGCGCGCTGCTCGCGTTCGTGTTCGAGAAGGTCCGGCGCCGTGCGGCCGAGGACTACGTGGTGCCCGTCGCCTCGGGCCTGATCGCGGGCGAGAGCCTGATGGCCGTGCTCATCAGCGCCCTGATGGCGTTCGGCGTCGCACAGAAGTAGGTGCCCGGGCGGTCCGCCCGGCGCCCTGCGAGTGTCCCTGCGGCCCCGCTCGTGCGAGAGCGCCCGCTCAGCGGGTCTTGCGCGTGTCGATGCGGAACGGCGTGTAGAGCGGGCAGACCCCGACGAAACCGGTGAGCAGGGGCACGATGCCGATCCAGCCCCACGGCGTGCGCGGCCCGACGAAGACCAGGCTCACCAGCACCAGCCCGATCACGATGCGCACGCCCTTATCCAGACTCCCGACGTTCGGCTTCATCTCGTCCTCCCGTGTCCTCTGACCTGCCCGCCGCGAGCCGGTCGGGGCCCGCGCGCCTCCCGATCGGTGAGAGCCCGACCTCCGGGCGCAGGATACGCGGGCCGAACTCCCCGACGCCACCCGCGCGGGCCCTCTGCTACCATGGGCTCGTCACGCAGGTTCGCCCCCAGCGGGCGCGCGTCCGCCGAAGGAGCCATCCCCATGACCCGCCACCTCGTCGCACTCGCCCTCCTGGCCCTTCTGGTCCCGGGCCTCCTCACCACCTGCTCCGGCTGCGGCGCCCGCCAGGACGCCTCCCGCGCGCCGCGCACGGCCGGGGACTCGCTCTCCGCATGGCGCGGGCGTGCCGATTCGCTCGAGGCCGCCATCGGCCCGCGGGCGCAGGCGGAGGGACGGCTGGACCCGGCCGGAGGGAGCGCGACCTGGGCCGCCTGGTTCGACAGCGACGCGGTGCGCGTCGTCCACGAGACCGTGGACCTCGGGGCGCGGGGCCTGGGGTCCAACCGCTACTACTTCGAGCGCGGCGTTCCGCGCCTCACCGTCGAGGAAGGGATGGTGCCGGCCGACACCACGCTGCGGCTCGTGCCGCTCGAGCGCGCCGTCCTGTTCGACGACCTCGGCCGGCTGGTGGCGGCGACCATGAAGCTCGACAACGTGAAGACCTGGGTCGGCGGCGACGAGGCCACTGCGGTGCTGGCCCGCGCCCGGCGGTTGCGCGCGAGCGCGGAGGCGGCTCGCGCGGGCGGGGGGCCCGGCGCCCCGACCGGAGACACGAAGCCCGCGCCGCGCTGACCCGCCGTCTGACGCGAAGGCCCGGGGCTGGTCGAGCCCCGGGCCGCGCTCTTCCCCCCCGCCGCTACTCCTGCGGCTTGAGGTGCAGCTCCTTCCAGATCTCGGGCTCCACCTCGCTCGGGCAGCCGTCCATCAGGCTCGCGGCGGTGGTGGTCTTGGGGAACGCGATGGTGTCGCGGATGTTGTCGCGCCCGGCCATGAGCATGACGATGCGGTCGAAGCCCAGCCCGATGCCGCCGTGCGGCGGCGCCGCGTAGCGGTAGGCCTCGAGCAGGAAGCCGAACTTGGCGTGCGCCTGCTCGCGCGAGAGCCCCACCACCTTCATCACGCGCTCCTGGATGTCGGGCCGGTGGATGCGCATCGAGCCCGAGCCCAGCTCGGTCCCGTTCAGGACCAGGTCATAGAGCGTGGCGTAGACCTTGCCCGGGTCGGTCTCGAGGAACTCCAGGTGTTCGGGCTTGGGCATGGTGAACATGTGGTGGCGCGGCGCCCAGCGGTCCGCCTGCGCGTCCCGTTCGAAGAGCGGGAAGTCGCGCACCCAGAGGAAGCGCCACTCGCGCTCCCTCCCCTTGACCAGCGGCTGGCCGAGTTGCGTGCGCAGCACGCCCAGCGCCTTGAGCGTGGGCTCCCACGGGCCCGAGGTGTAGAGGACCGCGTCGCCCTCCTTCGCCCCCACGGCCGTGAGGAGCTCATCGTAGAGCGAGCCAGGGAAGACCTCCTCGGCCTTCGCACGCTCCGCGGGAAGAGACTTGAAGAAACCAAGCGCTACCCCACCGGCACCCTTCAACACCTCACCGAGCTTACGCAGTTGAGTACCCGAAATTGGCATCTCGGACGGAAGGACCATTGCGACGCCAACACCGCCTTCAGCGCGGGCACCTCTTGCCACAAACTCTTTCGGCGAGCGGCCGAGGATCGCGGTCACGTCGTGGAACTCGAGGCCGAAGCGCAGGTCGGGCTTGTCGCTCCCGTAGCGCCCCATGGCCTCGCGGAAGGTCAGCCGCAGGAACGGCCGCGGGACCTCGACGCCGAGCACGTCCTTCCAGAGCGCGACGAACAGGCTCTCGACCGCCTCGAACACCTGCTCCTCGTCCACGAAGGACATCTCGAGGTCGATCTGCGTGTGCTCGGGCTGGCGGTCCGCCCGCAGGTCCTCGTCGCGCAGGCAGCGCGCGAGCTGGAAGTAGCGGTCCAGCCCGGCGATCATCAGCGTCTGCTTGTAGAGCTGCGGCGACTGGGGCAGGGCGTAGAACTTGCCGGGGTGCACGCGGCTGGGCACCACGTAGTCGCGCGCGCCCTCGGGCGTCTGCTTGACCAGCAGCGGGGTCTCGACCTCGAGGAAGCCCGCCGCCGAGAGGTGCGCCCGCGCGGCCTGCGCAGCCTGGTGGCGAAGCGCCAGCACGCGCGACAACTCGGGCCGGCGCAGATCGAGGTAGCGGTAGCGCAGACGCAGGTCCTCGTTGGCGAGGTTGACCTCCTCGCTCGGCAGCACCGGCAGCGGGTCGGCCGCGGCCAGCACCTTCAGCTCGCGCACGTCCAGCTCGACCTCGCCGGTGGGCATGTCGGCATTGCGCGCGGCGTCGGGCCGTTCCGCCACCACCCCCTGGACCGCGATCACGTACTCGAGCCCCAGGCGCGTGGCACGCTCGAGCAGCGCCGCGCCGCCCGTCTCGGGGCGGAAGACCACCTGCGTGAGTCCGTGCCGGTCGCGCAGGTCCACGAACAGCACGCCCCCGTGGTCGCGCACGCGGTGCACCCAGCCCATGAGGAAGGCGTGCCGGCCGGCGTCGGCGCGGCGCAGCTCTCCGCAGGTGTGCGAGCGGCGCCACCCGCCGAGGTCTTCGAGCACGATGCCTTGAGGCTCCGTCATGGCTTCTCCGTCCCCTTCGCGCCGCCGGCGGGCGGTGGCGCCTGCGCCAGCCGCGCGCCGAGGACCTCCGCGAGGCCCGGCCGGGCAAGTGTCTCCTGCGTGCCGCTCGCGAGGTCCTTCACGACCACCTCGCCGCGCTTCCATTCCTCTTCGCCGAGGATGACCAGCAGCCGCGCGCC
>JANXPZ010000126.1 GCA_025357055.1 Candidatus Eiseniibacteriota bacterium | reverse complement strand
GGTGGAGAAGGGCTACAAGGGGATCGTCATCGCGGGCACGGGCCTGGGGCACGTGAACCGCAAGATCTATCCGGCCCTCGACCGCGCCCGCAGCGCCGGCGTGCTGATCTTCATGGCCGTGCAGACGCTCTGGGGCTTCGTGCAGATGTACGTCTACGAGACCGGGCGGGAGATCCTGGAACTGGGCGTCACGCCGCTCGCGAACATGCTGCCCGAGGTGGCCTACATCAAGCTGGGCTGGGCGCTCGGCGTGCATCCGGACGACCCCGAGGCGGCGCGGCGGCTGATGGTCACGCCGATCGCGGGGGAGACCACCGAGCGCGAGCCGCACGATGGCTACCTGGTGTTCCAGGGAGGCGTTCCCGAGATCCAGGAATTCCTGGGCAAGGTCTGGAAGTGAACCGACAAGGACGGATGGCCGCATGAAGCCGACGAAGAAGTCACCGACCGAAGTGAGACCGGCGCGGAGGGCGGCAGCGGTGGTTGCCGCGAGCCCCGGCACCCGGAGCCTGCCGGCCTGCCTGCTTGAACGCCTGATCGGCCGCCCGGCCGCCTCGTGGACGGTGGACGACCTGCTGGCGCTCGCCGCCGAACGCGGCGTGCGTCTCGTGAGCCTCATGCACGTGGGCGGCGACGGCTGGCTCAAGGTCCTGGACTTCGTGCCCCAGAACCACGGGCACCTGCGCGACATCCTCTCAGGCGGCGAGCGCGCGGACGGCTCGAGCCTGTTCGCCGGGCTCGGACTCGAGGTGGGAGCCTCGGACATCCTGTTGCGGCCGCGGCTCGAGACCGCGTTCCTCGACCCGTTCGCGGCGCAGCCCACGCTGGTGCTGCTGTGCAGCCACGCGGGGCGCGAGGGCGCGCCTCTGCCCCAGTCGCCCGACACCATCGTGCGCCTGGCCGGAGAACGGTTGCTGCGCGAACTGGACGTCGAGTTGTTCGCCCTGGGCGAGGTCGAGTACTTCCTCGGCCGGCGCGCCGGGGAGCAGGATGTCTACGGCGCGAACGACCGGGGCTACCATGCCACCTCGCCGTTCGTCTTCGGCGAGGCGCTGCGGCGCGAGGCCATGGCCCTCCTGGCCGAGATCGGCGTGCCGGTCAAGTACGGACACAGCGAGGTGGGCTACGTCCAGGCCAGCAAGGCGGACGAGTTCATCTGGGAGCAGCACGAGATCGAGCTGGGGCTCGCCCCGCTGGCGACCGCCGCCGACGCGGTGGTGCTCACCCAGTGGGTGCTGCGGAACCTCGCGCACCGGGGCGGCATGCGCTGCAGCTTCGATCCCATCCTGCGCCGCGGCCACGCCGGCACGGGCCTGCACTTCCACTTCTCGCCGGTCCGCAGGGGGAAGCACCTCGGCGGGCGCGGCCCGGACGGGGCGCTGAGCGCGCCGGCGCAGTGGCTGATCGCGGGACTGGTGCGCATGGGCGGGGCGCTGATGGCGTTCGGCAACCGCACCGAGGGCTCGCTCATCCGCCTCACGCAGGCCAAGGAGGCGCCCAATACCATCGTCTGGGGTGAGTTCGACCGCAGCGCGCTGGTGCGGCTGCCGATCGTGGCGACGACCACGGACGGCCGCGCGGTGAGCCCGCCGACCATCGAGTTCCGGCTGCCCGACGGCTCGGCCCACCCGCACCTGTTGCTCGCGGGCGTGGCGCAGGCGATGATCGACGCGCGCACGGCCGGCGATCTCGGGCCACTGCTCGAGCGCACCTCGGTGGTGGCGCTCCGGCGCGGCGCCGGCGCGGCAGCGCCGGTGCCGACGAGGTTCCCCGAGGTGGCGGAGGCGCTCCAGGCCGGCCGCGCCGCACTCGAGGCCGACGCGGTCTTCCCGCCGGTGCTGCTCGACCGGCTGATCGAGAAGCTGAGGGCATAGGCGGCCCGCTCTCAGTCCTTCGCGGCCAGCGCCTCCTCGATCGTCGTGCAATCCACCAGGCCGGCGCAGCCGTAGAGCACGGGCAGCAGCTTCGCGGGCGAATGGTGACGCCGCAGGTCGGCGACGAGGTCGGTCCCCGCGCGGTAGCACGGCAGGTACATGCGCCCGAGCAGCGGGTGCCTGCCCCACGGGCCCGCGAACTTGCCAGCCCGCTCCTCGGAGATCAGGAAGTCGCGTCGCAGCGCCGGCGCCACCTCGGCCTCGGGCATGCGTTCCTTCCAGGTCAGATACGACGCCTGGTTCTTGGCGTCGTCCTGCAGCAGCGCGAGCAGCAGGCCGATCTTCAGGTCGTCGTCGGGGATCTGCTCCAGCTCGGTCACACCGTGGGCGATGAGGATGGCGTTGTTGGCGATGCCCTCGAAGAGCGTGGCCGCCCGGGTGTTCATGGTGAGCACCGAGGCCTCGAAGCCGACCTGCCTCCGCCAGAAGAGGTCCTGCAGGAAGGCGAAGGTGGTGACGTGCCCGGGCACCACCTCGTGCGAGACCAGTTGCTCGAACTCGGGCACCGTGATCTGCAGCGAGGCGTTGATCTCGTAGGAGGCCTCGTACTCGGGCCGGCCGCCGGGGCGGCGCTTGCGGCCCAGGTAGTTCATCGAGCCCGAGAACCACGCGTCCTTGATGGGCAGGAACTCGATGTTGTCCATCGGCACGTCGCCCAGCTCGCCTGGCAGGAACGGGCGCAGGTTGCGCTCGGCCAGCGCGCGATAGTGGGCGATGTAGGCGCCGCCCACGGAGCGCACCGAGGCCATGGGCACGTAGTGCGCGCCGCGCCACGCGTCCACCGCCGACAGTAGGTCGGAGTCGCTCGCCGACGGGTGGCCCGCGCGGGCGAGCAGCTCCTGCACCTGGCGGCGCTTCGCCGACGGGTCCGACGGCGAGGGCGGCCGCCCGGTCGAGGCCAGCACGCAGCGCTCGTAGGGGACGGGCTCCCCCTTGCCGAGGATCTCCAGCCCCAGGTCCAGCATGACTTCGAAGCACAGGGCGAGCCCCGCGACGTAGCGGCCACGCAGGCCGCTCATGCTCTTCGCCTCCGTGCCCAGGGCGGCGATGGCGCCCTGCACGTTCACCGCGGCGAGGTAGGTCTCGAGCGAGGCGTGGTCGGGCTCCTTCGCGGACACTCCGCCGCTCTCGCGCACGCGCGCGGCCGCCGCGTGCGTGTAGGCGAGCGGCAGGGGGGCGTCGGAGAACCAGGAGTCGGCGATGAACCGCCCGAGCCCGGAGGGGTTCATGACGTCGCCGCCCCACAGGGTGTCGATGCCGAGGACGGCGTTGGCGACGTGCTCGTCGAAGCGCTCACTCATGGAGCCTCCTCATGCCCGGGCCCGGGACAGCCGGAGCGGGCCCCGCAGCGGGTGGGGGTGACGTCAGGATCCCCGCACACGTCGGCGGAGATGGCGCGCGCAGTCTAGCCCGGACCATTCCTGGACCGCCAGCCGGAAGCGCGCGCCGCCCGGGGCCGCAGGCAGCGGACTTCGGTCGTGCCGCGGTCGTGCCTTGGGCATGTCGAGGCGCGACCGGTGCCCTGCTGGGCGCGTCTGGTGACACGCCTGCGGCGCAGCCGGTTTGCGCGCCTTCTCGCCACCGCGCTCCAGCCCGCACTCCCGGCTGGTGTTTCCTGAATGGTCCGCGCTAGACTCCCGTTTCACGCGCGCCCACCCTGTCCCTTCCAGGAGAGGACCGCCAATGAGGACCCGTCTCATCGCCGTCCTGGTGCTGTCGGCCGTGTTTCCCGCGCTCGCTGTCGCAGACCCGTTCTCGGAGTTCCGTGTCCCCGACCATTCCTGGGCGAGCGGCACCGTCAGGGCCGGCATGGCGGGCAACTGGTCCGCCGTGAGCGACCAGGTGGTCGAAAGGCGCCAGAACGCGTTCCAGGCGCAACTCCGCCCGAGCCTGCTGTTCGCGAGGGACGCCGAGCCACTGCAGCACAGCCTGCTCATCGATCTCGCCGGCCTGGCGAACGTCCTGGATGAGGACGAGATCGTCCGCTCCGGCGCCTACGGCGCCTACTCGCCGTACCAGAACTCGCATACCCAGGGCACGGCGGAGTCGTGGCGGCTGAATGGCTCGCTCCGCGTCTACCCCTGGACGACCCCCGTGGGCCTGGGTGTTTCCGGCCAGGCAGCCGGTGCCTACCAGCAGACGTGGTCCCGCATGGACCGGTCGTATGTCCCTCCCTTGTGGGCCACCAACGAGCGGGAGGACGTCCACCGTTACGCCTACGACGTCAGGCTGGCGGTCTCCGCGGGGCTGGGGCGGGTGCGCGACGCGACGGTGATCCACGATGTCCATGTCCTGGAGCAGCGCCTGCGGGAAACGGGCGCCATCTCCAGGCCCCTGTCGAGGAGGGCGCGTGAGGGACTGGCGGCCCTCTACTACGTCGCGCCCTACTACGGCTTCGCGCACGACCGGCCCGGGCGTTACGTCTGGCGCGAGATGGAGCGCGTCCTCCGCGAGGACGGGGCGTTGGGTGAGGACGGGCTCGACGCCTACAGCGTGCTGCGCGCAATGGAGCCCTCCCTCTACCGGGTCACGCGCCTGCGCGGGTGGTTCCTGGGCCCGGTGGTCGAAGCCACGCACCAGCACGCGGTGGAGCGGTTCGACAACTACATCAGCACGAGTTCATTCGACGAACTGGGCGACCTGGTCTCGTACTGGTCCTCGGCCACGGCGAGGCATTTCCTGACGTCGTACGATCAGGTGAATGCCGGAGCCCTTGCGCAGTTCGGCTGCCCGGTCGGCTGGCGCTGGCAGTTCGACGCCCGCTCGCAGGTGACGGCCCCGGTGCGGCCTGGCGAGCGGGGACTGAACGCCACCTCCAATGCCGCCGTGACGTGGCTGGTGGCGGACCGCTGGGAGGCGCAAGCGTTCGTCTCGCACGCCCGGCAATGGTTCGCGCCTCGAGACGATCGGCCGCTCCTCGATGATTCCTGGGATGTCGGCGCGGGAGCGGAGCTCGGCTGGTACCTGGAGGATCGCGTCCGCCTCTCCGCTTCGATCGTGCAATCCCAGAGGCGGGACTATTCCTACTGGACCTATCCGGGGTGGGAGCGCACGAGGCGGACGTATGCGCGCGATACCCGCTTCCTCCTGGGCATCTCGTACCGCTTCCTCGGCAGCCTGGACGCCCCGGGCCTGGTGGCGCCGGTGAGGTCCATCCATTGATCGCCCGGTCGCGAAGAGGGGCGAGGTCCGCGGTCCCGCACCAGACGCAGCGGAGGTCGTGATGAAGGGCTGGAAGGCTCTCGTCGGGGCGCTGCTCGCCGTGACGGCCATCGGCCTGTCCGGCAATGGCTGCTCGGAGTTGCACAAGCCGACCGCGCCCGTGCCGGATCGGTCGCATCTCCACCCCAGCTACGCCCAGCCCGAGAGTTGCCTGCACTACATGCGGCTCGGGATCGAGCGCAAGGACGCCGCCGGCCTGGACGCCTACCTCGGGGCGCTGGCCGATACGACGAGCGACGGTGTGGGTTTCCACGCCTTCTTCGACCCGCTCGTGTGGAACGCCTATCCCGGGCTCAAGCCGGCGGACTGGGATCTGCCTCACGAGGCCCAGTTCCTGCCCGTGTTCATCGACATGCACGCGGATCCGTACGAGATGAAGTGGCTGCCCGACGAGGTCTACCCGTACGACTACGTGAGCCCCGAGGGCGATCGCATGATCCTGCACCGGCGCTACGAGGTCCGCGCCCTGCGGCAGGCCACCGCCGACACGCTGCTCATCGCGGTGGGCTATGCGGAGCTGCACTTCGCCAGGATCTCGGCGTCCCGCTGGGCCCTCACCCGCTGGCAGGACCGCGTGGACCCCGCCGTGGGGGTGGAGCCCGCCGATCCCGAGCAGCGGACCTTCGGCTACCGCCGGCTCGACGCCGGAGCGGGAGGATGACCACCATGACGATTCGCCGCCTCGTGCGCGCTTGGCCGGCCGCGCTGCTGCTGCTGGGCTTTGCGGGGGGGTGCTCCAAGCCGTTCCGCCCGGCGATCAGTCCCCCGTCCGTCGCGTCCGCGCCCACGCCGGACTCCCCGCAGGACGCGATCCGGCTCTTCGAGTGGTGCTGGAACGAGCGCGACATCGCGACTTACGGGCGGGTCTTCACGGACGACTTCCGATTCATCTTCGCGCTCGGTGACTCGGCGGGGAACCCGTTCCGGGACGATCCCGTGACCCGCGAGGTGGAACTGGCCATGGCGCGCCACCTGTTCGTGGGCGGAGGCTCGGGGTGGCCCGTCATCAGCATCGTCCTGGTCCTGGACCCCACGCTGCGCGTGTCGCCAGACAGCCGGCCGGGCAAGAACGCGAAATGGCACAAGGAGATCCTCACCAGCGTGGACCTTGCGGTCACGACGGAGGACAGCACGGAGTACCGCATCCTGGGCAACGCCCGCTTCTTCGTGGTGCGCGGGGACTCCGCCCTGATCCCCCAGGAACTGGGTCTCGCAGCCGATTCTACCCGCTGGTACATCGACCGTTGGGACGACGAGACTCTGCAGAGGATCGGCGGCACGGCTCATGGCCCGGCCGACCCGGGGGACTTGCGAGCTGACCGGGCCCTGGGCCGGCTGACGGCTTCCACCGCCGGTCGCTCCTCACGGCGTCCGGTCGCACCCGCGGCGCTCGTCGTGCCGCCCCTGCAGTTGACCTGGGGACAGCTCAAGGCCTGGTACTGGTGAGGCTCTGAGCGAGCCCTGCCCCGGCCTGGGCACCGCGTGGCCGACGCTTCGCCGCGCCCGGCCCCGTAACATGAACGCGCCCGGACCACTTCATGGGTTCGGGCGCGCCGCTCGAGGCGGGGAGTCCCCGCCCATGTTCCGCCGATGCTAACGCCGGCGGATCCACCACAGCAGATCGATGAACAACACGATCAGGCCGACTTCCACGGTCCACCTCCGGTGGGAGGGTGGCGCGCTCTTCGCGCGGTCAACCGTTTGAATCGGCCGTCCGTGGGTTGGCGTCACGGACGGGGGAAGCGGCGTCCTGTCGCTTCACCTCGTATCGTCGGCACCCTGGACCTGAAACTTTAGCTCTTCCTGGCAGGGTGCGGGACGCGCGCGGGCGGGCCGGGTCAACTGCTTGAGCACCACCACGGTGACGTCGTCCAGGGGCTGGTCGGTGAAGGCCTGGACCTCGGCCAGCAGCGCCCGCAGGATCTCCGTCGCCCCCTTGCGGGCGTGGGACTCGAGCACCCTGCGGACCCCCTCCGGGCCGAACTCCTCCTCGCCGCGCCGGGCCTCGGTGAGTCCGTCCGAGTAGAGCACCATGATGTCACCGGCATCGAGTTCGACGCTCAAGTCCTCGTAGTGCGCCCGGGGGGCGACCCCGAGCAGGACGCCGCTCTGGCTGAGTTCCTCGAATCGGCCATCACGCCGCCGCAGCAGTGGCGGGGTCAGCCCCGCGTTGGCGAAGGTGAACGTGGCGGCCCGCACGTCGACCCGGGCGCAGAGCAGGGCCACGAAGGCCTGCGGCTGGTTCAACGCCACGAGCTCGTGATTCAGGGCGGAGAGCAGTTCGCCCGGGGCCGCGCCGCGACGTGCCCGGTCCCGGAAGGCGGCGTGCGCCCAGGTGCCCATGAGCGCGGCCGGGATGCCCTTGCCCGCCGCGTCCCCCACGGCCAGCGTCACCACCGGGCCGGGGCTGCGGACGAAGTCGTAGTAGTCGCCTCCGACCGACTCCGAGGAAAGCGCGGCCGCCGCGCAGTCGAGGGAACGGAATGCCGGCACCCGCCGCGGAAGCAGGCGCGCCTGGATGGCGCCGGCCTTCGAGAGCTCGCGACCCATGGAGCCGTGCGTGCTCGCAGCCTGACGCAGGCGGGCGTTCTCGAGCAGGACCTCGAGGTGCCCGGCGAAGCGGCGCAACTCGCGCTGGTCCTCGAGCCCGAACCAGGAGCCACCGAGACGCCGGCCCAGCAGCAGGCAGTGCCGGACGGTCCCCTCCACGGGCAGCAGCCACGCCACGCCGGCGCGCTCCAGCGCGCGGCGATCGGGCGCGCGCAGGTGCAGGTCCTCGAGCGCCACGATCCCGCCGCTCTCGGGCAGGGCCGCGGTGAAGTCGGTCTCCGGCGGAGGGCTCACCGTCACGCCTGCGCACGCCACGGTCCGCAGCCCTCCCGGGGCGAACTCGAGCGCCAGGCAGCCGTCGAGATGGAAGGCGTCGGCCAGCGCCTGGCAGGCCGTCTGGACCACGTGGCCGGGGGTGCCGCCGCGAGCGCCGGGGCTGGCGCCCAACCGTTCGGTGGCCGTGGCCGCGTCGGGGATGAAGCGTGCTCCGAGCGAGCGCAGCCAGCGGGTCGCCGGCCCTGCGACCGCGGCGGTGAGGGCCACGAAGGTCAGCGCTCCACCGGCCAGGCCCGAGCCGAGGTCCCGGCGCCACGCGGCGGCGAGCCATTCGCCGGTGACGTAGACCAGCGCGCCCAGCGCGGCGAGCACCACCAGGGAGACCGCGGCCCTCAGGGCGACCTTGAACTCGAAGACGCGGTGCACGCCGGTCGCCCAGGCGAACGACGCGGGCACGAGCAGGGTGAGGATCACGGCCAGGCGCTCGCCGGGGATCGGTCCGCCGGACGAGAGATTCCGCACCGCGACCAGGGTGGCGAAGGGCAGGGCCCCGAGCGCGGTGCCAGCCAGCGCCACCCGCAGTCTCCGCCGCGCGTCCGTGGAGCGCGCGCGGCGATAGGATCCGGCGAACACGTAGAGCGCTCCCAGCAGCCCGAACGCGAACCAGAGTCCGGCCATGCCCTCGATCAGGGTCTGCGCGGTCGCTGCGATGGCCCCGAAGACGGGTTCGGCCAGCATGATGAGGAATGAGGCCCCGAAGATGCCCGTGGCCACACCGTAGGCGACGGTGGTGATCGAGCGCAGACGGCCACGAGGCTGGCCCGACTCGGGGAAGAGGGCGAAGAAGTGGATGAACAGCGCCGGCAGGTACAGGCCCGCGCCCGTGTAGAACGCGTCGTAAAGCGCGCCGGAGGCCTCGTTGCGCCAGCGTGGCAGCGGTGCCAGGAACCAGGCGAAGGCCAGGCAGAGCAGGAAGAACGTGCGCGTGAGCCGGTCACGGCGCTCGCTCCAGACCCAACCGCCGATGAGCACGAAGCCCGATGCCACGGCCAGCAGGGCGGCCATCATGCGGCGCTCGCCGTCGGGAAGCGCCCTGGGCACCATGCGGACCGCGACGACGTCTTGTCCGCGCTCACGCAGCAGGATCATGGGCACGCCCGGCACCACGTTGGCGAGGGGGGAGCGTGTGAAGGTTGGTTGGCCCGGTTGCGGGACCAGGTGGTCCCCGGGGGCGAGCCCGGCATGCTCGGCCGGGCCGCCGGGCACGACTGCGACCACGAGGTCGCCGCGCAGGACGAGCCCCACGTAGGGTTGGTGGGGGAGGCTGAGGGCCGAGAGGACCAGCGCGGCCGTGACGGGCACCAGCAACCAGGACAGGAGGGGAGACGAGTTGCCGCGATCCATGCGGACCTCCCGGTGCGGTTCGTGCGCCGGGGCGGTGTCGGGGCTGACTTGCGCGGCCGGCGCCACGTACGGACCACGACAGGCTACCAACCGCAGGGTGGCTGTCAATGCCTGATTTGGGCCCGACCTGGGCGCGCGGATGAGAGCGTGAGGTTAGACGCCCGCCTCGACGCGCCGCTTGAGCCGCTCCCAGCGCGCGTCCACCTCGGATTGGAGGAGGCGGACCTGCGCGGGCGTCAGCGCCCCGAAGCGCCCCTGCCGGCGGAGGTAGGGCTCGACCGGGTCACCCGGATGGTCCGTGGTGAAACGCCAGCGCTGCCCGTTCTCCACCTCGAAGAGCGGGAACACGCGGGTGCGCACGGCCTGCCGCGCCAACTCGATGGTCTCGTGGCTGGAGACCTTCCAGCCCGGCGGGCAGGGCGCGAGGATCTGCAGGAACCTGGTGCCGCGGATCGCCCGGGCCTTCTGCACCTTCTCGATGAGGTCCCCCGGGTGGGCCACCGTGCTGGACGCCGCGTAGGGGATGCGGTGTGCGGCGAGGATGCCGATCAGGTCCTTCCCGGCGTGGGGCATGGGAGCACCGCTCGAATCGACACCCGCCCGCGTCTCCAGTGAGGCCGCCGGCGGGCACGGGTTGCCGGCGATCAAGCCGGCTCCGGCATCGTGGCAAACGTAGAGGATGTCCTCGTTCCGCTCCGCCGCGTCCGACAGGGCCTGCAGGCCGGCGCTGGACATGTCGCCGGCTTCCTCCCAGGCCAGCACGGTCGTCTCCCGGTCGCCACACTCGTCGAGCGCGGCGCGGATGCCCGAGGCCGCTGCGGCTGCGGCTCCGGGACGGACGCGCAGATGCGGCACCCTGAGCGACGACCGGGGTTCCGGGCCGGCGAGGATCGTCCAGGCGTAGGCCGGCGACGTGATGAGGGTCTCGGGCCCGAGCGCCTTGAGCACGAGCCGCATGGCGATGCTGCCGCCGCAGCCCGGGCAAGCCAGGTGCCCTGACGCCAGCCACTCCCCGGACGGGATCCGGTCCTTGATGGCGGACTGGCTCACGAGCTTGCTCCCACGCAAGGGTCTGCGGGCCCGCCCCGGGCGACGGCCTGGCTGCCCATGAGGACCCGCTTCACGGGCGCTCCTTCGTCATCACCTTGGCGCCGCGCGGGCACTCCGCCACGCAGATGCCGCAGCCCTTGCAGTATGGCTCGGAGAGCGTGAAGCCGTGCCCCCCCGGGTGGCGCTGGATGGCATGGTCGGGGCAGAAGATGAGGCACAACTCGCACTGGTCGCAGACGCCGCATTCGAAGCAGCGGCGCGCTTCGGCGAGCGCCTCGTTGGCCGTGAGGCCGAGGTTGGCCTCCGCGAAGCTCGAGCGGCGCTCCTCGAAGGAGCGGTGCCGGTCGGGCTTGGCGGGCACGTTCTTGAAGTGCGCCAGGTTGAGGCGCTCGAATGGCACCACCTCGTTCACCTCGCCGGTGCGCAGGACGGGGTCGTCTGCGCGCCAGCGGGTGATGCTGAAATTGCCGGTGCCGCCGTAGCGCAGCGCCTTCGGGTCGGCTTCAGCGACCCGCTCGCCGGCTTTCCCGCGCAGGTAGCGGTCGATGCCGATGGTCGCCCGCTTGCCCGAGCCGAGCGAGTCCGCCACGGTGCGGGCGTCGCCGGTGATGTCGCCGCCGGCGAAGAAGCCGGGGTGGTTCGTGCGCCCGAACTCATCCACCTTGACCACGTAGCCCTTGCGCGTGATCTCGGACGGCAGGAAGCCGAGGTCCGGCTCCTCGCCCAGCGCGGTGAGTAGCGTGTCGGCCGGGATGACGAAGTTGCTGTTCAGGATCGGCAGCGCGCGCCGCTCCCCGGACGGGCCAGTCTCGCTGGTGCGCATGCGCACGCACTCGACACCCACCAGACGCGTCCTGGGCCTGGCGTCCTCACTTTCGACGTACATGGCGCGGATGGCATCGATCGCCTCCTCGTGCTCGGCATGCCGGGAGGTCTGCACGGCCACCGGCCACACCTGGAATTCGAAGCGCACGCCCTCGCGGATGGCCT
>JANXPZ010000113.1 GCA_025357055.1 Candidatus Eiseniibacteriota bacterium | reverse complement strand
CGCTTCCGGCTTCGCGGCGGCCGGCGTCGGCAGCGCCGCGCGCGCCCGCGCCGCCTTCGCGGCCGGCGTCGCCTTCACGCGCGCGATCAGCTCCGCGTTGCCCGCGGCCCGCTCGCGCTCGAGATAGCGGCGCACGCCCCGGGTCAGGGCCGCGGCCTCCTTCCTGGGCTCGCCGCTCATCGTGCCTTCCCACCCCGTTTCGGATTCGCGGCCGCCCGCGCCGGTTTCGCAGCGGCCCGCGCCGGCTTCACGGCCGCCCGCGCCGGCTTCGCAGCCTTCCGCCGCGCCACGCGCAACTCGAGCACGCGGTCGAGGATCGCCTCGGCCACCTCTCGCTTGCTCTGCTCGGGCAACCTGCGCTCGGTGCGCGCCTCGACCAGCGTCACCACGCTGGTCTCGCCCCCGATGCCCTTCGCCGGCGAGTTGAGCACCACCAGATCGAGCCGCTTCGCCGCGAGCTTGGCTCGCGCCCGCTCGATACCGCGCGAGGTCTCGAGCGCGAATCCCACGAACACCTGTCCCGGCCGGCGCGACGCCGCGAGCCCCGCGAGGATGTCGGGATTCGGCTCGAGCGCCAGCGTCAGCGGCGCCGTGCCGCGCTTGAGCTTCTCGTGCGCCACGCGCCGCGGCCGGTAGTCCGCCACCGCTGCGGCCATCAGCACCACGCCCGCGCCGGCCACCGCGCGCTTCAGCGCGCTCTCCATCCCGGCCGCGGTCGTCACGCTCACCAGCGCCACGCCCAGCGGCGGCTCGACGCTCGCCGGCCCCGCCACCAGCGTGACCTCGGCCCCGCGGTCGCGCGCGGCCTCGGCCAGCGCGAAGCCCATGCGTCCGCTCGAGCGGTTGGTCAGCACGCGCACCGGGTCGAGCGGCTCCTCGGTGCGTCCCGCCCCGATCAGCACACGCACGCCCGCCAGGCTCGCGCGCCGCGCGGCCGCCTGCTCGACCGCCGCGCCGATCTCCTCGATGTCGGCCAGCCGGCCCGGTCCCATGAGCCCGGAGGCCAGCTCGCCGCTGGCCGGGCCCACGATGACCGCGCCGCGGCGGCGCAGCACCCGTACGTTCTCCTGCGTGGCCGCGTGGCGCCACATGCCGAAGTCCATGGAGGGGGCGATCACCAGGCGCGCGCGGCTCGCGAGCACGATGGTGGTGAGCGCATCGGGCGCCTCGCCGTGCACCAGCCGCGCGATCAGGTCCGCGGTGGCCGGCGCCAGCACCATCACGTCCGCGGCCTCGGCCAGGTCGATGTGCCCGACCTTGCCGGTCGTCTTGCGGCGCGCGGCGTCCGGCAGCACCAGTTCGTGCTTCTGCTCACCCCAGAGCGAGGTGATGACCGGGTTGCCCGAGAGCGCCTCGAAGGTGAGCGGCGTGACGAAACGCTCGGCCGCCGGGGTCATCACCACGACCACCGCGGCCTCGCGGCGTCTCAGCCAGCGCACCAGCTCGCAGGTCTTGTAGGCGGCGATGCCGCCCGAGACCCCGACCAGGACGGTGCGGCCGCGCAGCACGGCGGGCCTACGCCTCGGGCAGCGGAGCGTCCTCGTAGAGGAACGGGACCTCCTGACGGATGGTGCGCTCGAGTGCCGTGGCGGTGACCTTGCCGATGATGTTCTCGCCGGTGCGGTGCGACCAGTCGTTCAGCCGGCGCGCCTCGCGCGAGGCGATGATGCAGAGCTCGTACTTGTTCGAGCCCCGGGGCGGGATGAGCGATGCGAGTTTGGTCATGAGAGGGGCTTCTCCTCGTTCGGGGTCGTGGGTCTCATCTCAGGAAGACGGCTGCAGGCGCCGCACGCGGACGCGCTCGGCGTCCACGATCGCGGTCAGACGGGCGACCGCCTGCTCCAGGTCGTCGTTCAGCACCAGGAACTCGTATTCACGCCACTCGGCCAGCTCACCGGGGGCGTTCTTGAGCCGCGTCTCGACCACGTCGGGCGCGTCGGTGTCGCGCTTGAGCAGCCGCTGCCGCAGCGCGTCGATCGAAGGCGGATAGACGAACACCGAGACCGCGTCCTTGCGGGCGCGGCGCACGCTGGCGCCGCCCTGCACGTCCACGTCGAGCACCACCACGCGGCCCGCGCGCACCTGCTCATCCACGAACTTCGCGGGCGTGGCGTAGAGCTGGTTGTGGACCTCGGCCCACTCGAGGAACTGCCCCGCCGAGCGGCGGCGCTCGAACTCGTCCCTCGCGACGAACTCGTACTGCACGCCTTCCGCCTCGGTCGAGCGCCGCGGGCGCGTCGTGGCCGAGATCGAGAAGACGCACTCCGGCCGCGCGGCCACCAGCCGGTCCACCAGCGTGCCCTTCCCCGCGCCGCTCGGGCCCGAGAGCACCAGCAGGAAGCCGCCCGGCACGAAGCGGAACGGGACGGCGTCCAGCGGCCCCGCCGGAGCGGGTCGCGCGCCTGCCATCTCGGAACCCGGTGCGGGCACGCTCACTCCACGTTCTGCACCTGCTCGCGCAGGCGCTCGATCTCTTCCTTCATCACGATCACCGCGCGCGCCACCTCGACGTCGTTGGCCTTCGAGCCGATGGTGTTGGCCTCGCGGTTCATCTCCTGCAGCAGGAAGTTGAGCTTGCGGCCCGCCTGCTCCGGACCCTCGATCAGCGAGTGGAACTGGTCCAGGTGCGCCGACAACCGCACGCACTCCTCGGTGAAGTCGAGGCGGTCGGCCATCATCGCGACCTCCTGGGCGATGCGCACCGGGTCCATCTCGATGTCCGCGAGCAGCACCCTGAGCCGCGCCATCAGGCGCTCCTTGGCCTCCAGCGGGCGCTGCGGCCCGCGCTCGGCCACCAGGTCGAGCTGCTCGCGCACCAGCTTCAGCCGCAGCACCGAGTCCTTCGCCAGCGCCTGGCCCTCGCGCGCCTTCATCACGTCCATGCTGTCGCAGGCGCGGGTCACCAGGTCCTTCACCAGGCTCCAGGTCTCCTCGTCCGAGAACGCGGTGTGCTCCCAGGCGAAGACGTCGGGCAGCGTCGCGAGCGTGCGCAGGTCGAGCCCGCTGTCCAGCTTGTAGCGCAGGCGCAGCTTCTCGAGCAGCGCGACGTAGCGGTCGGCCACCAGCTCGTTGACCTTGAGCTCCTCGCCGGTCTCGCCCGCGCCCGACCAGGTGATGGTCAGGTTGAACTTGCCGCGCGAGAAGCGGTCGGCGACCAGCTGACGGATGCGGTCCTCGAACAGGCTCACCACCTTGGGCGAGCGCAACGAGACTTCGCAGAAGCGGTGGTTCACGGATCGGATCTCGGCGGTCAGGCTCAACCCGTCGCGGTCCAGCTCGGCCGAGCCGTACCCGGTCATGCTTCGGATCATGGGAACCTCCTGCGGGGAACGGCCAAAGTAGGTTACCGGGACCTGAAAAGTCAAAGCAGCGGCGCGATTTGCGGGGGATTTCGCTGGATTGGCGGGGGCGCAGGTTCCCCACCGGGTTTCCACCGGGCGCTGGGGAAAGGCGGACAGGGGTTTGCGGCCGCCGGAGACCGCACCGACCCGCCGGGTCGGCCCGCCTTCGCGGTGCTCCATCGGACCGGGCGCGAGCGGGCGGGGCGGGAGGCTGAAGCGGGGACCTCGGGCGGCGCCGCAGCGGCAGGCGGCCTGGGCGGGCGCTCACGCCGTGCGGCTACTCGTCATCCTCGTCGAGCGTGGGCTTGCCGAAGAGGCCTTCGAATCTCTTGCGCGCGTCGCTCAGGTGGATCGCACCCGGCGTGTTGAGGCAAGGGCCGCCCGCCCCCTCATCAGGCGCTCCGGCGCATGCGGCTCCCGGCGCGGCCAGCCTTCCCGGGGGTGGCGCGCTTCTTCACGGCCTTCCTCCGAGATCGATTCGCGACCCGCGCAGAGAGTTCGATCTTCTCGTCTTCCGGCAGGAAGCGGATCGCCACCTTCCTTCCCACCGCTCCGGCGATGCGGCGCAGCATGGCCAGGGAGTGGCCCCGGTAGTCCGCCGACTCGACGCGCGAGATGGCCGAAGCCGTGGTCCCGATGCGCTCGGCGAGTTGGGCCTGCGTGAGCCCCTCGAAGATCCGCAACTCATGAACCATCATGCCGACTTCAGCGTCGGCCAGCGCCTCTTCGTATGCCCCGATGCGCCCGGCGTCCGTGCCGACGGACCGGTCGTAGCTCCGCTGCAAGTCCGGGGACTTGAATCGCCGGCGTGCCATGTTCTCACCCCTCCGTCGTGCAGCCATGGGCCCGTGGGTTTGCTCCGTATCGGCGCCGATGTTCCATCGCCCTGCGAATCTCCCCCATCGGGACGACGGCTTGTTGCTTGCTGAAGCCGTGCGAAACCACGACAACGCCGGGACCTTGGAAGAAGTACAGCATCCGGTAGTTCATCCGGCCGAACCGGGCACGCAACTCGTAGATGCCCGACGTGAGGTAGTCCGCGTACGGCCGGGTCAGTCCGTGGCCGTGCCGCTCGAGCAGTTCCAGCCGGGCCAGGCACTTGTCCCTCGGCTTCACGGACAGCCGATCGAGCCACTCCTGGAGCAGCGCGCAGCCGCCCTCCCGGTAGTAGACGACCCTCGTCGCGGGCATCCCAACGCCCCCATAGTAGCAAATATGCTATGCCGGTCAACGGGGATCCGGAGGTCCATACGACCAGCAAGAGCCGGGCCGCCACGCGACGACCAGCGGGGCGCGATCGAGGCTCCGTGGACGTCCGCCCTCGCGACAACGCCGTTGTCAGGCGCGTCCTCGGAGTGCCCTGGGGTGGATCCTGCGGCGCCCGGGGCGGGCGCTCACGCCGTGCGGCTACTCGTCGTCCTCGTCGAGCGTGGGCTTGCCGAACAGGCCTTCGAGCTTCTTGCGCGCGTCGCTCAGATGGATCGCACCCGGCGTGAGGGGACCGCCGAACAGGCTCTCGAGCCGGGCGCGGGCCTCGGCCTCGCGCGCGTTCTCGCCCTTGCCCGCCACGAACGAGCGGCGATTGAACGAGAAGAACTCGCAGAAATTCCGCCGCGCCTTGTCCTCGACCAGCTCGGCCTCGGTCTCACGGCAGGAGTTGTTGCGCGAGACGTCGTAGTGCAGGCAGTTCATGCAGCAGCGCAGATCTCGATGACAGCCCTCGCACTCGCTGTCGCGCGGGATCGGCTCGTCGTAGGACACCGCCTTGCCGCAGGCCTGACACTGAAGCGTAGGCATGCAGGAAGCGTGCGCTCGGGCCACGGGCGAGTCAAGAGCCGAGTGGGGGCCGGGCGGCCGCCGCCGGAGTCCACGACCGGGCCCCGGCGCGGCCAGCGCCCTGACCCTTCAGCGCCTCGTCGCCGCCGGCTGCCCCACGACCTGGTAGATCTCCCGGCTGCCCGAGACGTACAGGTCGGTGTAGCCCTTCATGCGCTCGCCGATGTTCGAGTTCTCCATGTGTTCCTTCATCCGGCGACCGTGCTCCTCGAGGTTCTCGACCTCGGTCTCCATCACCACCGTGTTGAACGGACCGATGAAGTCCGTCAGCACCCGCGTCTTCATCTGCTTCTGGTCGGCCATGACCTCGCTGAACAGCCGGGCGAGCTTCGACGCCATGCCGGGCTTCGCCGTGAAGGTCTCGCGGATGACGTACATGGGGGCATCTCCTCTCGTTCCTGCGGCGGTCCCTTTGCGGGCCGCCCGCGGCCACCTCGAACCCGCGACCGTGGAACCAGGGCCCGTTCGCCGCGGCCGACGCGCTGGAGCCCCAGGTCGATGACCCTTGGGATGATGCGGCGGAAGGAAGGGACCGCCTGCATTCGGGCGGGAGAGTCGCGCACCTGGCAGGACGTGGCTGCGCACCGACCACCCACGGTCCGAAGACGTGACCGGGACAGCGAGCCGAACCGTTCAGTTCGCCGGCTTCGCCTCGGAACGGCGCAGCGTGCCCGAGAGGTAGCGCTTCAATTCGCCACCCGGCGGGCCCGTGAAGAAGACGACCTCGAGCCCACCGTCCGCCTGTGTCTCGTAAGTGAGGCGGAAGCGCGGTCCCGGCCCGGGGCCGTCGCTGTCGAAGACCAGCCGGCCGCCCGCCACCGGCGCCAGGACGCGGTACTGGATCACGTGTCCCTCGTTGTCGAAGTAGCTCGCGCGGAAGAGCGAGTCGCACGCGCCCGGATGGACGATGAGCAGGTCACGGTGCGCGACCGCCGCGCGGCCGGGCGTGGCCGGGTAGTCGGCGCGGTTGTGGCGCACCAGGATGTTCCCGTCCAGCTCCAGCGCGAACGTCGAGCCACCGCTGCCCGCATTCGGATCACCCGCGCTCGTCCATTCGCCCAGGAGGAAGCGCCAGCGCGACCACGGGTCGGAGGCGGCGCCGCGCGCGATCGCCGGGAGCGCGAGCAGCAGGGCGAGGGTCAGGATCAGGCCGACGGGACGCTTCATGGCTGGGCTTCTCCTTCGCGGTTGGCAACCGGGAACGGCCGGGCGCATCCCGACCGGGCAGGCGCCTCCCATGTCATTCCTCTTCGGGTCCATCGGATCCTCTCAGGCTGTCGGCTCGCAGGATCCCCAGCTGCTTCATGCGCCGCTTGTAGTTCGGGCGCGCCTCCCCGGCCAACTCGGAAGCGGCGCGTATCGAACCCGCAGTGCGCAGGTGCAGCAGCACCGCCTGGAGCATGCCTTCGTGCTTCGCCAGCTGCATCGCCGAATCGGCCGGGACGATGTCGCGCGGCAGGTCCCCCGCAGCGATGTCCCGCCGTCCGCCGGCGGCGCGCGCCGCCCGGTACAGGACCGCGTGCAGTTCGCGGACGTTCCCCCACCAGACCCGCTGCTGCAACTCGGTGAAGGCCTCCTCGGCGAGGCGCAGGGCGGGCTGGGCGGTCTCCTCGGCAAGCCCGGCCAGGAACCGTTCGCTCAGGCCGGCGAGATCCTCACGGCGTTCGCGCAGCGGCGGGACCCTGATCACGCGGGCCTGCTGCTCCCTGCCGGGATCGTCGGCCGGGCGCTCGCCGCACTCCTCCCGCCAGCGCCGCAGCGTCATCGCCGCCAGGTGCTTGCCGCTCCCGGTCTCGCCGTGGACGTAGACCGGCACGAACTCGGCGGACGCCTGGCGCAGCTCCTCCAGCAATCGCAGCGACGCCGGAGCGCGCGCGCACCACGGGCCGACCCCGCTGCCAGCCACGGACGGTGAGACGCGCAGAGCGCTCCCGCCCGATCCGAGCAGTCGCCCCAGCGTCCCGCAGAGGTCGAGCAGGAACTCCTCGCGGCGCGCGTCGAGGGTCGCGTGGGCGCCGGCGAGCCGCTCGGCGTCCTGGGCGAGGGCATCGCTGAAGTGCGAGGAGTAGAGCATCCGGAGGGTCCGCTCGCTCAACAGGCGGGCCGCCTGGAGGACCAGCAGGCCGGTCCCGTCCCGTCCCAGGTCGTAGTCCACGACGACCGCACTCCAGCCCCCTTCGGCCAACGAGCGCAGAGCCTCATCGGCCGCGTGCGCCCTCGTGCACTCGTGATCGCGGGACAGCGTTCGAGCCAGCAGGGCCGCGCGCGCCTCGTCGTCCTCGACCAGCAAGACGCGCGGCCTCATGCGCTCCCCTCCGCCCGGCCGCCGGCCGTCTCCCGGCGGTCCTCCCCTGCGGCGTCACCGCGGCCCGCCTCGAAAGGAAAGAGCACGGCAAGGACCAGCCGCAGCGCCGCCCCCCGGCCTTCGGGCGGATCGTCGATGACCAGGTCGCACCGCCAGGCGCGCGCCACCTCCCGCGCGTGGCCGAGGCCGAAGCCACCTCCGGGACGCGAGGAGTAGCCGGGCTGAAACACCGTCTCGCGCAGCCCGGCTGCGATCCCCGGACCGTTGTCGATGACGCGCACGACCACATGGCGGCCGTCCAGAGGGTCAAGCCGCACGCTGACGTGGAGCTCCGGATCCGGCACGCCGTCCAGCGCAGCCAGAGCGTTCTCGAGCAGCTGCATCACGAGCTCCCGCAGCTCCCCGGAATCGAAGAGCACCGGGACCCCGGCGCCCGCGCCCACGGATGAATGCACCGCCACGCCGCGCTGCACCAGGCCGGCCTGCTTCGCCAGCAGCGCCTCCTGCACCGCGC
>JANXPZ010000058.1 GCA_025357055.1 Candidatus Eiseniibacteriota bacterium | reverse complement strand
GCCGCTGGGCCTTCGCTACCACTTCGGTCTCCAGCGCCACCGGCACGTCCTCCGCCATCGTGGACATCCTCGTTTCCCGCCTCGCCCTCTACACTAAACTTCCGGGGGGTCGGTGTCTCACGCATGTTGGCAGAGAGGGTGTAGCCGGGACCGGACGCTGGGTTCCAGTACGTGATTGTGCCGATATCGGATGAACTCGTGGTCGAGTTCATGTGGACGCTGAGAATGATACGGCTGGCGTCCTGAAAGCCGAGGTCATTTTCGGCCGTTCCATTGAGCACCGCAGTGCGCTGTCGAGGCGTCAGTGTGTCCGGCCGCACGCCGTTGTCGTTTCGCGTGAGGGCGGTCGAGTAGCCGTAGGTGTCAAGGAACACCTGCGTCCACAGGGCGGTGAACCAAGCGAAGTCGGCCTCGTTTGGCGGTTGGTCGCCGTCGATACCGACCGCGCCGGGATCGTAGCTGCCCTTCTTTCCAACGGCACCGTGTCCCGGATCGATCCAAGCGTCGATGATGGCACGCGCTGGGGTGGCGACGCCGATGCCGGTGAGAAGGAGCGCAGAGCAAAGGACACTCCGGAGGTTACTGCCCATGATCCGCATGGCGACTTCCTCCCTGTTATGGGGCGGGTGCCGTTACCGTCCGGTGGTGGACGGCGCGAACTGGAGTTCTGCGATCACTGAGCGCGGTGTTCCCACCACACCTTCGCTTACCCGCGCGGCCTCGAAGCGCAAGAGCCGATTCGCGATCCATCGTGGTCGGAGTTCGACCTGGTTCGGGCTCTCGATCAAGCACCACTTTGCCCGTCCTTCGCCACCAGCAATCCAGAGATCGGCCGCCACGACTTCTTCACGGTCGGAAATCACCGTTGGTCGTGAGAACGCGAGGTGCTTCGAGTCGGGCGACCAGCTGCAATCGTAGTCGGCGATGACGTCGAGCGTATCCACGGGTCGCGAGTGACCATCTGCTGCACGCAGCCAGAACAAGGTGATACGGCGCGTAGCTCGGGCGTGACCGTAGACAGCAATGGCTGAGGCATCGGGCGACCACTTGTACTCGATGACACTCGACGCCTCGGCGAAGACAATTGTCCTGCCGGTTCGCCGGCTCGTGACGGCGAGTGACTGCAGCCGTGAAACCGAATCCCGTATCACGCACGCAATCAGCTTCCCGTCCGGAGACCAGCTCGGCAGGTTGGACCACCCATCGGGGATGACTGCGCGCGAGCGACCCGTACGACGATCTTCTAGGAAGACGTGGGGGTAGTAGCCCTTCGTCGTCCGGACGATCAGGCGCAGAGAGTCGGGGCCCCACACTTCATTGCGCTGAGCTTGGAGGGGTGCATAGGAGAGAGACTCCTCGAAGGGAACCTCTTCAGGGCGAGGATCCCTTGTGCTGAGCACACTCCACTTGCACCGATCAACTTCGATGCGATGATCAGCGCCGCGCGCGCTCACGCAGCAAGCGGCACTTGCGACTGTGAACAGTGCCACTGCGGCGAAGAGGATCTTAGCGTGCACGATCCTGGCTCCCTCTTCGACAACGGCGCAGTCATCTGGTGGACGAATCGCTCGCAAGTTACGCCTGCGCACCCTGCCCGTCAACGCTGTCCGACCCCGCACGATTGCTCGCGAGACAAGCTTCGACGCTGATGCTGATACTGTGGCTTCACAGCGAATCGAGCCATGCCAGCAGCGCCGGCTCCCGCTTCCAGCGCGGGGGCCGTGTCGTTCTGACCGAGCCATCGACTTGCTCGATGGCCTTCCGCTTGGTCTCCACGTTCGCTTGGGCGTAGAGGAACGTGGTGTCGAGGTGGGCGTGTCCGAGCCAACTCTGGATCACGGTCACGTCGACACCGGCGGCAACGAGGTGAACGGCCGCCGTGTGCCGGAAGGTGTGCGGCGTGACACGCTTCTCGCGCAGGTGCGGGTGCAGTCGCTCAGCGGCCGTGACGTACTGGCGGAGCCGAAGCCGCACGCCCGAGGCGTGGAGTGGTTGGCCAAAGCGGTTCGTGAAGATCGGCTCATCCACGCCACGCGGACGGCGCCTGAGCAATGCGCCGATGAGTCCGGCGGTCTCGGGCCAGAGCGGGCAGATGCGTTCCCTCCGGCCCTTCCCCATGAAGCGGACCTGGGCTGGAGCATCGAGCCGGACGGCGCTTGGCGTTAGGGCGAGGGCCTCCTGAATCCGGGCCCCGGTGTTGTAGAGCAGAGCCAACAGCGCGTGATCACGCTGGCCGGTGAGGCTCTTCCGGTCCGGCTGGGCCAGGATCGCGGCGACCTCCTCGGGCTCGAGGTAGGTGATCGATCGGCGCATCGCCCGCTTGGTCGGAATCCTCAGCACCGCCGCGCACTGCTCGGCAACGAATGGCTCGCGGGCGGCTACGAACAGGAAGAAGCTGCGCAGCACCGCCAGCCGGCAGTTGCGCGTGGTGACGCTGGCGTGCCGTTCGCGCTCAACATGCTCGAGGAACGCGAGCACTTCGACCGCGGTGAGATCAGCGAAGCCAAGGGCGGCCACCTCGCGTCGGCGACGTCCGGCCACGAAGCGCAGGAACAGTCGCCAGCTGTCACGATATGCATGGATCGTGTGGGGTGAGGCGTCGCGCTGCCGGGCCAGCCAGTCGTGGAAGAACGCCTGGAGTAGATGCGGGAGCGACGGGGTCGTGAGCATGATGTCCTCCTTCGGATCCGGTGAGGAGCGCCGCACCGTGCGCGCGAAATCGCTCGCTCGCCAGGCCGAGCAGCTCCTGAGTGATGGTGAGATAGACGAGCGTCGCGTGGATGTCGCGGTGCCCGAGGTAGGTGGAGAGGTAGGGCAGCCGGCTCTGTGGGTTGATCCCTTGCCGGTACCACTCAAGCATGCGGTGGACGACGAACGTGTGGCGCAGGTCGTGGACGCGCGGCCCGCGGCGGCCAGCCTCCGGCTTGAGGCCGGCGGCGCGGATGACGCGGCACAGGAGATGCTCAGCGGTGATGTATGCGTAACCGCCCGCCTCGTGGCAGAACAGCGGGGAATCGCGCCCCTGAGGGAGTCCGGCCCGCGTCCGCTGTTCGAGGTAGTCGCCAAGGGCGGTCGCGACGGTCGGCTTGATCGGCAATCGGCGGGACTTGAAGAACTTGGTCTCGCGGATCTCGAGCGCGCTCTCCTCGGGCCGAAGGTCCCGCAGCTGCAGCCCGACGATCTCGCCCATCCGCAGGCCCACGCAGTAGCCCAGGACGAACATCGTGTAGAGCGCTAGCGGACGCAGTGGCGCGTGCGGCGAGGGAAACTCGCGCGCCGTGCGCAACAGCAGCCCGATCTCGTCTCGCGAGTAGATGTACGGGCGGCGGCGCTGGCGGAGCACGGCCTGCTTCAGCATCCGGTCGAATGCCGGCAGGGCTGGGGCCCGCTGGTCGGCCCGCTGCAGGGCTCGCACCAGTGTCCGTCCGATCCGGACATGTTCGTAGTGGACCGCCGGCGAGCGCGACTCGGCGGCGTAGGCATGGATCAGGCCATCGAGCGGCTCGGCTTCGGCCCCGGCTCGCCGCTGGGCAAAGCGATCGAACCGGAGGTACGGCTTCTCGTCGCACTTGTACCCGAGGGTCTGCATGCGTTCGACGTGGTCACGCAGTGCCGGGCCGACGCAGCTGCCGTAGCGCGGCTGGGGTCGCAGTTGTGCCAGAGCTGCTTCGGGATCCTCACTGAGCAGGGCGGGCACGATCGAGCGTGTGCCGCGGGGACGACAAGTCGCACGCAGCTCCGCGAACGGGTTGGCGTGCAGATGGCCTCGGGCCACCAACCAGTCGAGAAAGGTGTCCACGATCTGGGCACGTCGGATCACGAGGGAGCGCGGCGAGACGGCGTCTCCCGCTCGCAGCCATGCTTCGATCACTCCTCGGGACAAGGCCGGCGTCGACGAGCGCGCCATCACGAACCGCTGGAAGCGTCGCAGGACCGAGGCACAGGGCCGCCGCGAACGTGGGCCGCAATAGTCGAGTTGATCGACGTATAGCTTGAGGAGTGCGAACGAGCTGTCCGGCCAGCCGATCATGACTCCGCCTCCGAGGGCAACTCCAACCCGACATCGCGCAGGTCTTCGGTAGCGAGCTTGAGGTAGCTGTCGGTGGAACTCGGCGAGCGGTGGCCGAGGATGTCGCTGATCGCCTTGAGCGGGACGGCGGCGCGCAACAAGCTGACCGCCCGGGCGTAGCGGAAGGCGTGGCAGCCGTGCTTGCCAGCCGGAGTGATCCCCGCCCGGCATAGGCAGCGCCTGACGGTGGGGCCCAACGAGGATCCGCAGGCGAATGGCCGGTAGGGCGCTCGGGTGAAGAGAAACACCTGGCGGTGCTCACTTCGGGGCCGCACGTGCTCGAGGTAATCGAGAATCGCGGTCCCGACCGGCGCCAGCAGCGGCAACTGCGATGGACGGTGGCTCTTGGACTGCGTGATGGAGAACCGCTCCCGCCGCCAATCGATGTCGTCGAGCCGGAGCCGGGTGATCTCGCCGGCACGCAGCCCGTACGTCGCGAGCAGGAGGAGGATCGCGTAGTCGCGTCGCCCCACGGCCGACCGATCATGGCGCGTCGCGGCGAGCATCGCCTTTGCCTGAGCATCCGTGAAAGCCGTGGGGATGTCCTCGTTCCAGTACAGCGGCGGGCGTGTGACGCATGCGGACAGATCGCGGCCAATGAAGCCGGCGCCGTGGAGGTATCGAAGGAAGCTGCGTAGCCCCTGACACACGCCGACGCGGGTCGCGCGACGAATCCCGGGCGCGCGCCAGGCGAGGAAGCCGTCGAGGTCCGCCGGGGTAAGCCGCTGAAGCGAGGCCGGACTTGCCCGACTCCCAAGCCAGTCCAGGAATCGGTCAGCGGAATACCAGTCCTTGGTGAAGGTCAGGACCGAGAGCCCGCGGACCTCCATCATCCAGTGGCGGAAGCCGTCGCGCAGCTCCCGGCGGAATCGTTCGTGCGACGTCGCTGGCGGCGGTGCAGGTGGCGGCCAGCTCCCTTGCGCCAAACGAAGAAGCAGGTGGATGGGCGCCGTATGGCACTTGGGCCATCCACCTGCGTTGGGATCTCGGCCATGGCGTCGTCGGAAACGGCGACGCTCGGCCTCAAGGTACGAACGGACGTGGGAGCACTGGGCGGTGCTGATGTCGACACGTCGGCGGTGCAGGAACGCGAGGAAGCGGCGTGTCGTTGCGCGGAATCGCTTGAAGGCGTCGGCGGTGTAGCCGTGTGCGGCCAGGTGGGCCTTGCCGCGTTCAACCCACGGCTCGGCCGAATCGATGTGCGTCATGGTGCACCCCCCGGGTTGGAACCGGAATGGTGCACCCCTCCCGTTATGCGCAGGAACAGCGACTCGACGTGCCGGCCAGAGGCGCTTCTGCGAGGTCAGGTGCGCATAATCAGGTCCTGCCCATAAAGTCGCTTATGACGAGTTGCTCATAAGCGACTGCCGCCTGTGAGTACGATCTGGAGCACGGCACCTGCGTTGCGCGACCGGGGTGCACCTCGGCGTGTCTTCGGACACGCCTGCGGTGCAGCCCGCTCGCGCGCCTTGGTGCCGCGCCCCATCTCGCACTCTCGGCTGGCGCTTCATGAGTAGTCCGCGCCAGCCCCGGCAGAGCAGCTCCGCAGACCGTTCCCAGGCCGTCATTTCCGGCTGATGTCGCGCGCCCGGCGCGCCGATAACCCCCTGAGATGGACCTTGCCCTGCTCGTTCATCCGACTGCCGGGGGGCTCGCGTGCGCCGTCGGCGCCGTCGTGTCCGGGGCGCCGCTCTTCAGCGACGGCCTGCGTTCACTGCGGCTTCGGCGCCACCTCGCCGACCTCGCCGAGACGCCGCTGGCCGGCGATCTCGCGGGTTTCGTGCACGTCCACGGCACCGTGACGCTCGACAGCCCCATGTTCACGCCGCTCTCGGCCGCCCCCTGCACGGCCTTCCAGCTCGAGGTGCACACGGTCGGGGCGCCCATCGTGAAGATCGTCGAGGAGCGCCGTCCCTTCCGGGTGACGGGTCGCGGGGCCTCGGCACGCCTGGAGTCGACCGCGGGCCGCTGGTCGCTCTCCGCCACCGCGGAGCGTGAGATCGCGGCGGACGAGCCCCTGCCCCAGAGCCTCTCCCGGCTGATCGAGCAGGTCCCCGAGGCGCTGTGGTGGCGCCGTGCGGGTGGCAGGCTGCGGCTGGTCGAACGGGCGCTGCTGGCCGGTTCGTCCTGCCACGTCGTGGGTTTCGCGCGGCAGGCGCATTCGCTCCAGCAGCTGGAGGACCTCGAGGTGGTGCGCACCGGCACGGATGGCGCGCTCGAGGTGGCCGCGACGAGCGCCATGGCGGAGGTGTGCGAGCTGTGGCTGGGCCCGGGCGAATTCCTCGACTTCCTCTTCGTCTCCGACCGGGCGCCCGTGGCCCGTGAACTGGCCGTGCCGGCCTGGCGGGCGCTGGGCGCGTTCGCCGGCCCGGCGCTGAGTCTGCTCGGCCTGCTCTATCTGGCCGCTGCAGCCGACCAACTGCGCACGCTGGGGCACGTCTAGGAGTGGCGATGGCGATCCATGGTCTCGAGCTGCCGTTCTGGGCTTCGCTGGCGTTGGGCGCGGGGCCCGTCCTGTTCTGGCGCAGCTTCCGTGATCTGCGCCTGCAGCGGCTCATCCAGAACACGCCCACCTCGCGCATCCGCTCGATGCCCATGGGGCTCGTGGAGGTCAACGGCGAGGCGAGCCCGCGCAGCGAACTCACGGCGCCGTTCTCCGGCCGGCCGTGCGCCTACTGGCAGGTGGACATCGCCACGCGCACCCGGCGCAACGGCTGGACCGTCGTCCACCGCAACGCCTCGGGGAATCCCTTCTTCCTGCGCGATGAGACCGGCGTGGCGCTGGTCTATCCGCAGGACGCCACGGCGCGACTCAACTTCCAGGTCGAGGAGGAGTGCCTGGGCATCTCGCTCCCCGACGTCTACGCCCAGTACCTGGACGAGCAGCGCCCGGCCGGGAACGCGCTGTGGCGCCTGGGCAGTCTGCGCTTCCGCGAGCGCGTGCTGGAGGCGGGCCAGCGCGTCTACGTGCTGGGCACCGCCATGCCGCGGCCGCAGTCGGTCGCGATCTCGATGGACGACGAACTCGAGGCGACCGGCACCGAGGACCGTCGCGCCCGCCGGCTGCACAGCCTGGATCACGAGACGCTGGCGGTCATCCGGCGCGGTGAGAATGAGAGCACCTACATCATCTCCCAGCAGTCCGAGCGCGAGTTGACGATGCAGCTGGGCCTGCGGGCCATGGCCCAGCTGGTCGGCGGGCCCGCGTTCACGTTGTTCGGTCTCGCATACTGGCTTCATGCGCTCAGCATGAGCCGGTGGTTCCGATAACCCCGCCGGCAGCCCCGCCGGCAACCCGCAGGAGGCGACGGATGCATCCCGGTGAGATCCTAGGAACGGTCGCGGTTTTGTTCGGCGTCGTGGCGGTGCTCGGCGTGTGGTTCTCCATCTACAACAGCCTGGTCGCCCTCAAGAACGCCATCGCGCGCTCGTGGGCCAACATCGACGTGCTCCTGAAGCAGCGGCACGACGAGCTGCCCAAGCTGGTGAAGACCTGCGAAGGCTACATGCAGCACGAGCGCGCCATCTTCGACAAGCTGAGCGAGGCGCGCGGGGCGCTGCTCCGGGCGAAGACCGTGGGGCAGCGTGCCGAGGCCGAGAACCTGCTGACCAAGGCGCTGGGCGGGATCTTCGCCGTGGCCGAGGCCTACCCCGACCTCAAGGCCAACCAGGGATTCCTGCAGCTGCAGACGCGCATCAGCGAGGTCGAGAGCCAGATCGCGGACCGACGCGAGTTCTACAACGACACGGTCGCCACCTTCAACACGCGGCTCGCCCAGATCCCCGACAAGTGGGTGGCGGGCTGGCTCGCCTTCACTCCGGCGGATCTGTTCCACGCCACGGCGGAAGACCGCGAGGACGTCGAGATCAAGTTCGCCATGGCGGGCTGAACCGGCCCAGACCTTCCAGGCGGCAGGCGCGGCCTCCGGTGGACCACCGGGGGCCGCGCCGCTTTCCTGCCATGTCACCGACCCGGGCTGTCGCATGACAGGCCCGTGCGCCGCGGACCGCTCTCTGCCGGCGCGGTGGGTCCGGATCGAGTCGCATCCCAAGCCCGCTCTCCCCATGTCGTTGGCTCCTGCGCGTCCGTGCATCGTCCGGCCCCCGACGCGCATCAGAACAGGGCCTGTATTTTGCATGGCTGAACCCGGCGAGTCGTCGTCAGGCCCTGCTTCCGGGCGGCCCCGCTTTGGCATTGGCCCCGCGGGCGCCACGGTTCGCGGGACGAGAGGGTCGCGGAGGGAGCGGATGAAGCCGATCGAGGGGATCGAGCACCAACCCCAGAGCAAGGTGCCGGACGTCGAGCGCGTTCCCGTGCCGGACGGCGAGTTGTGCATCATCGCGGACTGGTGCAAGGGCTGTGGCTTCTGTGTCGAGTTCTGTCCCCGGCACGTGCTCGTCTCCTCCGAGGCGTTCAACCGGAAGGGCTACCACCCTCCCAAGGTCGTGAATCCCGAGAGCTGCAAGAACTGCGACCTCTGCGAGATGATCTGCCCCGACTTCGCCATCTTCACCGTGGGCGCGCCCGGGGCCGAGCCGGACGAAGAGAGCGGGGGGACCAGGTGATGCGCGCGCACTATCTCGAGGCCTCCGGGGTCCGCCCGGTGCCGGCCGATCCGCGTGGAGTCCTGGCCGGCACGCACTACCTGGACGGTGACTTCGCCTGTGGCGAGGGCGCCATGGCGGCCGGTTGCCGATTCGTCGCCGGCTACCCGATCACCCCTTCCACCGAGATCGTCGAGCGCATCGGACGCCGCTTTCCCTTCGTGGGCGGCATCTTCATCCAGATGGAGGACGAGCTGGCCAGCATGGCCGCCGTCGTCGGCGGCTCGTGGACGGGCACGAAGTGCATGACCGTGACCAGCGGCCCCGGCTTCAGCCTGATGATGGAGAACATCGGCCTGGCGGCGATGATGGAGACCCCGGTGGTGGTCGTGGACGTGCAACGGGCCGGGCCCTCGACCGGCCTGCCGACCATGGTGGGACAGGGCGACATGATGCAGGCCCGCTGGGGCTCGCACGGGGACTACGGCGTGATCGCGCTCAGCCCGCGCTCGCCGCAGGAGGCCTTCGACCTGACCATCGACGCCTTCAACCTCGCCGAGCTCTATCGCGTGCCGGTGCTGATGATGATGGACGAGTGCGTCGGCCACATGACCGAGAAGGTGGTCATCCCGCCGGCCGACCAGATCGAGATCGTGCCGCGCCGGCTGACGAAGCAGAGCCCGGCCGAGTACCTGCCCTACCGCGCCGACGAGAGCCTGGTGCCCGAGATGATCCGGGCCGGCGACGGCTACCGCTTCCACACCACCGGCCTCACCCACGACGAGCGCGGCTACCCGACGATGACCGTCGAGGCGCAGCAGGTGCTGGTGCGGCGCCTGGTGGACAAGATCCAGAAGAACGCGCACAAGATCATCCGCGTCGAGGAGGACCAGACCGCCGGCGCCGACGTCGTGGTGGTGAGCTACGGCATCACCTCGCGCGTCGCGCAGCTGGGCGTGGAGATGGCGCGCGAGCGGGGAGCGCGGGTGGGCACGCTGCGGCTGGTGGTGTGCTGGCCCTTCCCGGAGGCGCGCATCCGCGAGCTGGCCCGCGTGGTGAAGGCCTTCGTGGTCCCGGAGATCAATTTCGGGCAGATGTCCCTGGAGGTGGAGCGCTGCGCGGCCGGCCGGGCCATCACCACCGGGGTCCCGCACGCCGGCGGCGGGGTTCACGATCCCGAAGAGATCTGCCGGGCCATCCTGGAGGCCGCACGATGAGCCCGCTGATCCAGTTGGGCACGCCCGAGGCGCGGGAACACCCGATCACCCCCTACATCCGCATGGACCGCATGCCGCACATCTGGTGCCCGACCTGCGGCATCGGCACGGTGCTGAAGTGCTACGGGACCGCGCTGGGCCGCTCGAAGCTGGACCTCGACAAGGTGAGCGTGGTCTCCGGCATCGGCTGCACCGGGCGGGTGGCGGGCTACGTGAAGATGGACAGCTTCCACTCGACCCACGGTCGCGCGCTGCCCTTCGCGACCGGGCTCAAGCTGGGGCGGCCCGAGTTGAACGTCACGGTGTTCTCCGGCGACGGGGACCTGATCGGCATCGGCGGCAATCACTTCATCCACGCGGCACGGCGCAACATGGACCTGCTGGTGATCCTGGTGAACAACTTCATCTACGGCATGACCGGCGGGCAGAACGCGCCCACCACGCCGCTGACCGCGCGCTCCTCGACCATGCCGCTCGGCAACTTCGAGCGGCCGTTCAACCTGCCGCACCTGGCCGTTACCTGCGGGGCCACCTACGTGGCGCGCTGGACCAGCATGCACACCGCCCAAATGACCCGGACCTTCACCGAGGCCCTGAAGCGCAAGGGCTTCCGCTTCATCGAGGTGATCGCGCCCTGTTCGACCCTGTACGCGCGTCTCAACAAGCTCGGGACCGGGCTGGACCTGATGACCTACTACCGCGACAACTTCGAGATCAGGAACAAGGCCGACACGCGCGAGCTGGACCTCGACTTCCAGAGCAAGATCATCTGCGGGAAGTTCGTGGACGAGGAGCGGCCCACGTTCCTCGAGGCGATGGAGGCGCACTACCGGGACGCTCTCGGGGACCAGTACGTGCCGATGCCGCCCGAGGGGGGGATGCTCCATGGACAGGACTGAGGTCCGCGTCACCGGCTACGGCGGGCAGGGCGTGGTGCTCATCAGCACCGTGATCGGGCGGGCCTGGGCCGTTCACGCCGGCAAGCACGCCGCCATGATCCAGAGCTTCGGCCCCGAGGCCCGCGGCTCCGCGTGCAGCGCGACGCTGGCGATGTCGGAGACCGAGGTGCTCTATCCGTACGTGCGCCATCCCGACGTCCTGGTGGCGATGTCGGCCGAGGGCTTCGAGCTGTACAAGGACGAGCTGAAGGACGAGGGCGTGGTGGTCTACGAGGCGAACCTGGTCCACCCGGTCGTCAAGCCCACGCAGCGCGCCTACGGCATCCCCTCCACCCAGCTCGCCGAGGCGCTGGGCCGGGTGCTGGTGCAGAACGTGGTGATGCTGGGGTTCTTCTCGGCGATCACGAAGCTGGTGCCGATGGAGGCCATGCGCGAGGCGCTGCGCCACTCGGTCCCGGCAGGCACCGAAGAGCTGAACATGAAGGCCTTCGAGAAGGGCCGGGAGTACGCCGAGAAGTTGCTGGCCGAACACGCGCCCGGGGCGGCGAAGACCTGAGGTAGGAGCGAAGCCGGAACGGCGGTCAGTCGAGCACGACCACCCGCAGCGAAGCCTGCCGTCCGCCCTGGGTGAGGCGCGCGAAGTAGATCCCGGCACCGATCCGTGCGTCGCGCTCGAGGCTCACGTGATGGGAACCGGCTTCGAGCGTTCCGAGGTCCCGCGAGCGCACGCAGCGGCCCGCCGCATCGAAGAGCTCGAGCCGGACGGGCCCGGCCTCCGCGAGCGAGAACACGACCCTGAGATCGCCGGGCCCCGCCGGCTGGGGCCGGACCCCGAGCAACGCAAAGCTGGCCGCGCCCGGCACGTCGACCCAGGTCTCACCGAAGGCCGCGCCGTCCGGGGTCTCGATCCGGTAGCCGTAGCGCCGACCCGCCGCGACGCTGCGGTCCTCGAAGCCGACGTAGTCCGTCCCCTCGGCAGCGGCCGCGCCCAGCGTCCGCCAGTCTGCGCCGGCCTCGGCGCGCGCGACGGTCCAGCGCCCGCTGGCCGCCTGCGTCGTGTACCAGCGCAACCGCACGAGCCCGGGCTCGGCTTCGGCCGAGACGAGTGAGGCTTCGACCGGCACTGCGATGTCGAATCCGCTGTCGTAGAACTGCTGGGCGAGGCTCGCGTGCCCCTGGAGGTCGGCGATCTCGGCGCCCCCGACCAGTGCGAAGTCCACGATGACGCTGTCGCCGGGGGCGACCGTAGCGAACGGGCCGGCGGCCAGCAACTCGACGGGGTCGCCGGTGACGGGCTGCAGGCTGTCACCGGCGAGTGACTGGATGAGCCCTGTGCTCATGATCGCGTAGCGCTCGGAATCCTCATCGCGGAAGGGACTGCCCGGCGACCAGGACCAGGCGGCGAGGGTCACGCGCTTGTCGGCTTCCGCCAGGGAGCCCGGACTCACGCCCAGGAGCTTGACCCCCATCCACGCGGGCACGTGGGCGAGGTTGCAGCCGCCCGGCACGGGCTGGTTGCGGCAGTAGTGCTCGCGGAGCAACCGCAATGGGGCGTCGTACTGGATCCACTTCTTCGAGTACCACCCACCCTCGCCGCTGGGATCACTCGCACTTGGGGGCCAGTTCACGTAGCACTTCCTGCAGCCGCTCGCGAATTCCGTGTAGAGCCCGGCCCAGAGGTTTGTGAGTGCCGCACTGCCCTGGTTGCGGATGACGTAGCGCAGGAAGAGCGCGTGCTGCAGGTCTCCGAACGACCACCCGTATACCTCCTGCCGCACCAGCAGGTTCAGCGGGTGGCTGGCATCGCTGTTGGAGATGTTGCGTGCCGGCAGGTCGGTGAACGAGCCGACGTAGTCCAGTTCGCTCCGGGCCTGCGGGTCGTAGTACGGACTGGTCGGCCGGCTCGAGCGCACCAGGATCGGCTGGTCCCCGGGCGTGAACTCGGAGCCGGACTGCGGGTTGACCCCCGGCGGCCCGTCGATACAGGCGGTGGTGACCCCGGAGAAGGCGCCGTAGCCGTCGACCGATTGCGCGCCGACCCAGAGTCCGCCGCGCGTCAGGTGCTCGTAGCCCGAGCCCAGCGGGTACTCGAGCGAGGCCGAGCGGGAGACATGGTTGTTTCCGAGGAAGCCGTAGTTCGTGATCGTGACCCCGAGGAGGGTGCCCGAATGGATCCGGGTCGAGTAGGCCAGCGTGGCGGCCTGTCCGCTCACGGTCGTCGATTCTCCGGTGGCGGTGGTGGGCGGGAGGCCGAGCAGGAGCGCGGACGCCAGGATCAAGGGAAGGTGGAGCCTCATCGCGGTCTCCATCCCCGGGGGAGGGCGGGCGAGTGATGACCGCGATGATTGTATCAGCCCGTCGCCGGCCGTCCATTCCAAAATCCGCCCCGACCGCCGCATTGCCGCGGCGGCGGCGCGCGTGTAGCCTGTGGGCGTTGCCATCTGGGAATGGATTCCGCAGGCCGGCGCCCGGGCGTCCGGCCACCGTCGCGCCGACCGGCGCGAGGCACAGGAGGAGCATGAGCGCCAAGGCTGGCCCACCCGACGGTCCCACCGCGCTTCCCCTTGCCACCCAGCGCGTGGCCGTGGTCGGACTCGGACGTGCCGGCGTCGCGCACGCGGTCATGCTCTCTCATGTCCCCGGCTGCGAGCTGGCCGGCGTGGCCGACCCCCGCGCCGCCGCCCGCGCCGCGCTGCGCGGCATGGGTTTCAAGGTGCCCGCCTTCGCCCGCGTCGAGCGCCTGCTCGAGAAGGTCTGCCCCGACGCGGTCGTGGTGTGCGCCCCGCAGCACGAACGCGCCCGCATGGCGCAGCTCGTGCTCGAGGCGGGCATCCCCGTGCTGGTCGAGCGTCCGATGGCGCGCACGCTCGAAGAGGCCGAAGCGCTCGTCCTGCTGGCGTCGAAGCGCCGCATCCCGCTGGCCGTGGGGCACCCGCTCGCCTTCGAGCCGGTCTTCGCGCGCGTGCACGACGTGGTGCGCGAGGGCGTGCTCGGCCCCGTGCAGCACGCCCGCTCGGCCATGTTCGTCTCGCGCGTCTTCGCGCCGCGCCCGAGCCGCGGCCCCGGCCGGCTCGACCCGCGCCGGGTGGCCGGCGGCGTGGTGGCCCATCTCGGCTCGGACCTGCTGTTCGTGCTGGTGCGGATGCTGGGTGTGCCGGTCGAGGTCCGCGCCGACTGGAACCTGCTCTACGGCGCGGTCGAGGACGAGTTGCACGGCATGATGACCCTGCCCGATGGCGCCGAGGTCGGGTTCGACTGCTCCTGGAGCGTGCCCGGCTACTCGCGTGCCTCGACCGTCATCGAACTGGACGGGCCCGAAGGCAAGCTGCTGGCCTCGGATGAGGCGCTGGAACTGGATCTCACGCGCGCGGGCGCCGGTTTCCCTGCCGGCTACTCGCGCCTGCGGGACGCCGATTTCGACGCGCCCGCGCGGTTCGACTTCGGTGGCGAGACGCTCTGGTCGCACGATGCCGCGTTCCTCGACTGGGTGGCCGGCGGCCCGGTGCCGCCCAACGAGGCCTTCGCCGCGCTGGACACCCACCGCGTGATGGACGCGCTCTACCGCTCCGCCGCGGCCGGTGGCATCCGCGTGAAGGTGGCGTCATGAAGCGCACGTACGCCGCACCGCGCCTGCTGCTCTCGGTCCGCTCGCTCGACGGTGTGACGCGCGCCCCGCGCGAGCGCCTGCTCGAGATCCAGAATCGCTTCCGCGAGCCGGAGTCGCTGGCCGTGACCCTGGTGAAGGCCGTGGACGCGGGGGCCGCCGGCGTGCTCGGCGCGCCTTCGCCGGCGTTGCGCACGGCGCTCGCCGAACTGGAGCGCGTCGTGCCCATCTACGCCGTCCTGCCCGCGCTGAGCCCGCAGGCCTACCGCATGCTCGAGCCCGGCGTGGAGCCGCTGATCGCACGCACGCGCCGGGACGCAGGCCTCGTCGCGCGCCTGCGCATGCACCTGACCGGCGTCCTGCGGCTCTCGACGTTCCGCCGTGGCGACTTCGCCGCGCGCGCGCCCGTGCTGCTCGAGGCCGGGGCCCGTCTGCTTCCGCGCCGGGGCGTGACCGGCATCGTCATCGCCGCGCCACTCACCGACGCCGCGCTGGCGGGCGACCACCGCGCCTTCTTCGAGTCGCTGCCGCGGTTCGTGCACGCGCGCTTCAACGCCGCCGCCGGCTTCGAGACCCGCAACCCGGGCCTGCTGCTGCAGCGCCTGCGCGAATGGGGCGTGGAACCCGACTTCATCGTGGGCCCGGTGAACCCGCGGGGCCTGGGGATGAAGCCGCGCCCGGTGGAGACGCTGACCGAGCTCGCGCGCGGCGGCGTGCCCCTGGTCGCCGCCGAGTTGCGGGCGGGCGGGTTGTGCAACCTCGAGGAGGGCGTGCGCTACGCGCTGGAGCACAGCGCGCACGGCGTGGCGCCCGATCTCGCGGAGATGGACGAGGTGGCGGTGGAGTTGCGTGGGGTAGGGGGGATGCTGGCGGAGACGCGGTAGGCGTGCGCGTCGCGGGTCCCCGGGGCGGCGCGAGGAGCGCCCTCGGGCGCACTCCGCGTGAGTCTGGGCCGTCCTGGAAGCCAACCTCGGACTGGCCGGGGAAGGCGTGGTCGGGTGCCCCCCCGCGTGATAGGCTTGAGGGACACGGCGGATGCCTTTCCCATCTCCCACGAGGAGTGCTCATGCGTTTCCTGCCCCGTCTTTCCTGCGCTCTCGTCGGCCTCGCGATCCTCGCCTCCCTCACGGTCGCGGTGCCCCGGGCCCTGGCCGCCGCCACGCACGTCGTCATCAGCGAGTTCGCCACCCGCGGTCCCGCGGCCGCCACCGATGAGTTCGTGGAGCTGTACAATCCGACCGACAACGCGATCAACATCGGCGGCTGGAAGCTCCAGTACTCCTCCGCGACCAACGGAAGTACGTGGAGCGATCGCGCCATCCTGCTGGCCAACACACTCATCCCGGCCCACGGATTCTTCCTGATCGCCAACAACACTTACGTGGGTTCGGTCACCCCGGACTACACCTCATCGCTCTGGGGCTCGGGGCAGGGCATGGCCGACAACGGCCACGAGCGCATCATCGACGCCTCGGCCGTCGAGGTGGACAAGGTGGGCTGGGGGAGCGCGGTCAATCCCGAGGGCGGTGTGGCGGCGCCGAACCACGGTACGAGCGCCAACGGCAACAGCGTCGAGCGCAAGGCGACCGCAGGTTCCACCGCGGTTTCTCTCGCGGCGGGTGGTGCGGAAGAGCTCGCCGGGAACGGGCAGGACACGAACGTCAACGGCAGTGACTTCGTCGCACAGACCTACGGCCGCCACCCCCAGAACAGCAGCAACCCTCCCGAGCCCGCCTTCGCTGCCGGTGGGAACGGGACCGGCCGCGGCAGCGCCGCGCCGGTCACGGTCTTCACCGAGCACGCTGTCCCGTCGCTGGCGTTCTCCGTCGCCCAGGATTCGGCCTACACGCTGACGGACCTGGCGATCCTGGTCCCGTCGGACTGGTCCTGGTCTCACCTGCTGGCGGACGTCGCCCTGTCGGGAACAGCCTTCGCCAGTGCCACGCCCTCGATCGTCGGTGACACCCTCTTCGTCACCGGCGCCGCGGTCACCACCGCGGACAGCGGTCTTGTGACCGTATCGAACCTGACCGCGCCGGCCAGCAGCGGGACCTGGACCTTCACGCTGCGGACTGCTGTCGCGTCCGGTACGCTGACCCAGGTCGTCCGGCAGCCGAAGGTCCGCGCGCTGAAGCTGGTCCCGATCGTGAGCGTCCACGTGAACGACGCCAACGGGGTGGCGACGGCGCCGTTCGGCGTCGGCTCCGAGGTGACCGTCTCGGGGACCGTCACCGTGAACTGGACCGGTGCCACCAACACCGACTTCTACGTGCAGGACGGCACGGCGGGCATCGACTGCTTCGCGTACGGCCTGCCTCCGGTCACGCTCGTGGCCGGCGACAGCGTCCTCGTCACAGGGTCGATCGCGCAGTTCCGCGGTCTGACGGAGCTCCAGCCTGACTGGGCCTCGCTCCAGGTGCTGACCACGGGCCGGCCGGTTCCGGAGCCCCTGGTCGTCACCTGCGCCGACGTCGAGGCCACGTTCCACCCGGACGGCGCGGAACCGAACGAGGGCCGGCTGATCCGGATCAACGGCGTGGCCTACAACTCGGTGACCTCCACGATCACCGACGCCTCCGGCACGACGGACATCTACATCCCGGTCAGCTATCCGCCGACGCCGAGCGTATTCGACGTGATCGGCATCCTCAAGCAGTACAAGCCCGGCACCCCCGCGCCCGGTCCGCCGTACACCGCCGACTACGAGATCTCCCCGCGCTCGCCCGACGACATCATCGCGCACCCGGGCCCGATCATCCTCACGACGCCCTACGAGGATCACCTCCAGCCGGCGTCGGTGCAGCTGCACTGGACTACGGACGTGGCCTCGACCAGCATCGTCCGCTATGGGCTCACCGCGGCGCTCGGGGACAGCGTCGTGGACACGAACCCGGTGACCGCGCACGACGTGACCCTCCCCGGGCTCACGCCGGCGACCGTCTACCACTACAGCGTCGGATCGGGTGACGTGAACGGCACCAACTTCTCGACCACCCGCCTGTTCTGCACCGCCTCGCCCGCGCAGGTCACGGGGGAGATCAACGCCTACTTCAACCAGGGCGTGAACACGAGCCTGGCCTGGCTCCACCCGGCCAACGGCAACCAGGACCTGCCGGCGCGGCTCGTCACGCGCATCAACAACGCGAAGCGCTCGATCGACGGCGCCCTTTACAGCATGAGCGGCACGGTGGGCACCACGATCGCCAACGCCCTGGTCAGCGCCAGGAACCGGGGCGTCAAGGTGCGCGTCATCTGCGAGGCCGACAATCGGAACACGCTCGGGTTCAACACGGTCGCCGCCGGCGGGATCCCGCTGATCGACGACAGGTTCGACCCGATCAACTACGGCGCCGGGCTCATGCACAACAAGTTCCTGGTGTTCGACGCGCGCGATGGCGCACCCGAGAGCACCTGGGTGTGGACCGGGTCGTGGAACCTCACCGATCCCGGCACCAATGCCGATTACCAGAACGCCATCGAGATCCAGGACCAGTCGCTCGCCGTCGTCTACACGCTCGAGTTCAACGAGATGTGGGGGAGCAGCACCGACACGCCGAACGCCGCGATCTCGCGCTTCGGGGCGCGCAAGCTGGACGACACGCCGCACAAGTTCGTCATCGGCGGGCGCAATGCATCGTGCTATTTCAGCCCGTCGGACGGGGCGAACTGGCAGATCATCTCCACCATCAACGCGGCCCAGCATTCCGTCGGCTTCGAGCTGCTGACGCTGACCCGGTCGGACATCGCCAGCGCCCTGATCGCGCAGAAGACGGCGGGACTCAAGGTCCGCGGGGACCTGGACAACGGCACCGACTCGGGCTCGGAGTACGCCAACCTCGTCGCCGCCGGAGTGGACGTGCACCTGAAGACCGGCTCGGGCCTGCTCCACCACAAGTACCTCCTGGTGGACGCGGACAACCCGACCTGGGACGGCGTGACCCTCACCGGCTCCCACAACTGGTCGAGCTCGGCGGAGAACTCGAACAACGAGAACACGTTCATCCTCCACGATCCCGACATCGCCAACCAGTACCTGCAGGAGTTCTCGGCCCGCTACTACCAGTACGGCGGGACCGACTCCGTGCGCGTGACCGACGTCGAGCAGATCGACCTGAGTGTCCCGCGAGCCGTGATGCTGGCGCAGAACTACCCGAACCCGTTCCGCAACTCCACCAGCATCGTCTACGCGATCCCCGTGGCGCAGCAGGTGTCGCTCCGGATGTACGACCTGCAGGGCCGTGAGGTGCAGAAGCTCGTGGACCAGCCGCAGGCCGCGGGACGCTACCGGGTCGATCTCAGCGCGAAGGGGATCGCCAGCGGCGTGTACTTCTACCGGTTGCAGGTCGGGAAGGTCGTTCAGCAGCGGAAGATGCTGCTGCTCAAGTAGGCGCGAAGCGCCCGCCGCCCGACGGCGTCCCAGCGACGCCGGGCGGCGGGCGCGCGGCCTCACCGCCCTTTCATCCTCCCGCGGGCGCCCGCTTCCCGGCGGCTCGTGCCCGCAACGATCGGCGAGGGCCACCTCCCGGCCGCCCTCGTGCGCCGGTCGCTCGCCACGGCCATTCTGCGCTATGTTCCCCGCCGCAGCCGTCCGCACACCTCCAGCGAATCGAGGACCCACTCATGCGCGTGAAGATCGGCATCATCGGCACCGGCGGGGTGGGCATGAGCACCGCCCTCTCGCTGCTCCACTTCGGAGCGGCGGGCGAACTGATCCTCAACGATGCGCGGCCGGACGTCGCCGAGGGCGAGGCCATGGACCTCCTCCAGGGCTCGGCGTTCTACCCCACGGCGCGCGTGCGCGCCGGCACGATCGCGGAGATGCGTGACTGCGACGCGGTGGTGGTCACCGCGGGCGTTGGCCGCGCCCCCGGGCAGTCGCGGCTCCAGTTGCTGGCGACCAATGCGGGGATCGTGACCGGGATCGGCCGGCAGCTGCAGGGTGGGCGGGGCATCATCGTCATGGTCACGAACCCGGTGGACGTCATGACCCTCGTGATGACGCGGGCCTCGGGCTTCCCGGCCTCCCGCGTGATCGGCACGGGCACGATGCTCGATTCCGCGCGGTTGCGGCAGATCCTGGGGCGCGAACTCGATCTCGACCCCCGTTCGATCCACGGCCAGGTCGTCGGCGAGCACGGGGCCTCCGAGGTGGTGCTGTGGTCGGGTGTGCGGGTGGGAGGGCTGCCGCTGCGCGACTGGGCCGGCTGGGACGAGGGGCGCCAGGCCCGCGTGACCGAGGAGGTCCGCGGCGCGGGCCAGGAGATCATCCGGCGCAAGGGGGCGACCACGCACGCCATCGGGCTGGTCACCGCGACGCTGCTCAAGTGGATGCTGCGCGGCGCCCGGCGCGTGCTGACGGTGGCGCGGGTCCAGGAGGGCGCGCTCGGTCTCACCGGTGTGGCCCTGTCGCTGCCGACGGTGCTGAGCCCGGCGGGGGCGGAGCAGGTGCTCGAGCCCGAGATGACGGACACGGAGCGGGCGGACCTGTTGCGCTCGGCCGAGGTGCTGCGCGAGGCGTCCGCGTCGCTCGACCTGCCGCGCTGACGGATGCGGGAGCGCTTCGGCCGTCCGCGCGGCGGTCGGACCGTGACCCCGGGAGGGCCCGACCCTGCGCATCTACGTTGACGCGGACGCCTGCCCGGTGAAGCAGGAGGTCTACCGGGTCGCGCAGCGCTACGGCCTCGGCGTGACCCTGGTGGCGGGCTCCTGGATGCGGATCCCGGGCGGTCCGGACATCGTCCTCGAAGTCGTGGACCAGGGCTTCGACGCTGCGGACGACTGGATCGTCGCGCACGTCGTGGCCGACGACATCGTGATCACGGCGGACATCCCGCTCGCCGCCCGCTGCCTCGCCGCCGGCGCGTATGTGCTGGGCACGACCGGCCGGCCGTTCACCGAGTCGAACATCGGGGACGCGCTGGCGACGCGGAACCTGCTCTCCGAGATGCGCAGCGCCGGGATCGAATCAGGCGGTCCGCCGCCCTTCGACCCGCGCGATCGCTCGAACTTCCTGGAGGCGCTGGACCGCGCCATCCACGCGCGGCGGCGGCCACCGGGCTGACGGGCGGGGCGCGGGGCGCGTCAGGCGATGGCGTCGCGCACGGCTTCGACGAGATGGCGGACCGGGCGGGCGGCGAACTGCTCGATCTGCTGGCGGCAGGAGACTCCCATGATGACGAGGTCGGCGTCGGGCCGTGAGCGCACGGCCGGGAGCACGGAACGCTCGCAGGCGGCGCGCGAGGCCTCGAAGTGCCGCTTCTCGAAACCGTGAAGTCCGGCCATGCCGCAGCACGCCGCGTTGAGGAACTCCACGTCGTAGCCGGCGAGCTCGAGCAACTGGACGCTCTTGGTGGCGTCCGCGAAGGCCTTCTGGTGGCAGTGGCCGTGGAACAGCACGGGCCGCAGCGTGTCGGCCGGGCGGAAGGTGAGCTTGAGCTCTCCCTTGGCGTGCAGCATGACCAGGAACTCGTCGATGAGGAACGCCTGGCTCGCGACCACGCGGGCCTGAGCCTCGAGCCCCTGCGGCACCAGGTGCAGGTACTCGTCGCGCAGGGTGAGCAGGCAGGACGGCTCGCAGCCCACGATGTACACGCCCTGGCTCGCGGCCTCGTGCAGGATGGGGACGTTTTTCACGGCGCAGACCGAGGCGCCGTCCTCGAACCCCTTCGAGATCATGGGCCGGCCGCAGCAGACGCCGCGGAACAGCTCGACCCGGTAGCCGGCCCGCTCGAGGATCTCGGTCACCGCGATGCCGGTCTGGGGGTAGTTGTAGTCCATGAACTCGTCGTGGAACAGGATCACCGCTCCGCGCCGGCCGTCGCCGAGCGGCTGATGGCGCGCGAACCAGGCCGGGAACGACTGGGCGGCGAACTTCGGCAGCTGGCGGTCGCGGTGCACGCCCAGGACGAGGTGGGCGAGCTGCCGCGCGCCCGGCAGCCTCATCATCCGGTTGCTGAGCGGCGCGATCGCGCTCATGAGCGGGAACGCGCGCGGCATCGAGGCCAGCGCGTGTGCGCGCATGCGCCGGGTCCACGCGGCGAGCCGGGCGCGCGGCGCCCAGCGGGGCCGTGCGGCGGGCTGGAGCGGGAGCGGATCCCCGTTGCGGCCCAGCAGGTCGGCGGGACGCGTGAAGACGGCGGGGGCCTGGCCGCCGTCGAGCGCGCGCAGCGCCTTCATGAGCCGCGCCGGGCTCACGCCCTTGGGGCACCCGGTCTGGCAGGAGTAGCAGCTCGCACAGTCCCAGGTCGTGGCCAGCTTGCGCGCTTCGTCCAGTTGCCCGAGCTGCAGGAGCCGCACGGCCAGGCTCGGCGTCAGCGAGAACGGACAGTCCGCCGTGCAGCGGCCGCACTGGTAGCAGGCCCAGAGGTTCTGCTCGCTCTGCCGCTCGATCTCGCGGATCGGCCGGTCCTCCGCCTCGTGATCGGTGGCCTGGTGGCCGGGCGCGAGGGTCTGCTGCGTCATCGCACGGCCTCCGCCGGACCCTCGGAATAATCGTGCCCGGCCTCGAAGGCGCGCAGGTTCAGCTCGTCCGTGCCCCTGGGCACCGACGCCCGGATCGCCTCCCGCAGGGCCTCGCGGCTGACCACGCCGGTCGCGCGGCAGAGGAAGCCCAGCGCGACCATGTTCAGCACAATGCGGCGCCCGACCTTCTCGGCGATGGCGGTGAAGGGCACGCGCAGGACCTTCCGGCCCGCTTCGGCGACGGGGTCGAGCTCGACGATGTCCTTCTCGGCGATCATCAGCACGCCGGCGTCGCGGTTCTTCCCGTACTTGACGTAGGCCTCCTGCGAGAGCACGAGCACGACGTCGGGGGCGATCACGTGGGGGTAGTCGATGTCGCCGTCGTCGATGATGACCTCGGCGCAGGACGCGCCGCCCCGCGACTCGGGCCCGTAACTCTGGGCCATGACCGCGTTGCGGCCCTCGTGGACGGCCGCCGCGCGCCCGAGCACGATGCCCGCGAGCACCAGGCCCTGGCCGCCGAAGCCGCTCAACCGCACCTCGATGTGCTTCTTCTTCGCATCCATCGCCGACTCCTATTTCTTCCGGGCCTGGGCCCGCTGGGTCTGTTCCGTCGCCACCAGATCGAAGAGCGTGGGCCGCTGCTTGTCGATGAACTTGCCGACCACGATGTTCCCGCTGAGGCTCAGGTTGCACTCCTCGAGCGGGGCGAAGTCCTTCACTTCGGAATGGTCCCGGTAGTAGCGCAGCTCGTCGACGGCCTCGCCCCGCTTGTTGAAGCGGCCGTAGTAGATCGGGCACGGCGAAATGACCTCGACGAAGGCGAACCCCCTGTGCTGGAGCGCTTCGACCATCGAGCGCCGCACCCGGCCCAGGTCGAGGACCGTCCAGCGGGCCAGGTAGGTCGCGCCTGCCGAGCCGACCAGCAGGGGCATGTTGAACGGGTACTCCGTGTTGCCGTAGGGCGTCGTGGCAGTGCGCGCGTCGTGGTGGCTGGTGGGTCCGCACTGCCCGCTGGTCATGCCGTAGTTGAAGTTGTTCACGCAGATGACCGTGATGTTCGGGTTGCGGCGGGCGGCGTGGATCAGGTGGTTGCCACCGATCGACATGAGGTCGCCATCCCCGCTCACGACCACGATCTTGAGATCGGGATTGGTCATGTGCAGGCCGAGCGCGAAGGGGATGGCGCGGCCGTGCGTGGTGTGGAAGGTGTCGCAGTCCATGTAGCCCGACACGCGCCCGGTGCACCCGATGCCCGAGACCATGACCAGCTTGTCGCGGTCCACGCCGGCCTCGGTCAGCGCCTGCACGAAGGCGTTGGTCGTCACGCCGATGCCGCAGCCGGGGCACCAGATGTGGGGAAGCCGGTCCTTCCGCAGGAACTCCTCGGTGGGGTGCGAGATCGCCTCTTCGAGCACCTCCTCGGTCCAGTGTTCCGAGCCGAGCTCCTCCTCCAACTCGCGGGCCAAACGCATGACTCTCCTCTCCTAGTAGTCCCTGGGCAGGGTCTGCATGCGGGCCCAGGTGAATACGGGACCGTCCACGCACACGAACAGGCGCCCGACGTTGCAGCGACCGCAGAGCCCGAGACCGCACTTCATCTTGTTCTCGAGCGTGGTCACCACGTCCTCCGGCGGGAACTTCAGCTTTTCGAGCGACTGGAACAGGTAGTGCAGCATGACGGGCGGGCCGCAGGTGACGACGATGCGGCCGCCGGGCGCCAGGCCCAGCCGCTCGAACACCGCCGGCAGCAGGCCGACCTCGCCGTCCCACCCCGGGGTCTCGCCGCCCGGATCGACCGTGCGGACCACGTGGACGCCGGGCACCTCCGCCCAGGCGGGCATCTCCTTCTGGTAGCAGAGGTCCGCGACGCTGCGGGCGCCGTTCAGCACCACGATCTCGCCGAAATCGCCGCGGTGGTCGAGCACCCACTGCAGGGGCGCGCGCAGCGCGACCGTGCCGATGCCGCCGCCGATGAAGACCAGGTCCTTGCCCCGCCACGAGTCCACGGGGAAGGAGTTCCCGTAGGGGCCGCGGTAGCCGATGACCTGGCCCACCGCGAGGTCGCGGAGCGCCCAGGTCACCTTGCCGAGGGCGCGGAAGCCGCACTCGACGAACTCTCCGCGCGACGGCGAGTTCGCCATGGTGAAGACCGCCTCGCCCGCGCCGAACACCGAGAACTCGCCGAACTGTCCGGGCAGCCAGCGCACCGGCGGGCCGTCGTCGACCGGCTGGAGCCGCAGGCTGCGCACGTCCGGCGTCTCGTCCCAGGCCTCGACGATGCGCATCAGGCGCGGCTTGAGCGGGCTCTCGAGCGGCCCGGCCGTGCCGGCGGCAGCGCGCGCCGGGCCGGCCGCGGTCTCAGCGCTGGACATCCCCCGCCTCCTTCTCCGGTCTCCCGGACATCACCTCGACGACCTCCGCGTGGATATCCATCCCCACGGGACAGGACCGGATGCAGCGGCCGCAGCCGACGCACATCGCCCGGCCGCCGTGCTGCAGCGGGTAGAACGCGAACTTGTGCAGCACGCGCTGGCGCGACCGCGCGGGCTGCGTGGCGCGCGGGTTGTGTCCCGAGCCGTGCTGGGTGAACAGGCGGAAGGAGCAGCTGTCCCAGGTGCGGCAGCGCGAGCCGCAGGCGTCGCTGCCCTCGTCGGCCACGTCGAAGCAGGAGCACGACGGACAGACGTAGGCGCAGATGCTGCAGCCGACGCAGCGACGGGCGAGCTCGTCCCAGATCGGGTCGGCGAAGCTCTGCTCGAGCTTCTCCGCCCAGGCGGCGGGGAGCTCGCGGCGGCCGATGCTTCCGGCCACGCGGCCCGCCTGCTCGAGGGCGGCTTCCCAGTCACCCGCGGCGGCCGTTTCCCAGCCGCCCCGCCGCGGGGCGAGGAGGGCCTCGCCCTTCGGGCTCAGGGCGCGGACGACCCAGCCCGTCTCGAGCGGCGCCAGCAGGACGTCCACGCCCTCCTGGCCGGCAGGGGATCCGCCGACCGCGGTGCAGAAGCACTCGGGAGCGGCCTCGGAGCAGGCGATGGCCACCACCGTGGTGAGCTCGCGGCGCCGGGCGTAGAAGGGATCCTGGAGCAGGATGGAGTCGAGGCGCACCAGGCCGGCGGCGTCACAGGGCTGCACGCCGAACAGGATCCGGGGGACATCGTCCGCCGGCGGATCGGCGAGCACCGGCACCCCGTCGCGGTTCTCATAGGAGAACAGCGTCTCGGTGCGGGGGAACAGGAACTCCTTGGGCGACCAGCGGGTCCGGCCGGGGGCGAAGTCGACGTCCTGCGCACGCTCCACCGCGCGCAACACCCGCAGTCCGCGCCGCAGGACCGGCGCGAAGACCCGCTTGCGCTCGCCGAGCAGCGCGTCCACCCACGACGCCAGTTGGTCCCGCCCGAGGCGGTGGATCTGTCCTGCCGAAGGAGTGCCCATCAGTAGATGAACTCCTGCGGGTCGTCGGGCCGGAAGGTGGCGAGCGGCGGAGCCCCCTCCGGGTCCGTCCCCGCGTGATAGTCGAACCGCTGCTCGAGCTCCAGCGCCAGCCGCCGGTTGATCAGGTCGAGGCGGATGTTCGCCGGGCACACGCGTTCGCACTCGTCGCAGCCCACGCAGCGGCCGCTCAGGTGGTAGGCGCGGACCAGGTTCCAGGCCGTGTTGCCACGGCCGTCGATCGAGGTGGGTACCCATTGGGGGCGGTGCTGCTCGGAGATGCAGCTCCCGCAGTAGCACATCGGACAGACCGCGCGGCAGGCGTAGCAGCGCACGCAGTCGGCGAACTGCTCCTGCCAGAACGCCCAGCGCTGGGCGGCAGGCAGTGACTCGAGATGCGCGTTCTGGAGATCGCGCGGATCGGGCCCGGTGGCCCGCTTCGCGCCGGTCGGGAGCGCCCCCGGCTGCACGCCCGCGGCACTCACGGTGAAGTCACAGAGGGCGCCGACCTCGCCGTCACAGGAGTGGCAGCGGTACGCGAGCCGGTCGTCCCGCCACATGCCCGGGCAGGACACGCCGACCAGGACCACGTCCTCGCGCACCAGCTGGCCCTCCGCCAGCAGGGTGGTCGCGGCCCGCGCGTCGCAGGCCTTCACCAGCACCGCGACCTTGCCGGACACCTTGCGCGGGCCGGCCAGGAACGCGGCGAGATCGGCGTGGCTGTGCGTGTCGAAGACCAGCGTCGCCGCGTCCTCGGGCCGCTGGATGAAGGCCGGGATCGTCTGGCCGGGGCTGGGGCCGGGCGCCCAGCCCAGCACGAACGAGACCTTGCCCTCGCGCAGCAGCGACGCCGCGAGTTCGCGCACGTGGCCGGTGACCGCCTCCAGTTCCGCGGCGGCGGGCTGCGGCCGGGGAGCAGGCGGCTCGGGCAGCGTGACCTGCGCCGGCGAGCTGGCCCGGCCCCAGTCGGTGAGCGGGCCGGCCTCGGTCACCGCCCGCGTCACGTCGCCGACGACCCGCGCCCACTTGATGCCCTCCGAGGCCGAGATCCAGGAGAAGTGCACCCGTCGCGGATCGAGCCCGAGGAAGTTCAGCAACGACCGGAAGGCCGCGAAGCGGCGCCGCGCGAAGTAGTTGCCCTGGACGTAGTGGCAGTCACCCGGGTGGCAGCCCGAGACCAGCACGCCGTCGGCGCCCTGCTCGAACGCCTTGAGGATGAACAACGGGTTCACGCGGCCGCTGCACGGCACGCGCAGCAGGCGCACGCTCGCCGGGTACTCCCGCCGCGTCGTCCCCGCCATGTCGGCGCCGGCGTACGTGCACCAGTTGCAGACGATGGCCGCGATCTGCGGCTTCCAGGTCGGCGCCGCGGTCTCGGTCCGGGCCTGCAGGGTCGGCTCGGTCATGAGGCCGCTCCCGTCATCAGGGCGGTCAGCTGCGCGAAGATCTGGGTGTCGGTGTAGCCCTGGATGTCCATGGCGCTCGAGCGGCACGCGCCGGCGCAGGCGCCGCAGCCCTCGCACATCGCCGGGTTCACGCGGGCGACCACGCGCAGGAGTCTCCCGTCGCGCGCGCGGACCTCGTGCTTCTCGACCGCCTGGTACGGGCAGATCCGCACGCACTCGAAGCACGCCATGCACACGGCCTCGTCGACCCGGGCGATGGTCGGCTCGCGCTGCAGCCGGGTCTTGGACAGGAGCTCGAGCGCCTTCGACGCGGCGGCGGACGCCTGGGCCACCGTGTCCGGGATGTCCTTCGGCCCGTGCGCGGCGCCGGTGATGAAGATCCCCGCGGTCAGCGTCTCCACCGGGCGCAGCTTGGGGTGGGCCTCCTGGAAGAACCCGAACGCGTCGGTCGGGACGCGCAGCCGGGCGGCCACGTTGGTCTGCGCAGGCACCATCGCGCTGGCCAGCACCACGAGGTCGGCGCGCACCTGCAACGGCTGGCCGCTGAGCGTGTCGGCGCCGTAGACCACGAGCCTGCCGTCCACCTGGGTGACCCGGGCCACGCGCCCGCGGACGTAGAGGACGCGCTCCTCCTCCATCGCCCGCTGGACGAACTCCTCGTAGCCCTTGCCCGCCGCGCGGATGTCGATGTAGAAGACCGTGGCCCGTCCGTCGTGCACCTTGTGCTTGAAGAGCAGCGCGTGCTTGGCCGTGTACATGCAGCAGACCCGCGAGCAGTACGGGTAGCCGTGCACGGGATCGCGCGAGCCCACGCACTGCACGAACACGACGTCCCGCGCGGGCTTCCCGTCCGAGGGCCGGAGCACCTCGCCGCCGGTCGGACCCGACGCCGAGAGCAGCCGCTCGAACTCGAGGCTGTCCACTACGTCCGGGTAGCGGCCGTAGCCGTAGTCCGCGAGCCCTTCGCCGCTCATCATCCGGTAGCCGGTGGCGGCGACGATCGCGCCGATCTCGCGCTCGATGATCTCGGGTCGCATGTCGTAGTCGATCGCCTTGCGGCTGCAGACGTCGGCGCAACGCTCGCACGCGAGCACCCGGTAGCCGCTCTTGGACGAGACCAGCTGGGTGTTCAGGCAGCTTGCGGCATCGAGCGTGTAGGTCGAGGGCACGGCCTGCGGGAACGGGATGTGGATCGCCTTGCGCCACGCCAGGCCCTGGTCGAACTCGTTCGGCACCGACGCCGGGCACGCGGTGGCGCAGTCGCCGCAGGCGGTGCACAGGTCCGCGCGCACGAAGGACGGCCTGCGGCGGATGCGGGCGCGGAAGTTGCCCACGTAGCCCGAGACCTCCTCGACCTCGGCGCAGGTGATGAGCTCGATCCTGGGATGGCGCGAGACCTCGACCATGAGCGGGGTCAGGATGCACTGGGAGCAGTCGAGGGTGGGGAAGGTCTCGCTCAGGCGGGCCATGTTCCCGCCGATCGACGGCTGCTTCTCGACCAGGACCACCTCGTGGCCGGCGTTGGCGATGTCGAGTGCCGTGCGGATCCCGGCCACGCCGCCGCCGATCACCAGCGCGCGCTTGGTGACCGGCACCTCCGAGGCGCTCAGGGCGCGCCCGCGCGCCACCTTCTGCACCGCGGAGGCCATGATGAGGGAGGCCTTGGCGGTGCCCTCGGCCCGGTTCGGATGCACCCACGAGCACTGTTCGCGGATGTTCGCCATCTCGCAGAGGAAGGGATTGAGGCCCGCCTGCTGGACGGCGTTGCGGAAGGTGGGTTCGTGCAGTTGCGGTGAGCAGGCCGAGACCACGACCCCGGTGAGGCCGCGTTCGCGGATGGCGTCCATCACCAGCTTCTGGCCGGGAGCCGAGCACATGTAGGTGTAGTCGGTGGAGAAGACCACGCCGGGGATCCTCCCGGCGTCCTCGGCCACCTTCCGGACGTCCACCGTGCGCGCGATGTTCTCGCCGCAGTGGCAGACGAACACGCCGATCCTGGGCATCGCTACGCTCCCTGGGCCGCCAGGGCGGCCCGCGACGGAGCCCTGCCCTCGCTCACCCGGACGATCGCGTCGAGGATCTCCTCCGGGTCGTGGAGGCTGCCGCCGGCGTGCGGCACCAGCGCGACCTGGCAGGTGTCGATCGCGCAGCGCTCGACCTCGCGCACGATCTGGCCCAGGTTGAGCTCGGGCACCACGATCCCCTTGACCCGGCGGGACAGCTCCCGCACGCGCTCCTCGGGGAAGGGCCAGACGGTCCGCAGGCGCAGCATGCCCACCTTCAGCCCGCGCGCCCGCGCCAGGGCGATCGAGCGCATCGCCGTGCGCGCCGAGATGCCGTAGGAAAGCACCAGGACCTCGGCGCCCTCCACGTCCCGTTCCACGTTGTCGTAGATCTCGAAGCGGTTGTTCCGGATCTTGTCGCACAGCCGCTGCACCAGCTTCGCCTGGGCCTCGGCGGTCATCACCGGGTAACCGCGCTCGTCGTGGGTGAGACTGTCCACGAAGACGCGGTAACCCTCTCCGATGGGGGCCATGGGCGGGATGAGGTCGTCGTCGGGCTGGAAGGTCTTGAACTCGCCGGGCTTCACGGTCGGACGCTTGCGGTTCCAGATCTCGAGCTTCTCGGCCGGCGGGATCACCACCTTCTCGATCAGGTGCCCGATCTCCGCGTCGGCCAGCACCAGGGTCGGCGTCCGGTAGCGCTCGGCGAGGTTGAAGGCGCGGAGGGTGAGCTCGAAGCACTCCTGCGCGTTCCAGGGCGTGACCGCGATGATCTCGTAGTGGCCGTGGGAGCCCCAGCGCGCCTGCATCATGTCGCCCTGCGCCATGAGGGTCGGGAGCCCGGTGGAGGGCCCGCCGCGCTGGACGTTGACGATCACCGTGGGGGTCTCGGTGATGATGCCGAGGCCGAGGTTCTCGAGCATCAGCGAGAAGCCGGGGCCGGAGGTGGCGGTCATGGTCTTCGCCCCGCCCCAGGCCGCGCCCAGGATGGCGGCGATCGAGGCGATCTCGTCCTCCATCTGGAGATAGAGGCCGCCGACCTCGGGCATGCGGTGGGACATCAGCTCAGCCGTCTCGGTCGAGGGCGTGATCGGGTAGCCCGCGAAGAAGCGGCATCCGGCCGCCAGGGCCCCCTCGGTGATGGCGTGATCGCCCAGGAGGAAGTGTTCGCCGGTCAGCACCGCGGGATTCTCGCTCATGACATGGATCCTTGGCTGGATGCCCCGCGCTTCACGCCGTTGCCGTTCGGGCCGGGGACCTGCTGCGGGGCCGGTCGTGCGCCGGCGGGTTTCGAGTAGATCGCGTAGTCCGGGCAGAGGGAGGCGCACAAGGTGCAGTTGATGCACTCGTCCTTCACCACCACGGGGTAGTGGAAGCCCTTGGGATTGAACTCGGAGGAGAGCTTCAGCACGTGCTGCGGGCAGAACTCGACACAGAAGGCGCAGCCCTTGCATCGCTCCACGCGGATGATCACGCGGCCCCGGACCGCAGGCGGGTGCGAGACCATCGGCTTCCGCGCGGTCACTCGCGGGTTCAGGCTCAAGGCGATCCCCCTGGTTCGAGACCGGCCATCTGTCACCGGCTCATAGAAGACGGCCACACCTCCAGCCGCCGTGGCTATTCTCCTGCGGCGGAGATGTGGCCCCGATGCAACCTGCGCGGCCGGGTCTGCGAGGCGACCACCCCCTGCTTCGGAGGTGGTCACCGGGACGACCTGCGCTTTCGATGTCGTGCGTGCGCCGCCAGCGTCGCCGGTTCGCGACTCGACTTCCCGCGCTCCGGCCCGCGACGTCCTCCCCACGAGGACCCCGAGGTAGGTGATCATCTTCGTTCATGCCTCCGCATACGGCAATGGTCCAAACGTATGACCTCGCCGGGAAATACCGCGTCTGCCCGGTCGAGCCCGGTAGACGAGTCCGGCTGCGGGGCGGGAGGCGATCCGGTCCCGGCGCGGCCCATCCCGCGGCCGCGCCGACCACCAGCCGTCCTCGCGCCCCTGCCCTCCCGGAGGCCCCCGCGGTGATATCCTGCTCCCGGCGCCCGCGGACCCGTCCCGCGCGGCTCCCCACCGACTCGCACGCTCCAGGAGGTCCTCCAGATGCGTCCGTCCCTCAGACTGCTCGACGCCGCGCTCATCGAGCGCATCCTTGCCGAGGCGCGGGACCTCCTCGATTCGCTCGGGGTCGAGGTCCACAACCCGGCGCTGCTCGAGACGCTCGCCGGGCACGGGGCCCGCGTGGACCGCGCGACCGCGCGCGCACACCTGGGCGCCGCGCTCGTGGACCGCGCGCTCGCCTCGGCGCCGCGCGAGTTCCGGCTCCACGATGCGCTCGGGCGCGAGACCCACCACTTCGGCGCCGGCCAGGTCAGCTTCACCCCGGGTTCGGCGGCCATCCACATCCTCGACGGCGAGACGGGCCAGATGCGCGCGCCGGTGACGGCCGACTACATCCGCTACGTCAAGGTCGTGAGCGGCCTGCCGCACCTGGCCTCCCAGAGCACGGCCTTCATCCCGGCCGACGTCCCGAGCCGCATCTCCGACTCCTACCGGCTCTTCCTCAGCCTGCTCTACGGCGAGAAGCCGGTCGTCACCGGCGCCTTCACGATCGAGGCCTTCGAACTCATGAAGGACCTGCAGCTCGCCGTGCGCGGCACGGGCGAGGCCCTGCGCGAGAAGCCGCTCGCGATCTTCTCGTGCTGCCCGACCGCGCCGCTCAAGTGGAGCGACGTCACCAGCCAGAACGTCGTGGACTGCGCGACTTGGGGCATCCCGGTCGAGTTCATCTCCATGCCGCTCTCCGGCTTCATGGCGCCCGTGACCCTGGTGGGCTCGCTGGTGCAGCACGCGGCGGAGACACTGAGCGGGGTGGTGATCAGCCAGATCACGCGCCCGGGGGCGCCGGTGCTGTGGGGCGGCTCGCCCGCCATCTTCGACCTGCGCTACGAGACCACGCCGATGGGCGCGGTCGAGACCATGATGATGGACTGCGCCTACAGCGAGATCGGCCACTCGCTGGGCCTGCCCACTCAGGCCTACATCGCCCTGAGCGACGCCAAGGCGCTCGACGCGCAGGCCGGTCTCGAGACCGGCATCGGCGCGACCCTCGCGGCCCTCTCGGGCATCGACAGCGTGTCGGGACCGGGCATGCTCGACTTCGAGTCCTGCCAGAGTCTCGAGAAGCTGGTGGTGGACGACGAGATCTGCGCCATGACCCAGCGCCTGGTCCGGGGCATCGAACCGAAGGACGACTTTCCGGCGCGTCCGCTCTTCGAGGAGCTGTTGCGCGAGAAGCACCTGCTCATCGCCCGGCACACGCGCAGGCACCTGCGCAGCGAGATCGCCTTCCCCGGGCCCGTGATCGACCGGGCCAACCGGGCGCGCTGGCTGGAGGAGGGCGGTCTCACCCTCGGCCAACGCGCCCGGCGCGAGGTGGCGCGGCTGATCGAGGCCTGGCAGCCCTCGGCGCTCGGCGATGGCGTCAAGCGCGAGCTGGTCCGGCGCATGGAAGGCGAGGCCCGCCGCCACGGGATGGATGCGTTGCCGGAGCGCGAGGCATGACGGGACGCGACGGTCAGCGGGCCCCCGGGGCGGGCGGCCTGCCGGAGCGCGACGCATGAGACAACGCGTCGGGTGGACCGCGGAGGAGTCGCTTCCCGGGCGCGGGGAGGTCCTGCGCCTGCAGGGCGTGCCCGCGCAGCTGGACCTGCCGCCGCGCATCGGCGCGCTCCTCGAGGCCGCGCTCGCGGCCTACCGGGAGATCGCGGAGCCGCGCGCGCTCATCGGCGGGATCTCGCGCGAGGAGTTCCGCGAGGTCCACCGCGGCGAGGGTCGCAACGCCCCCGAGACGCCGCTCGAGACCGTGCTCGCCGGGGCGGAACGGCTCGCGTTGTTCGTGGCGACCGTCGGAGGCGCGGTCACGACGCGCATCCACGACCTGTTCGGCAGCAACGAGCCGGCGCTGGCCGCCATGCTCGACTCGGTCGCCTCGGCCGCGGCCGACCGGCTCACGGTGCTGCTCGGCGCGCTGCCCCCCGGACCGGAGGGCGGCGCAGGCGCGAACGGCGCGCGGGCGCTGGCGTACAGCCCCGGCTATTGCGGCTGGCACGTGAGCGGCCAGCGGGCGCTGTTCGCGTTCCTCGATCCCGGGGAGATCGGGGTCACGCTCAACCCGAGCTGCCTGATGGAGCCGCTCAAGTCGGTCTCGGGCGTGCTGGTCGCCGGCCCGTCCGGCATCCACCGATTCGCCCCGGCCTACCCGTTCTGCCGGGAGTGCCGGGATCAACCCTGTCGCGCACGGAACGCCGCGTTCTCGACCTCGTGAGTGGAGGAGCCATGGACATCCTGAAGGAGATCGCCGCCAGCCTGGAGCGGGGCGAAGACGACCGGGTCGCAGGACTCGTGCGCCAGGCGCTCGAGGAGCGGTGCGCGCCGCTCGACATCCTCAACCGGGGTCTCATCGCCGGCATGGATGTCGTGGGCGAGCAGTTCCGCAAGCGGGAGATCTTCCTGCCCGACGTGCTGATCGCGGCGCGGGGGATGTACGCCGGACTGGACCTGCTCAAGCCCCTGCTCGCGCAGGAGGGAGTGCCCTCGGCGGGCCGCATCGTGCTCGGTTCGGTGCGCGGTGACCTGCACGACATCGGCAAGAACCTCGTGGCCATCATGCTCAAAGGCGCCGGGTTCGACGTGCTCGACCTGGGCGCCGACGTGCCGGCCCAGCGCTTCGTGGATGCCGCGCAGGAGCACGGCGCCACGGTCATCGGCCTCTCGGCGCTGCTCACCACCACCATGCCGGTGATGAAGGAGGTCGTGGAGCTGGTGCGCGCACGCGGGCTCGCCGGCCGGGTGAAGGTGATCGTCGGAGGCGCGCCCGTGTCCGAGGCCTGGGCCCGCGAGATCGGCGCCGACGCCCACGGCTACGACGCCGCGAACGCCGTCGAGCGCGTGCGCGCGCTGGTGGCGGCCGGGGCGTGAGCGGGGGCGGAGTGGCGCGCGCGGCCCGCTTCGAGGGCGCCGCCCCGGACGTGTTCGCCGCCCCGGTCGTGCCGGTCGCATGAAGAGCCTGCTCGAGCGGCTCGCTGCGGGCGAGGTCCTGATCGGCGACGGGGCCTGGGGCACGCTGCTCATGACACGCGGGCTCGAGCCCGGCGAGGCCCCCGAAGTCCTCAACCGGTCGCGGCCGGAGGTGCTCGAGGAGATCGCGCGGCTCTACCTCGAGGCCGGCGCCGACCTGATCACCACGAACAGCTTCGGCGGCTCGCCGGCGCGGCTGCGGCGCTACGGGCTGGACGGGCAGACCGAGGAGATCAACCGCGCGGCCGTCGCGGCGGTGCGCCGCGCGGTGGGTGGGCGTGCCTTCGTCTCGGCCTCGGTCGGCCCCAGCGGGCACGTGCTCAAGCCGTACGGCGACGGCGACCCGGCCGAGATCGGCGCGGGTTTCGAGCGCCAGATCCGCGCGCTGGCCGAAGCGGGGGCCGACCTCGTCTGCATCGAGACCATGATCGACCTGGCCGAGGCGGTGCTGGCCGTGCGCGCGGCGCGCGCGGTGGCGCCCGCGCTGCCCGTGATGGCGACCATGACGTTCGAGCGCAGCCGGCGCGGGTTCTTCACCGTGATGGGCGCCTCGGTCGAGCAGGCCGCGCGCGAGCTGGGCGAGGCCGGCGCCGACATCCTGGGCTCGAACTGCGGCAACGGCAGCGAGGTCATGGTCGAGGTCGCGCGTGAGTTCCGCGCACACACGACGCGGCCCATCGCGATCCAGCCCAACGCCGGCCTGCCCGAACCGCGCGGCGGCGAGACCGTCTACCCCGAGACGCCGGAGTTCATGGCGGAGCAGGCGAAGGCGCTGGTGCTGGCGGGCGTGGGTATCGTCGGGGGTTGCTGCGGCACGACCCCGGAGCACGTGCGGGCGCTGCGCGCGGCGGTGGCGTGACGGGTCGGAGCGTCGCTCCGAAGGGGGCTCGCGGCCCCCGAGCCCCCGGATCCACGCCAGGGAGCCACGCGCTCGCGGCGATCGAGTCGGCAGGTGCCTGGCGCGGCCATGACGGACCCCGCTTCGCCAACCGGGAACTGCTCATGCCCCGCGGTCCGATCGCGTTCGCAGCGGCGGTTCGCGGATAGTCCCGGCTAGCGGCCGCCCGGGGCCGGTTGCCCCCAGCCCAGCTGCACGACTTCGAAGTCGTCCATGGAAAGCTTCGCGAACGGCGGATTGACGACGGTGGGGTCCCAGCGCGGGTCCATCGTGCCGGTGACGCTCGGATCGGAGCCGCTGTTGTCGGCGATGATCAGCCCGTGGGTCTTCATGGCGCCGAAGATCCGCTGGACGATGGGAGGGTAGCCGGAGAGGTCGACCGAGGCCTTCAGCCGCAGCCGGGCTCCCATCGGTGGCGCTCCGACGGCCCAGCCCGCGGTGTGCGAGGCGGGCCAGACGTGTCCGTTCGTGCACCGCACCGCCATGCGGAAGGCGTGGGGGATCTCTTCCGGGCGGGACGCTTCATCGTAGCGCACGAGGCCGGGGAAGATGGCGAGCCCCGCAGCGTCGGCCGAGGTCCAGCCGTCGGGCCGCACCGAGCCGACGGCAAGGTCGAACGTCGCCCCCGTGCCTGCCTCCCAGAGGCGCAACGTCGGGTTCCAGTGTGTCGCCCAAGTCTCGAACAGCAGGCCGCGGTCGCGGTCCACCACGATCATGTGCCGGTCTCCGGTCGTGCCACCCCCGGGCACGTCGCCCTCGATGTATCCGGAAGCCCGCATCGCCTCCCTGGGGATCGGGTAACCGGTAGGTTGCCCCGGGGCCCCCCGGTCACTCTCGAGCGGATAGCTCACGAACACGACGGGCAGGAGTTGCTGTGTGCCGGAGACGCCGACGTAGGGGATGCCATGGGGTGGAGGGCCGAAAGCTGGCTGCAGCCAGGCCACCGCCGTCGGGTTCTGCGGTGTGCGTCCGCTGATCCAGTCGATGTAGGCCTGTGAGTTCGGGTCCAAGGGAGCCTGGCTTGCGTCCAGGTTCCACGCGTCGTTCGCCGGGAAGATCTGACGTCCGGCGAAGTCCTCGAGCAGCACGACGCCCGAGTTCTCCAAGGCGGGCACCAGCGTGGCCTGCGCGGGCGCGGTGATCGCGGACCGCTGGCCGGAGCAGCCCGAGAACAGGACGAGGGCCAGGGCGGATGTGCTGATGAGTCCGGTGTGGGTCGGGTTCATGGGACCTCCTCCCCGGGGAGGAAGGAAGGGTCGAAGCATGAATCGCGCCCGCGCGAACAAGGCCCACCGCCGCACGCTCTGAGCGTGCACGTGTGCAATCTGCCTCTCACTTGTTGGAAAGCGCCACGCCCCCGCGGAGACTTCGCGGGGGCGTGGTCAGTGCCTCGAGACTGGCGTCGGAACCTAGTCGTGCTCGCGTCCCATGTGCTCGGGGAGCCGGTGCGAGATCTCCTCGAGCGCCGGCCGTGCCGGTCCATTCCCCGGTTCCTCGGCGACGCGCTGCAGGAGCCGCTGGAGCGCCTTCACCAGCAACCCGCCGGCCCTGGCCAGGTCGATCCCGGAATCCTCCGTGGCCTTCCGCAACGCGTCGAGCACTCCCGTGACGTCAGGCTGCGGGGGAGTCGGCGGCGCCGCGCCCGCCGCGCCGTCCGAAGACGGAAGCGCAGCGACCGGCTGTGCCGCGGGATCCTCGAACATCATGTTGCCGACGGATCCGGTCCTCGTCGCGGCGCTCGCCCCGATCAAGCTGAGGCTGTCGGAGTGCGCCATGTCGAGTGAGAAGCCCGAGAGCGAGTCCAGGTCCTTCACTTCGAGGGCCTGCCGGGCCGACGCGGTGGTGTCGCCCTTCACGAAGCTGCGGATCGCCTGACCGAGTTGCCGGACGAGCTTCGTGATGTCGGCCAGCTCCTGCTCGTCGAGGTTCCCCTGCACCGTGATCTGCAGCTCGCTGCTGGCCGAGGCGACCAACGCCCTGGCTTCCAGCTCGCTTCCCGCACCGGGCCCCGTGCGGCGGTAGTAGGCATATCCCGCATCGACGTCGGAGGAGAGCGAGATCGTCACCGTGTCGCCGTCCTTCGTGGCGATGTCGATCTCGGCGGTGGTGTCACTCGAGGCCTGCACCGCGAGGAGGTTCGTGGCCATGGAGGATTCACGGCGTGCCTGGGTGGCCGACCACGAGGCCGCGTCCAGGCCGTAGAGCGCGGGACTGATTCCGTTGACCATGGGGATGCCCTCCTCCTTCCGGGCACAGGTGCCCTTTCCCATAATCTCGGTATCCGGGGCGGGGACTTGAGCGCCGGGCTGCAAGTCGGCAGGGGACACCGGAGCGCCCCGCCCGTCCGCAGCCCCCGCGCGCGGAAACGGCGCCCGGGCGGCGGGGGCAGGGCTCCGGCGCTCCTGGCGGCGCACGGTCTGGCCCGTGTCAGCGCCCTGCACCAGGGCGGATAATCCCGGCTGGACGACGTCGCGACTGGATGCCCCCGAGCCCGCGTCGCCCGGCATGGGAGGTGACTCATGAAGGCCCGCCTTGAGATCGCCCTGATCCTGAGCGCAGCGCTCGTCGCTCCCGCCGTCGGCCACGCCGCATGGTCAGTGGATCCCGTCACCGTGCACGCGACGACGGACGCATGTCCGCTGGTCGCCGCCGCCTCCGACGCGCAGGACGGCGCCATCGTCGTGTGGCAACAGGACGTCGCGGCGAGTCCCGGCGTGTTCCGGCTGCTCGCCAGGCGGGTGCTCGCGAACGGTGACGTCGATGCGACCTGGCCGGCGGCCGGCGCGCTCGTCAGCAGCGAGACGGTGAACCGTTCGGCGCTCGGCGCGCTCGGTGACGGCAATGGTGGCGCTTACGTCTGGTGGATGGAAGGCGTGGAGCTCTACCTCACGCGCGTGCTCCCGGACGGCACAGTCGCCACCGGCTGGACGGCGCGCGGCAGGTTCCTCGGCTACAGCTTTGCGTCGGCCTTCCATCCACGCGTGTTCGCCGACGGGCAGGGCGGAATCTGGCTCGGATGGCTCATGGGCGCGCCGTTGTACACCTCGGGTTGCATCGTGCACCTGGGTCCGGACGGCCTCAGCGCGGGAGGCTGGCCCGAGGGGGGCTTCCAGTACGCCATCTCGGATCAATCCAATGGCGGGTTGCGGACGCTCGCCTTCTCGTACGCCCCGGCCCCCGACGGTGGTGTCTGGGTCGCGTGGGGCGATGCGGTGTACGACGCGGCCGGATATCACGCCGGTTCGTGGCGGATCCTGCGCCTCATGTCGGAGGGCTCCGAGGCGCCCGGATGGGAGTCCGGCAGCGTGGCCGTGCGCGAGTTCCACGGCGAGTTGCTGGTGAACGCCTCTGCCGCTTACCCGCCCTACTTCGCGGCGTCGCCCGTGGCCGTGGCTTCCGACGGGGCAGAGGGCGCGTACCTGCTCGTTTCGGACGTGGTAGACGGCGGGGCCACGCTGACGTCGAGGCTCTTCCATCGCGACTCGACCGGCGCGGCGTACCCGTCGTGGCCCATGGCGGGCGTGGTGCCGGATGCGGGAGGTGTTTGGAGGCAGGCCGCCGATTACGGTGCGGACAACTCGCTGCGCCTGTTCCCGGAGGCCGCGGGCGGCGTGTTCGCGTTCGACATCACGCTGACGCGCTTCACGCCGGCGGCCACGCAGATGGAATGGAGCGCGCCGATGGGCGGGGGGTTCGAGTTCATCGTGCCGCCGACGGGCGACACGTACCTCGCCTCGTATCGCTCGAACATCCCGTTCAGCCAGGGCTCCCCGTTCTCAGGCATCGCGCTCAAGCACACGTACGCCTCGGGCGCGGCCGGGCCGGGCTTCCTCGAATGGAACGACCACACGCTGTACTACTTCTATATGGACATCGGCCTGGCGCCCACGAGCGGCGCCGGCGCGATCTTCGTCTGGTCGCAGACGTACGAGCGCCAGGGCGTGTTCGCGCGGCGCTTCGCCCCGGACGGTGAGGTCGTGGGCGTGGAGCCGGTGGCCGTTGCCCCGCGGGTGTTCCGGCTGCGCTTCGCGCCGGGGCGCGGGGTGGTCGCCACGCTCGGGCGCGTCGCGGAAGGGCGCATCCAGTTGCACGACGTGGCGGGGCGCGTGTGCGCCGGGACCGAGGTGGCCGCCGGCGCGCGCGAGGTCACGCTCGAGGGGTCCGCACCGCTCGCCCCGGGGCTCTACTTCGCCCGCCACCGCGGCGCCGACGGAGCGATCGAGACCGGCCGCGTCGTGATCGTGCGCTAGAATCCCCGGCTCGTCCTGCCGCCCCGTTCGCGTTTCGCGGGCGGGGCGGCGGGCTTTCGCGCGGATGTGCGCGGGACGCGACGGGCCCCCGTTCCGCCGGGACCGCTACGCCGAAGGCGCCGCCGTCTCCGCCGCCGTGGCGGGCCGGGTCTGCGCGGTCGGTTCCAGCGCCAGCTCGAGCACCTGCTCGATGCGCTCCACCGGCGCGAAGGTCATCCCCGCGCGCACCTCGGCGGGCACCTCCTCGAGGTCGCCCTCGTTGTCGCGCGGCAGCAGGACGGTCTTGATCCCGGCGCGGTGCGCCCCCAGCACCTTCTCCTTGAGCCCGCCGATCTTCAGCACCTGGCCCTGCAGCGTGATCTCGCCGGTCATGGCCAGGTCCGCGCGCGCCCTGCGGCCGGTGAGCAGGCCGACCATCGCGGTGCACAGCGTGATGCCGGCCGAGGGCCCGTCCTTGGGGATGGCGCCGGTCGGCAGGTGCACGTGCAGGTCGCTGTGCTCGAAGAAGTCGGGCCGGATGCCGAGTGCCGTGGCGTGCGAGCGCACATAGGTGAGCGCGGCCTGCGCGGATTCCTGCATGACGTCGCCGAGCTGGCCGGTGAGGATGAGCTTCTGCTGGCCGGGCATGAGCGCGGTCTCGACGGTGAGCACCTCGCCGCCCACCGGCGTCCAGGCCAGGCCGAGCGCGGCGCCGGGCACGTCGACGCGCTGCACCTTCTCGTTCTGGTAGCGCTCGGGCCCCAGCAGTTCGCGCACGCGATCCGGGCCGATGGTGCGCGGCACCTCCTTGCCCTCGGCGGATTCCTTGGCGCTCTTGCGCAGCAGGTTCGCGATCTCGCGCTCCAGGTTCCGCAGGCCGGCCTCGCTGCTGTACTCGTGCACCACCTTGAGGACGGCCTCGTCAGTGAAGGTGAGCTCGAGCGATTCGAGCCCGTTCTCGCGCGTCGCCTTGGGGATCAGGTGGCGCCGGGCGATCTCGAGCTTCTCGAGGTCCGTGTAGCCCGCGAGCCGGATGACCTCCATGCGGTCGCGCAGCGGCGGCGGCACGGTGTCGAGGATGTTCGCGGTGGTGATGAACATGACCTGCGAGAGGTCGAACGGCACGTCGAGGTAGTGATCGGTGAAGCTGCCGTTCTGTTCGGGGTCGAGCACCTCGAGCAGTGCGCTGGACGGGTCGCCGTGGTAGTCGGCGCCGAGCTTGTCCACCTCGTCGAGCATGAAGAGCGGGTTGCGCGAGCCGGCACGGCGGATGCCGCGGATGACGTTGCCGGGCAGGGCGCCGATGTAGGTGCGGCGATGTCCGCGGACCTCGGCCTCGTCCCGCACGCCGCCCAGCGACTGGCGCACGAACTTGCGCCCGAGAGCGCGCGCGATCGAGCGGCCGAGCGAGGTCTTGCCGGTGCCGGGAGGGCCGACGAAGCACAGGATGGGCGTGCGGGCGTCGGCCTTGAACTTGCGCACCACGAGGTATTCGAGGATGCGCTCCTTGATCTTCTCCAGGCCGTAGTGGTCCTCATCGAGCACCGCACGCGCGTGCTTGAGGTCGAGGTCGTCCTCGGTGAGCACGGCCCAGGGCATGTCGGCCAGCCACTCGAGGTAGGTGCGCGCGACGGTGTGCTCGGCGGCCTGCGGCGGGATGGTCCGCAGGCGCATCAGCTCGCGGTCGGCCTCCTTCTGCACGTCGGCGGGGAGCTGGGCCTTCTCGAGCTTGGCCTTGAGCTCCTCGATCTCGCGCGGGCCGTCGTCGCCCTCGCCGAGCTCCCGGCGGATGGCCTCCAGCTGCTGGCGCAGGAGGAACTCGCGCTGGTGCTCGTCGAGCGACTCCTTGACCTGGTCGCGGATCTGGGCGCCCACTTCGAGCACCTGGAGTTCGCGGCCGAGGACGCCGGTGAGCAGGCGCAGCCGCTCCTTCGTGTCCAGGGTCTCGAGCAGCTTCTGCTTGTCCTCGGCGGGCAGCTCGAGCAGCGAGGCGATGAAGTCGGCGATCTGGCCCGATCCGGCCTGGTTGCGCGCGGCGGTCACCGCCTCGTCCGGGATGGCGGGCATCAGCGCGACGACCCGCTCGAACTGCTCCAGCACGTTCTTGATCAGCGCCTCGGTCTCGACGCTCTCGTCGCTGGTCTCGCTCAGGCCTTCGAAGCGCGCCCTGAGGTAGGGCTGGTCGGCCACCGGCTGGAGGACCCGGACCCGCTCGGAGCCCTGGACCAGCACGGAGTAGCGTTCGTCGGGGAAGCGCACCATGCGCAGGACGGTGCCGAGGGTGCCGGTCTCGTAGAGGTCGGAGAAGCCGGGGTCCTCGACGCCGCCGTCCTTCTGGGCCAGCACGGCGATGGTGCGATCGCCGGCCATGACGGCGTTGAGCAGGGCGACGCTGCGGTCGCGGCCCACGTTGAGCGGCAGGATGGCGAAGGGAAAGAGCACGGTGTGACGCACCGGCAGCACCGGCAGCTCGCGCGGACCCTGCAGCAGGGACACCTGGGTCTCCTGCGGGGCGGACTCCTCCGAGGCGACGGGGACCTTCTTCGCGCGACCTGCCATGGGTGTCCTCTCGATCGGCCGGGTGCCCTCAGCGGGCTTCCGGCTCCTCGATCTGGATCTCCTTGCGTTCGGGTTCGGGTGCGCGCTTGAGCCGCACCTCCAGCATGCCTTCACGGTAGACGGCCTCGACCCGGGTCTCGTCGGCCTCCCAGGGCAGCTCGACCACGCGACGGAAGTCACCGAAGTAGATCTCCGCGCGGTGGTAGTGGGTGCCCGCGGGTTCCTGCGGCGGGCTGCGCCGGCCACTCACCTCGAGCACGCTGCCGCGCAGGAGGACCTTGACGCTCTCGCGCGGCACACCCGCCAGTTCGAAGATGACGCGCGCCGAGTCCTTGCCGACCACCAGGTCGGCCGCCGGTGACCAGCGCGGTTCCGCGAAATGCGAGGCCGGATGGCGTCGGTAGACGAGGTCGTGGAACAGGCGCTCGACTTCGCGCTGCAGGTTCTCGAGCGGATTCTTGGGCTCGTCCTTCACGGTCGCTCCGCGCTCAGTAGCTCTGGGTCCAGATCTGCGGCGTACCGGTGATCGTCAGGCTCTGGCGCCGGCAGGTCTCGAGGAAGACGCCCGAGTTCGGCCAGGAATGCCTGCCGCACTCGCAGATCAGGCGGCCGCTGGGCTTCTCGGTGACCTTGCAGGCCTTGCCGTCATGTTCCTTGCAGAAGGGGCACATCGCAGGATCCTTTCGCTGGCGGAAGCCGGAGTCTAGCGCAGCCGGGGAGGGCGCTCAACGCGGCCAAAGTACGTGTGGTGCGTCAGTCAAAATGTCCCCCCCTAACGCGTCCGTGATTATGTCCCCCCATGGACCTCTATCTCATGGGCAACCGGGACGGCCGGCGGCTGGGCTTGATTCAAGCCGCACTGCAGGGACGGATCACGAATGGC
>JANXPZ010000222.1 GCA_025357055.1 Candidatus Eiseniibacteriota bacterium | reverse complement strand
CATGGTGCCTCTGCACACCCGCCACCATTCCCGCCCCGCACGCCACGACAGGCCCAGCGCTTGCCACCTCGGCCACCGCTCCCTAGATTGGCGCTCTCCACCAGTTCAGGAGGTGACGTGCCCATCCGTGGGATCGGTGTGGACGTGGTGAAGGTCGAGCGCATCGTCGAGGCCCTCGGGCGCTTCGGCGAGCGGATGGAGCGCCGTCTCTTCACCGCGGGCGAGCTGGCCTACTGCCGCTCGTTCCAGGATCCCCTGCCCCACCTGGCCGCGCGTTTCGCGGCCAAGGAGGCGGCCTCGAAGGCGCTCGGCACGGGCATGAGCCAGGGTGTGGGCTGGAAGGACTTCGAGGTCATCCAACCCGGCGGCCGCCAGCCGCGACTCGAACTGCACGGCAAGGCCCGTGAACTCTTCGAGGCGCTGGGCTGCACCGCCACCCACCTCTCGCTCACCCACGACGGCGGGCTCGCGATCGCTACGGTGGTGTTCGAGGGCTGAAGGGCGGGCGCCGTCAGGGCAGGTCGCGTCTGTGGAACCGCCCCCAGGCCACGAGCAGCCCCCCGAGCGCCACCGCGAGCAGGATCGCGACCGGGCGGGCCACACCAACGCCCCCGACCAGGATGTCCTTCGGCACGTAGTACGCGTGAAGCGTGAACGGCACCAGCAGTGCCCACCCGTCCCACATCGTGCCGATCACGTGCACCAGGTAGGAGACCAGGGCGCAGAGGAATCCGAACAGCGCCACCCGGCTGCCCTCGCGGCCGAAGGTCGAGAACATCAGCGCCAGCCCGAAGAGCGCCACCTGCAGGGCCAGGTAGTCGAGCCCGAGCCGCGCCAGCGCCGCGAGACGGAACGGCTCGAGACCGTAGAAGCGGCCCCCGGCCAGCGTCCCGGCGAGCCCGGCCAGCGTGACGAAGGCGAGTACCGCGAACGCGAAGACGACGTGCGCCGCCAGGTAGGTGTGCCGCGCGATCGGCTGGCCTAGCGTCAGCTCGATGGTGCCCGCCTCCGACTCGCCGGCCACCGCCTGCGTCGCCAGCACGACCGCCAGCCCCGCGCCCACCGCCTGCGCGATCGGATGCGCCCAGCCGAAGGCCAGCAGGCTCGTCTTCGAGAAGCCGCCGAAGAACTGTTCCGAGACCATGGACTGGACCATCGGCGGCAGCGACTGGACCAGCGTGCCGAGCGCACCGGTCACGTCCGTCGAGGCGACCACGGCGCAGATCAGCCACTGGAAGCCGCCGAGCAGCAGGCCGCTCACCAGCACGTAGGCGGCGTGCCGGGCCAGCAGGAGCCGGAGCAGGTTGCGCATCAGCCCGCACCCGCCCGGCCACGGTAGAGATCGAGGAAGACGTCTTCGAGCTGGGGCTCGGGGAAGACCAGGTGCTCGACCTCGCAGGCGGCGAGCCGCCGGAGCAGTGGGTTCACGTCGCCCCGCAGCCAGAGCGTGACGGCACTGCCCGCGACTTCGGCACGCGTCACGCCGGGCAACGTGGCGAGGCCGCCGGGGGCGGGCCCGCGGAAGCGCGCCTCGAGCCGGCGCACGAGGCGCGCGCGCAGCGCCCCGATCTGCTCCACCGCCAGCAGCTCGCCCTCGCGCAGGACCGCCACCCGCCCGCACACCGCCTCGACCTCCGAGAGCACGTGCGAGGAGAGGAGGATCGCCCGCCCCCGCGCCGCCAGCTCGCGCACCAGGTCACAGAAGCCCTGCTGCACCAGCGGATCGAGCCCGTTGGTGGGCTCGTCCAGCAGCACCACGTCGGGGTCGTGCTGCAGGGCGATCACGAGCCCGAGCTTCTGCCGGGTCCCGTGGGACAGCCACTTCACGCGGCGCGAGAGGTCCGATCCCCTGAGGTCGAGCGCGCCGAGCAGGCGCTCGCGCAGCACCGGCGGGCGCGCCGGGCGAAAGCGCGCGAAGTGGTCGAGCAGCGCGTGGCCGGTCATGCCACCGTGGAGGCGCAGCTCGCCCGGCAGGAAGCCGACGCGCTCGCGGCTCGCCGGGCGCGACGGCGGCTGTCCCAGCAGGCGCACCGAGCCGCGATCGGCGCGGGCAAGGCCGAGGACGAGGCGCAACGTCGTGGTCTTGCCGGCGCCGTTCGGCCCCAGGTAGCCGAGGATCTCGCCGGGCTCGAGCGCGAAGCTCACGCCCCGCAGGGCACGCACGCGGCCGTAGCGCTTGGCGAGATCCGCGACTTCGAGGGCGGGCATGGCGGAGAACCTAGCACTCGCGGGGGCGGCCGGCAGCCCCATTCGCGCACCCCATTCGCGCGCGACCCGGAAGCCTCGAACGGCGCCACGCCCGGGCCTCCGCCCGCCGCCGCTACCCCTGCTTCAGCGCCCGGCCGTCGCCGTAGGCGCGGAACAGCTCGCCCCAGCCGGTCTTCATGATCTCGCGCACGCGCGGCTTGCCCTTGACCGGGAACCAGTAGCCGTCGTGGTAGGCCCGCGAGGCGGCGTAGCTCCAGGGCACGATCGGTGAGCGCAGCAGGATGTTCTCGAGCGGCTTCAGCGGGCCCCAGTAGATGAGTTTCTGGCCCCACGAGGCGAAGGTGTTCTCGTTCAGCGAGCCGCGGAAGCCGAAGTTCACGCCCTTGATGTCGTCGCCCACGATCTCGATCTCCTCGGGGCGGCCGACGCCCAGGCCGTGCTCGTGCGCCAGGCGGATGAACTTGAGGTCGGTCATGGGGTCGAAGCCCATCATCTTCGCCGCCACCGCATCGATGGCCACGCAGTCGTCCGAGGCGAGGATGTAGTTCTTGACGTGCGGCCGCATGGCGCGCGGGCCGGGGCCGTCCCCGACGATGGTGCCGTCCATCACCGCGAGGATCCCGGGGTGGATCTCCTTCTGGATGCGCAGCAGGTCCACCAGCGTCTCGTGGATGACCGAGTGCGTCCAGTGGCGGTTCAGGTTCAGCAGCCCGCCGAAGGCGTTCTTCATCGAACCGGTGGTGCCGGTGAAGATGTGGGTCTTGACCGTGGGCAGGTGGATGACGTTCTTCCCCATCAGCAGCTTCGGGATCTGGATGCCCTGCTTCTCGAACACCCGGTCGAGCACCAGCATCTTCGACTTCGGCTGGTAGGTGATCCACTCCGTGGGCGGCTCGCTCAGGTACTGGATGGGCACCTGGAAGCGGTCCAGCACGGGCTGCAGGTGATTGTTGACCGCGCCCTCGCGGCACGAGACCACGACCGTGTCGTTCTGCGCCGCGATGAGGTCGCGCGAGACGTCGTAGCCGTCGCTCTTCAGCTTCTCGATGACCCCGTGCATCTGCCAGGGCGTGGTCGAGCAGGCCGGCATGTAGACGTGCCAGGAGATGTTGATGCGCAGGCAGGTCTGCCGGTCGAAGGGCAGGGCCTGACGGTAGCCCGCGAGGTCCATCAGGCGGCCATAGTCCTGGACGACGGTCTCGGGCGAAGTGCGCAGGACGGCGACTTTCGACATCACATGCTCCGTGGTGGCCGGGGGGATGAACCCAGGGGGGGCGACGTGGCGCGGGGAACATTAGCAGATGGACCGCGCCGGGTGCAGTGGCCGGGCGCGGCGGTCCCTGGCTGCCCGTGGGATGCTGGAGGGTCGTATCCACACCGGCGGGTCGGTGCTAGCATCCGGGCGGGCCGGTGGACGGGGAAGGAGCCGCGGTGCGCCCGTCCATGGTCCCGGCGCCCCTCGAAGGAGGTTCCCATGAGCCGCCGCCTGCCCGGCCTCGTCGCCTCAGTTGCGTTGCTTTGCTCCGGCCTGCCTCCCGGCAGCGGCCTCTTCGGCTCCGGCGCTGCTGCGGGGGTGATGATGTCGAAGTCGCTGCCCCCCCGCACCCTCAGCCAGATCATCCCGGGCAGCTACATGGAAGTCACTCTGCGCGAGGGTGAGGTCCTCCGAGGGGACTTCGCGGGCGGCGGGCGCACCAGCGACGAGGAATACGCCCGGCGTTACGGGACCTGGCATGCCACTTCCGTTGGCGCAGGCTGGTTCCCACGGCTCGATGACACCATCGCCGTGTCCGACGCGGCTGGCCATCGCGTGAGCGGCACGTTCCGCGGATTCAACTACCGCGGGATCGAGTTCCACGCGGCCGGGGACAGCACGGCCCGGCTCACCACCTACGGCAACTTCGCCACGCTGGAGGGCGCGCCGGACCACACGATCGCGGCGGACAGCCTCGACCACCTCGACGCCGAGGGACGGCTGCCATCGCTCGCGCGGTTCCAGGTCAAGGTCGGCAGGCGGGTGGTCACGGTCCCGGTGGACCAGGTCGTGAGCCTGAAGATCCCCCAGTCGCTGCTCCAGAAGCTCGCGGCGACCGGGCCGGCGGGCGAAGCCGGAGCCACCGTTGTCGGAGTGGGGGCCGCGGCCGGAGTCGCGGTCAGCGTCTGGCTGATGCTGTCGGCCTTGGCCGCCGGCATGGTCGCCTACTTCACCTGGTGGATGCCGAAGAACTAGCCGACCCGGGCCCTGGCGCTCTGCCCGGCGCGACGACGCCCCGGCCGCGGGGCCAGGGCGTCCCCACGCACGGCGCGGCCTCAGGCCTTCTTCGGCGTCTCCGGATACTCGTAGAAGCCGTGGCCGCTCTTGCGCCCGAGATGGCCCGCCTTCACCAGTTTCCGCAGCAGCGGGCAGGGGCGGTACTTGGAATCGCCCAGGCCCTGGTGCAGCACCTCCATGATGCTCAGGCAGACGTCGAGCCCGATCAGGTCGGCGAGCGTCAGCGGCCCCAGCGGGTGGTTCATGCCGAGCTTCATCACCGTGTCGATGGCCTCCTTCGTCGCCACGCCCTCCATCAGCGCGAAGCAGGCCTCGTTGATCATCGGCATCAGGATGCGGTTCGAGACGAAGCCCGGCGAGTCGTTCACCTCGACCGGGGTCTTGCCCAGGCGCGTCGTCACCTCCGCGACCACGCCGTAGGTGGCGTCGGTGGTGGCGAGGCCGCGGATGATCTCCACCAGGGCCATGACCGGCACCGGGTTCATGAAGTGCATGCCGATGACCTGGCCGGGGCGCTTCGTGACCGCCGCGATCTCGGTGATCGAGATGCTCGAGGTGTTGCTGGCGAGGATCGCCTCCGGCGGCGCGACCGCGTCGAGCCGCTGGAAGATCTCGCGCTTGACGCCGAAGTCCTCGTTGACCGCCTCCACCACCAGCTGGCATCCCTTCGCGAGGTCGAGGCTCGTGCCGCCGTGGATGCGCGCGAGCACCGCCGGCACGCGGTCCACCGGCCACTCCTGCTTCTTCGCCACGCGTTCGAGGCTCTTCGCGATCGCGCCCAGCGCGCGCTCGACGAAGGCCGGCGTCACGTCCACCAGCTCGACCTCGAAGCCCGAGGTGGCGAAGGTCTGCGCGATGCCGTTCCCCATGGTGCCGCCGCCGATGACGGCGACCTTCTTCACGTCCGCGTTGGTCCCGCTCATCGTGACCCCCTAGATCCGTTCGATGGCCAGTGCCACCGCGTTCCCACCGCCCAGGCAGAGCGTCGCCATGCCGGTCTTGAGGCCCCGGTCCTGCAACGCGTACAGCAGCGTCACCAGGATGCGCGCGCCCGAGGCCCCGATCGGGTGGCCCAGCGCGATCGCGCCGCCGTTCACGTTCACGCGCTCCCAGTCCCAGCCCAGCGCGCGGCCGTCGGCCAGGGCCTGCGCGGCGAAGGCCTCGTTCGCCTCGATCAGGTCGAAGTGCCCGATCCCCACGCCCATCTTCTTCATCAGCCGCTCGACCGCATCGATGGGCGCGAAGAAGAGGTCCTTCGGGTCCGTGCCGCCGGTCGCGTACGCCACGACGCGCGCGAGCGGCTTCGCCCCCGCCGCCTTCGCCCGCTCGCCGCTCATGAGCACGAGGGCCGCGCCGCCGTCGTTCAGGCCCGGGGCGTTGCCGGCGGTGATCATGCCACCCTTGTCCTTCGTCACGGCCGGCAGCTTCGCCAGCGCCTCGAGCGTGGTGTCCGCGCGCGGCGACTCGTCCTTCGAGATCACCACGGGATCGCCCTTGCGCTGCGGGATCGAGACCTCGGCGATCTCCTTCGCGAACTTCCCCGCCGCCCACGCAGCCGCCGTCTTCTGCTGGCTGCCGAGCGCGTAGGCATCGAGCTCCCCGCGCTGGAGCCCCGCCTTCGCGGCGGTGTACTGGGCGAGCTCGATCATGTGGGTGTCGTTGAACGAGCACCACAGCCCGTCGAAGACCGCGCCATCCTTGAGCGTCACGTCGCCGAGCTTCGTGCCGTTGCGCCCGCTGAAGAGATAGTGCGGGGCGGTGCTCATGCTCTCCTGCCCGCCCGCCACCACGCACCCGGCGTCACCGGCCTTGATGGCCTGTGCTCCCAGCATGACGGTCTTGAGCCCGGAGCCGCAGACCTTGTTGATCGCGACGGCGCCTGCCGTGGCGGAGATGCCGGCCTTGATCAGCGCCTGCCGTGCGGGCGCCTGGCCCTGCCCGCCCTGGACGACGTGCCCCATGAGGACCTCGTCCACCTGATCGCCGGTCACACCGGCGCGCTTCATGGCCTCGCGGATGGCGATGGCGCCGAGGTCGGAGGCCCTGAGACCCGCGAGCCCCCCGAGGAAGCGGCCGATGGGAGTGCGTGCCGCGCCCACGATGAAGACGTCCGGATATGCGCTCATGGTTCTTCCTCCCGCTGGCCAGGGGAATCGTCGGGGAACTGCAGGGCTGAGCACGGTTGGATGCGCGACCGGGCATCCGGTAGCATCCACGAACTGGACCGGCCATGGAACCGCGGCCGGGCGGCCAGGGCGCTACGCTGGCACTGGTCCCCCTCGTCCGTCAAGCGTCCGGCTCCGCGGCCGGCCTGCCGGGCAAGGCCGGTCGCCCACGTGAGGACCACCGCGATGACCCGAGCATCCGTCCGCAGACTCGTCCCCGGTCTCCTGCTGTCGCTCCTCGCCCTCGCGCCACCGCAGCCGGCCCGCGCCCGGGTCCAGGAGGTCCTGGTCACTCACACCGGGACCGACGACGCGGTGGTGGACCTCGCCTCGGGCGAGCGGCTCTGGCTGGACCTGCGCCAGGATTGCCCCGCGCTGCGCGGCCGCGCGGGCTGGACGATCCTGCTCTGGTCACCCGACGCCCAGGTCTCCACCCGGTCGCTCCTGCTCCTGCCCGAGTGGGGCGTGTCCTGCCCGATCTGGCAGGTGGATACGCTGCCTCCGGCGAGATCCGCAACGATCGAGCCCGAAGTGCCCGCCGAAGGGCTGCTGGCCATGCGGCGGGCGCTCGAGTCGCTGGGCTACGACTGCGGCCCGCTGGCCGAGGCCGGATGGAGCCCCGAATCCGGGCTTGCGTTCCTGCGCTTCCGCGAGAGCAAACGCCTCGAGACCTCGCCCCAGGGCCTGCGACGCGCGGTGACCTCGCTCGCGCTCGACGTGATGCGCGGGCGGCAGGCCACGGGAACGTCCCAGCGGCTCGCGCGCATCATCTCGGACCAACTCGACCCGCTGGTCGCCTACCTGTCGCGTCCGGGCAGCGCGGGCGCGCGCTGCGGGGCGACGACCTGGCTGCGCTCGGTCGCCGAGGATGGCGCGCTCGTGACGCTCGCCGACGGCACGCGCTGGCTGCCGGCCGCCGGGCAGCGGGCGCAGGTCGCCCGCTGGCAGGACGGAGACGACCTGGTCGCGTGCAGCGGCAGGCTCGTCAACGCCCGCACCGGCGAGATGGCGCGGGCGACGAGGCTGGAGTAGGCCGTCAGCGCGGCGGCGCTCCCGGCCGGATGATGGCGACGCTGGCGGTGTGCCAGTGCAGGAAGTTGCGCTCACCGACCGGGCCGATCTCGCCCGCGCAGAACATCCCGGCCACCGGCACGCCGCCGCCGAGCGCGGTCTGGAGCGGGCCGATGTCGCCGTCCCCGGCACCGTAGAGCCCGCGCCCGCGGCCGCTGCAGGCGAACAGCAGCGCGGCGCGGGCGGGGGTGTCGAAGGCCTGCGGCGAGAGCAGCATCTCCAGGTCCTCGCGCGCGGTCCCGGCGTCGCGCACGTGGAGCCGGACCTGCTGGCCCACGGCGATGCGGTCGCCCAGCGCGATCAGCCCGTGCGTGCGGTCGCCGCCGAGGAACGCCCGGATCAGGTAGTCGCCACGTCCCTCGGCGTCGGGCCGCACCGGCAATCCGATGTAGAGCCCGCGCTGGAGCCGCTCGTGTTCGCCCTCCGGCAGCTCCCGGAGCACCTCCTCGACCCGCTCGAGCGCGGGCCGGCCGTCGAGCTCGGCGACCAGATTGCCATCGCCGCGGGTCACGGTGAGCGGCGGGCCGATGGCCCTGCAGCCCTGGGAGACCACCACGTCGGCCCGCAGATCTCCCGAGAGCGCCACCGCCACCCCGCCACCGCCGGCGACCCAGTCGTTGAGGAGCAATGCGTCGGATCCGGGCCGCGGCGCGGCACTGGTGAACCCGCCCACCAACCGCACCCCGGCGGCATGCCGCTGGCAGGCGGCGAACAGGCCCGCCAGTTCGAAGCTGAAGGGGTCGCCCAGCACCAGCACCAGTTCCGCCCCGGCAACGCCGGGGGCCATGCGCGCGAAGGCGGCCCGATCAGCGAGGGCCTCGTCCCAGCCCTCGCTCACCAGCACGAAGGGAGCGACCGTGACCCCGGGCAGGCGCGCAGTGAGGAGCGCGAGCGCAGGTTCGCCTTCGATCTCGTGCTCGCTCGTCACCACCCCGTGGCCACTCGCCCCCGCGAGGCAGCCCGGGCGCAGCCGCTCCCGGAGGACCTGCGCGAGCGACTCCGCCGAGGCGACGTGGTGCGCGCTGAAGAAGGCGAGCACGAGGTCCACCGGGCCTTCGCCGAGCGCGGCGACGAGTTCAGCGGTGGCCTCGGCGGCAGCGGCGCGGGTATCGGTGAGGCGCGAGGACGCGGCGGCCCAGCGCATGCCGTCCCCCGGGGCGCCGGCGCTCATCGGGTCGCTGGCGGCGGGATGCGGCGCGTGCCCTCGAGCCGCAGGCGCTGGTCGTCGTCCAGGTCCCCCTTCGCGCGCTGCACCGCCTCGAGCGCCAGGAAGCCCACCTGCCAGCCGGCGTGCTGGTAGTAGGCGGCGTCCACGGCGGGCCCGGCCGGGAAGCGCAGCCACTCGGTGCGCGGCAGCGCCGGCGGCGGGATGCGCGTCCCCTCGGGCCAGCCGGCCGTGACGGTCACACGCACGCCGGGCCCGGACCGGGCGCGGACCAGCGAATCGGCGGCGCTGTCCTGCGGCGCGAACCACTCGAGCCGCACCCGCACGCTCCACGCGCCCTTCTCGTCCACCCCCTCGGCGAGCCGGAGGGAGTTGCGCAGCGGAGCGCCCGGGCTCACGGCGCCGGTCTTCTTCGCGACGCGTTCGGTCGGGATCTCGCGCTCCTGGAACGCCCCGCGAAGACCCCGGAGGAACGCCTCACGCTCCGCCGGCGCCGCGGGTGCGCCCTCGAGCGCCTCGACCAGGACGGGCTCCCGGGCACCCGTGGTGGGCATGAGCGAGTCGACTTCGGCCTCGTCCATGAAGTGCGGGGGCGTGACCGCATTGCGCGGGTTGCCGGTGATTCCGGGCGAGATCTGCAGGAGCACGATCCCGAGCAACAGGAAGAGCCGCGTCATGCTCACCTCGGCGGAGCGGGCAGCGGCCCCGGCGCCCGCAGGAAGCGATCCGTGCCCGGCACCTCGAAGCCGTCCGCGGCAGGCGTCATCTCGGTTCCTCGGGCTCTTCCACGTCCGGCATCATCGCCAGCTCCTGCTCGGTCTCCTCGTAGATCTTCCGCGCCTCCGCGAACTCCGCCGCCCCGGCAGGCAGGGGCTCACCGTCGCGATCCGTCGGCGCCCGCACGACGATGCGCTCGAGCAGGTCGAGCGCCGCCCGTGCGGCGTCCTCGGTCTCGAAGCCCCACGACAGGTACTCCCGGTCACGGCCCAGCGCCTCGAGACGCCACGGGTCCACGTCGGGCGCCCCGCGCACGACACGCGCCGCCCCGAGATCGCCGCAGGAATACATCCCGGCCACCCGGTCGCGGGAGACCGCCGCGGTCGCGAGCTCCTCGGCCAGTTCATCGCGGCCTGCCGGGATCAGCAGCCGCACGCCCTGCTCGAAGGGGATGAACATCAGGCCGTCCGAGGTGATGGCGGCGATCTGGTCGGACCCGGCGGCCTCTTCGTCCTCGAGCTCGTCGCCGGGCCCGGATGCGGGCGGGGCCAGGCGCCCGGGCTCGTCCGCCCGCCCCGAGAGCAGCTCGCGGTCGATACCCTCGTTGCCCGAGAAGCGGCGCAGGAGCCAGGAGGCCAGCGCGACGCCAGCCACCACCAGCACTCCGGTCGTAAGCGGATTCATGAACATCCTCCGTGGGGGCTCTGTGTCCGGAGCTCGCAGGCGAGACGCCGGGTGAGGCGTTCCAGTCTATCCATCGACGGCTTTCGCACGGGTGTGCGGACCCGCAGCGGCGTCGTGGTGAAGCAGGCCCAGCACCTCGTCCTGGTCGGAGACGATCTCGAACGAGGAGCGCAACTCCCCGGGGATGGCGCGGGCCCGGCCGCTGCCCGCTTCCACGAGGACCCACCGGGTCTCGGCCTGGGCCAGGACCTGCCGGTCGCCCGGCCTCCAGAGCAGGTACTTGCGCAGCGAGCTTCGCGAGCGCAGGTCCGCCACCCAGGTGAGCAGCGACAGCGCGTCGCCCGCGAAGGCCGGGCGCAGGTACTCGATCGAGTGCGACCGCACCACCCAGGCGATGCCGGCCGCCTGGTAGCGCTCCTGCGTCCAGCCCCGGGCGGCGGAGTGCTCGATGGCGATGTCCTGCATCCAGCGCAGGTACTCGAGGTTGTGGACGTGGCGGTTCACGTCGATCGCGGCCCCGGGGACCGTGAAGTCGCGGACGAGGATCCTAGGCACGGCGGGCTGGTCTCCCGGGAGTGGACGACGCTGGCGGAGGATTCGAGAACCCGGGCCGAACCTACGTTCCGGCCGCAGGCGGGTCAAGGGTCCCGGCCGCGTCCGCGCGCGCCGCCCCGATGTCCCCGAGCACTCGGCGGCCGATGGCCTCGGCCGCGTCGGGCCGGGCGATGCGGGACTGGGCTTCGCGCACCGCTTCGCGCGCCGCGGGATCCGCGAGCCAGTGCGCCACCGTGGCCGCCACCTCCTCGACCGACTCGGCGAGCACGGCCGCGCCGGCCGAGACGAGAAACCGGGCGTTGAGCACCTCCTGGCCCGGCGTCGGCTTGAACACCACGAGCGGGGCGCGCTTGATGAGCGCCTCCGAACAGGTCAGTCCGCCCGCCTTCCCCACCACCACGTCGCAGGCCTCGAGCAGCACGTCCACCTCCTGGCTGAAGCCCAGGGTGCGGATGCGGCCGGTGCGGCCCGCGGGCAGGTGGTCGATCTCGTCGCGCAACCTCGCGTTGGTGCCGCACACCACCAGCACCTGCGTGTCCGTGGCGAGCCCGGTGAGGCGCTCCGCCAGTTCGCCCAACGGCCCCACGCCGCTGCCGCCCCCCATCACCAGCACCAGCGGCCGCTCCCGGTCGATCCCGAAGTGCGCCCGCGCCGCCGCCCGGCCGATGCGGCGCGCGAAACGCGGGTCCACCGGGATGCCCGTCACCTCGATCCGGCCGCGCGGCACGCCACGTCCCGCCAGTTCGTCCGCCACGGCCTCGGCCGCGACGAAATAGCGGTCCACGTGCGGAAACACCCAGAACGGGTGCGCCGCGAAGTCGGTGATCACGCAGTAGAGCGGCGCACCCAGGCCGCGGCCACGCCGCGGCGAAAGCGCCTCGACCGGCAGGAAGTGCGTGCACACGACCGCGGCCGGCTGCTCGCGCTCGACCACGCGCACCAGTCGGCGCAGGTTGAGCCGGTCGAGCGTGAGCCGCACCGGCGCGGTGCTCCGGTTGACCGGGGCCATCGCCCAGGAGTGATAGAGCGCACCCCAGAGCCGCGGCGCGTGCTGGGCCAGGGTGTTGTACGAGGCCGCGTAGGTGCCCCGGTAGAGGCGCGAGGCGAAGACCAGCGTGTCCACCTCCCGCACGGTGACGCGCGGGTCGAGCACGGCGACCGCCGCGGCCAGCGCCTCGGCGGCGCGCTTGTGGCCGCTGCCCGCGGTGGCGTGGAGCACGGCGATGCGCGGCCCCGCCGTGGCGCCCCCGCTGCCGGGCTCGGCGCTCGATCCCGCCAGGGTCTCCACCGCGACCATGCCGTGGCCGACCGGCGGGAACAGCACCTCGCCGCGCGCAGTGCCGAGCCAGCGGGCGCGCCACCAGCGCCGCTGGGCGCGGAGCCGCGCGCGCAGGCGGCGCGTGAGCGGGAGGCGCGGGATCTTCATCGGCTCAGGCGCCCTGGACCGCGTCGCGGACATGCCGCAGCGTCAGCCCCTCGGCCGTGAAGTCCATCGCCACGACGTCCACCCGCACGGGTCCTCCCTCTTCGGCCAGCAGCGCCAGCGCCGCGCGCCGCAGCCGCGCGCACTTGCGCCCGTCCACGGCCCCGGCCGCGCCCCCGTAGTCCGGGCGGTTGCGCAGTTTCACCTCGACCACCACCCACGCGCGACCCTCGCGCGCCACGAGGTCCACCTCGACGCCCGCGAGCCGCACGTTGCGCCGTTTCACTTCGAGCCCCGCGAGCTCGAGGTAGGCCGCGGCCAGAGCCTCGCCCGCGCGGCCGCGCTCCTGCGCCAGTCCCATGATGTCGCTCCGCGGGGGCGGTGCGGGGGCGCGGTCCAGTCTAGGGGAAGAGCGCCATGCGTTGCACGCGCACCGGCGCGAAGGAGAAGCGGTGGAGCGGGCAGGGCCCGAACCGGTCGAGGGCGGCGAGGTGCTCCGGCGTGCCGTAGCCCTTGTGGCGGGCGAAGCCGTAGTCGGGCCAGACCGGGTCCAGCCGTTCCATGATGCGGTCGCGGACCACCTTCGCGACGACCGAGGCCGCGGCCACCGAGAGCAGTCGCGCATCGCCCGAGATGACCGACCGCTGGCGGCACGCGAGCCCGGGCACGGGGTCGTTCCCGTCCACCAGCACCAGGTCGGGCGCGAGCGGCAACCGCGCGATCGCCCGGCGCATGGCCTCGAGGCTCGCCTGGCGGATGTTGAGCTCGTCGATGGTGCGCGATCCCACCACCGCCCACGCGAACGCCCGGGCATCCTGCAGGACCCGGGCGTAGATCGCCTCCCGCGCGGCGGGCGAGAGCTTCTTGCTGTCGTTCACCCCGTCCCAGCCGCACCCCGCGTCCAGCACCACCGCGGCGGCGACGACCGGTCCGGCCAGCGGACCGCGGCCGACCTCATCCACGCCGGCCACGGTGACGGCTTCACCAGCGAGCTGCGCCTCCGCGCGAGCGAGCCGGCGCCAGGGTTCCACGGGCTAGCCCGGACGCTTCATGAAGCGCCAGCCGAGAGTACGAGATGGGGCACGG
>JANXPZ010000215.1 GCA_025357055.1 Candidatus Eiseniibacteriota bacterium | reverse complement strand
TGAGGTCGCCTGGCGCGCGCGCGCCTTCGGCATGGAGGTGCGCTGGAGCGACGCGCTGCTCGACCTGGTGCCCGCGGGCTACGAGTGGACGCGGCGCGCCACGCTGGAGGAACTCCTGCCGCAGGTGGACGTGCTCTCGCTGCACGTGCCCCTGACGCGCACCACCCGCGGCCTGATCGGCACGCGCGAGCTGGCGCGACTCCGGCCCGGCGCCGTGCTCGTGAACTGCGCCCGCGGTGGCGTGGTGGACGAGCGGGCGCTCTGCGAGGCGCTCGAGGGGGGGCGCCTGCGGGGCGCGGCGCTCGACGTCTTCGCGGTCGAGCCGCCGGCGGAGAGCCCGCTGCTCGTGCTGCCCAACGTGGTCCTCACGCCGCGCCTGGGCGCGTCCACGATCGAGGCGCAGCGCCGCGCCGGACTCGAAGCCGCAGCGATCGTGATCGAGGCGCTCGGGCGGTCGCGGGGCTGACGCGACCCGGGGCGCTTGCGCGCCCGCGAGTCCCCCGCGAGCATCTGGCGTGGATCGAGCGCGAGGGCGGCGTGCCCATCGCGCCCCGGCCCGTGGGGCCGAAGCGCGAGGCCGAGGTGTCCAGGCGGCAGTGTCTCCCGCCCGAGGCAGGCCAGTCTCCGCTTGATTGGCCGCTGTATCGGCTGTAAGGTTCCTCCTGTTCCTCCCCCAAGTTCGCAGGGACTCACGCGCCCCGCGGATTCGATCTTCGTTCGAGGGAACGAGTGGCTGCCCGGCCTGCACCCGACGTGCCGGTAGGGCAGCCATCCACTCGGCCCGATTCAGTGGACGCGAGGATCTCGCGTCCGGATCTGAGATGACGGTGGCGCGCTCGAACGACACCCTTGTGCATGCACTTCCCTTCGGCGTCCTGCCGGTGCTGGGTCTGGCCGTGGCCATCGCACTGGCCTGCCTGTTGCCCCTGCCCGCCTGCGCCTCGGGTGTGACCGTGGCCATCCTGCCCGATTCGGGGTTCGTGAGCGCCGGCAGCGACTTCACCCTCGAACTCTGGGTGACCGAGCCCGGGGACTCCATCAACGCCTACGCCGCGGTCATCGAGTACGACCCGGCGGTGCTCACCTTCCTGCAGGCCTCGCCGCTCTCGCTCCAGGAGGGCGCGTATATGAAGACGGCATGCGGGAACACGACGCACAACTTCACGAGTGCCGGCGACTCGCTGGTGATCTCGCACGTCCTGCTGTGCAACCTCCTGTTCCTCCCGGGCCCCGGCCAACTCTACAAGCTGCGCTTCCGCGCCTCCGCCGTGCCGCAGTGGACCTCGGTGCGCATCCGGAGCATCCAGTTCTACAAGGCCGGTTTCTTCGTGAACCCCGCCCACGCCTCGGACGCGGCGATCGCGATCGGGGTTCCCGTGGGCGTGCCCGGCCCGGAGCCCAAGCCCACGGAGACCCGCGTGAAGGTGGCGCCGAACCCGTGCCGCGCGGCGGCGACGATCGTCGTCGAGACCGCGGCTGCGGGCGAGCAGAAGGTCGTCGTCTGCGACTTGCAGGGCCGCGCGGTGCGACACCTGGACCACGGAGCGATCACTCCCGGCACTCGGCGCATCGCCTGGGATGGCAGGGACGACGCCGGTGCGCGGCTCGCGCCCGGCATCTACCGTGTGCTGGTGCAGACGCCTGGGAAGTCCACTGGTGCGAGGATCGTCCTGCTGCCCTAGATGTGAGAGGAGGCCGCCCTGAGGCACTTGCTACGCAGTTCTCTGCCCGCACTCGCCGCCCTTGTCCTGGCCCTCTTCTCCGCTGTACCCGCCCGGGCGGTCACCGTCGGCGTGGCGCCAGCGGACACCACCGTCTATCTGGATGACGAGTTCGCCCTGCAGATCGTGACCAGCGATCTCGCCGACCTCAAGGGGTTCGACCTCCTGTTCTCCTTCGATCCCGCGAGGCTCCAGTTCCTCGGCGCCGACGCTGGTGATGTCCTGACGGGCACGGGCCGGCTGTACGCGGATTACACCCTGGTGGCCAACGGCGCCGTCGCGGACACCGTCCTCTATGACGCGGCCATGCTGGACGGTGCCACCGCCGGCCCCGGGGTCCTGGTGTCCTTCCGCTTCAAGGCGCTCGCCGTCGGCGATGCCCAGATCCAGTGCGTGAGAGTGGACTTCCGCGACTCGAACAACGTCGCCACGCTGCCGGACTGCACCGGCGGAGTCGTGCACGTCCTCACCGCCACGCCCGCGCGGGCGGTGAGCTGGGGGAGGGTCAAGACCTTCTATCGTTAGGAGCAGCCCCGGCCCGCGGCCCCCTCCGTTCTCTGCGGGTCTCGCGGCTTCGGCAGACACGGACTCCAGTCCGGCCCCCCGCGGGCGTCGCACGCGAGGCCCGCTCAAACGAAGACGGCTGTCCAGGGAGGACGCACCTATCGACCAGGCAGACCCCGCTGATGCAGGCCCGAGATCACGACTGAAAGTGTTCTGATTCTCTGGTTTCCTGTCGCTCCGCGATCGTCCCGCAGGACCGGCCCCCACCTGCAGACCCCCGATCGCAGCCGTACCGGCAACTCTCGATGCCGCGGAGCGTCGTCCTACCTCTCCACCGCGAGGCCGCATGCCCATGGCCGTATGCCCTGCGCCACGGTCGCGTGAAAGGACACGTTCCATGAGTCGTACCCGTGTGATCCTGGTGCTCGTCGTCCTCCTCACCTGCGCGTTCGGCGCGCTTGCACAGGCCGCCGCCCCGCACGCCCAGCCCTACCCGGGCATCTCCGTCGCTCCGAACGTCCCCGCGAACGCCTTGAAGATGGCGCCGCAGGGTACGGCGGGCGCGGCCGGCTTCTTCATCGACCCGATCGAGGCAGCACTGGCCATCGGCAATCGTCTGGTGGATGTCCAGGCCGATGTCACCAACGACAACGCCGGCAACGGCGCCGACCCCGGCGATTCGGATGCCGACGACGGCGGCTGGGACTGGGAGATCACGGGCGCCACGCAGCATCCGGCCGGCGCCTCCTACGAGAACCTCTACGGACCCATCGCACGCGGGCTGACGGAAGCTGCCATCTTCACCGGCAACGCCCGTCTCGGCATCGGCGCCGGCGACGTCTTTGCCGGCATCTCGAAGGATGCATCGGGTCTTTACGGCACCCCGCTCTTCCGTATCTGGGACGGTGACATCGCCACGGCCTATGTCCGCTGGGCCGGCCGGACCGGGAATACCGCGCTCAAGGACACCATCAAGGCCCGGCACGACCAGGAACTGATCGTGCGCGGGGGGGCCGGTGGCCGGGCGCGGACGGTCTGTCTCGGTCGTCGCGGTCAGGGCCTCGCCGGCATGTGGCCCTGGGACATCCAGTTGCTCTCGAACGACTCGAAGGCCCTGGCGCTTGCCTTCCCGGGCAGTGCCGCGGCCTACGAGGCCGAGGTGGACTCGGTCTCCCAGGTGCTCATGGACGACATGAACGGGCTCCTCGGCGCGGGAGGCTGGAACCCGTCGAGTTTCGCGCAGAACTATCACCAGCACGGCATCACCGGAGCGCTGCGGGTCTTCGATGCCTCGCAGCGGACCGACGACAACGCGCTGGCCACGGCCATGCGGGACACACTGGTGAACGGCCAGTTGGCCGATGGTTCGTGGGGCATCTCCTACGGCGGCGGCTTCTTCGGACAGGACCTGCAGGCGACGGCCTACGCGGTGCTGGCGCTGACCGAGTACGCGAAGCGCCACAACGACGCGGCGGCCATGCATGCGGCCTCGCACGGCCAGCAGTGGCTGCTCGGCTTCGTGCAGGCTGATGGTGTCGTGGACGACGGCTTCGGCGAGTATGCCGAGACCAGCGCCGAAGTCGCCCAGGCGCTGCTGACCGGTGACGATGTCACGCCGGTGGCGCCGGCGACCTGCATCACGCCGGCCTACGCCTGCGTGGCTGTGCCGGTGGCGTTCAACCGCACCGACCCGACGCCGGTGCGGGGCTACAGCCTGACGCTGACGCTGTCCTCGAACCTGACGCTCTGCGGCGCGGGCATCGTGCAGGGTGGTTACCTGAACGGCATCGGTGGGACCAACTACCAGGTGCTCAACCCGAGCCCCGGGGTCTACACGGTGGACTGCGCCATCCTGGGCGGGAACAGCGGGGCGACCGGTTCGGGGACGCTGTTCACGCTGAACCTGGCCGGGGCGGTGAGCGGAACGGGCACGGTGACGGTGAACTCGGTGATCGTGCGCGACCTGGACAACGCGCCGGTCTCGGCCATCCCCGGCGCGGCGGCGACGATCACCATCGACAACACGGCGCCGGTGGCGATCGCGGGCCTGGCGGCGGCGCAGGTGAAGTCGGGCAACGGCACGGACGGCAGGACCAGCATCACGGTGTCGTGGCCGGCGGTCGAGAGCGGGGCGACGGTGCAGGTCTACCGGGCGCCCTTTGGCAACTATCCCGAATACGACGACGCGGGCGGCGTGGTTCCGTCGTACCCGTCGGTGGGGACGTGGACGCTGGCCGGGGAAGTGACCAGCGGCACCACGCTGGCGGACCGGCCCGCGGCGCGGGACTTCTGGTACTACGTGGCGTTCGTGAAGGACGCCTGCGGGAACGTGGGGCCGGTGTCGAACCAGACCGGTGGGACGCTGAACTACCACCTGGGCGACGTGCACGACGGTTCCGCGGACTGCGCCGGGAACAACCTGGTCTCGACCGAGGACATCAGCTTCCTGGGGGCGCACTACGGGGCTGCGGTCCAGGCGGGCTTCAACTGTCTGGACGTGGGTCCGACCACGAACTACTCGGTGAACGGGCGGCCGACGACGGACAACAAGGTCAACTTCGAAGACCTGATGATGTTCGCGATCAACCACGGGCTGGTCTCGGCGCCGCAGAGCGCACTGCTGCCGGTGGCGGCGGCGAGCGACGAGCTGTGGCTGGAGGGTCCGGCGAAGGTGACGGCCGGGGGGACGTTCACGGTGAGCCTGCGGCTGAAGGGCGCGGGGGACCTGCAGGGGCTCTCGGCGCAGCTGGGCTGGGACCGCGGCATCGCCGAGCCGGTGTCGGTGGAGGCCGGCGGGCTGGCGACGACGCAGAACGCGGTGGTGTTCAGCAGCGGGGCGGGCAACGTGGACGCGGCCCTGCTGGGGGCGAACCGGGGGTTCGTGGGTGAGGGGGTGCTGGCGACGGTGACGTTCCGGGCGCTGGCGAACGGTGCGCCGGGGGTGACGCTGGCGAAGCTGGACGCGCGGAACCTGGGCAACCAGCCGGTGGCGCTGGCGGGGATGAAGCCGCCGACGGTGACGGCGACCTGGTTCGCGCCGGCGATGCCGAACCCGTTCCGCGGGACGACGACGCTGTCGTATGCGCTGGCGCAGGGCGGGGTGGTGGAGTTGACGGTGTACGGGGTGGACGGGCGCAAGGTGGCGACGCTGGCGAGCGGGGTGCAGGAAGCCGGGAGCTACCGGCTGAACTGGGACGGCGCGGGAGCGCGGCCCGGGCTGTACTACGCGCGGCTGACGACGCCGCAAGGCCGGTTCACCCGCACGCTGGTGCTGACGAAGTAGCAGGACTGTCTCGAACCGGAGACGGGAAAAGGGCGGGCCCCGGGATGCCGGGGCCCGCCAGGATTGCGGTATACTGCCTTCATATGGCAGACGCGGTCCGCGCCGGCCGAAATCGGTGCGGCCGGGGGCTGTCGTGTGCGCCGTGGCCGGCCGAATCACCGTTGACGACACCTGGGTGAGGAGCAATGAGAGCGGATCGGGAGCCGGTTTCCTGCGGACCTGTGGCGCTTGCCGTCCTGCTGGCCGTGGGCGTGCTCGTGGCCGCCGTGTTCCCGGCCGGCGCCGGCGGGTTGTTCGAAGCGCCGTTCCTGCCCTTCGACGTCAGCCGCAGCCCCTCCTCCGTCGCCATCCAGGACCTGAACGGCGACGGTCACCCCGACCTCGCCGTGTGCGCCTACAACTCCGACGCGGTCTCGGTGCTGCTCGGCAATGACGACGGGGCGTTCGGCGCGAGGACCGACTTCGGGACCGGCAAGAACCCTCAGTCGGTCGCGATCGGCGACCTCGACGGCGACGGCCGCGCGGACCTGGTCGTGACGAACTACGCCGTCCACACGATCTCGGTGCTGCTCGGCAACGGCGACGGGACCTTCCGCGCGAAGAGCGACTTCGCCGCGGGTTCGTATCCGCAGCATGTCGCGCTCGCGGACCTGAACCACGACGGGCGGCTGGATGCGGCCGTCACCAATCGGGGCACGAACACGGTCGCGGTGTTGCTGGGGAACGGAAACGGGACCTTCGCAGCCAGGACCCAGTATGCCGTGGGCTCCACCCCGATGTGGGTGGCGATCGGCCGGCTGGATGGGGATGCGAACCCGGACCTGCTGGTCGCCAACAGCGGTGCGGGCACCGTCTCGGTGCTGCGCGGGAACGGGGACGGGACGTTCCAGCCGAAGACCGACGTCGGTGTGGGCGCGGCCCCGCGCTCGCTGGCGCTCGCCGACCTGAACGCGGACGGCCGGCTCGACCTGGCGGTGGCGAACGCCTCACCGTCCACCGTCTCGGTGCTGCCAGGCAACGGCGACGGGACCTTCGGTACGAGGACCATCCACGCGGCCGGCGCCAATCCGCAGGCCGTGGCGGTCGCCGACCTGGACCACGACGGTTCCCTGGACCTGGTGACCGCGAACTACTCCGCGAACACCGCATCGGTGCTGCTCGGGCACGGCGACGGGACGTTCGCCGTCCGGTCCGACTACCGTGCCGGGAACCAGCCCAACGCCCTGGCCATCGGCGATCTGGACGGCGACGGGAACCAGGACCTGGCGGTCACTGACTGGTTCACCTGGGACTTCGCCACGGTCGCGGTGCTGCAGGGCAATGGCGACGGCACGTTCGGCGTGCAGCGGCATTTCGTCACCGGGTCCGATCCCTGGGCGGTGGTGAGCGGGGACCTGGACCGCGACGGGATCCCCGACCTGGTGACGGCGAACTACGGTGCCAACACGATCTCGGTGCTGCTCGGCAACGGCGACGCGAGTTTCGCGCCGAAGTCCGATTTCGCCACCGGCGTGAATCCCGTCAGCCTGGCGTTGTGCGACTTCAACGCCGACGGCCGGCTCGACCTGGCGATCGCCAACCGCGGCGCGACCACGGTCTCGGTGCTGCTCGGTCTCGGCGACGGCTCGTTCGCGGCCCGGCGCGACTTCACGGTCGGCACGAGCCCGATGTCCGTGGCGACCGGGGACCTGAACCGGGACGGCTGGCCGGACCTGGTGGTGGTCAACCGCGGCGCCGGTACGGTCTCGGTGCTGCCCGGCAACGGGGACGGCACGTTCCGGACGAGGTCCGACTTCGCCACCGGGGCCGATCCCTTCTCGGTGGCGGTCGGCGACCTGAACGGGGACGCGAAACTCGACGTGGCGGTCGCGAACAGCAGCTCCAACACGGTCTCGATCCTGCTCGGCAACGGCGACGGCTCGCTGCAGCGCAAGACCGACTTTGCCACCGGAGGCCAGCCCTACTCGGTGGCGATCGCGGATCTGAACGGCGATGGGCGGCCCGACCTGGCGGTGGCCGATCGCGGCACCAACTCCGTCTCGGTGCTGCTCGGCAACGGCGACGGCAGCTTCGCGCTGCGCACCGACTACCTGGCGGGCCTCTTCCCGCAGTCCGTAGTCATCAAGGATCTCGACGGGGACGGCCACCTCGACCTGGCCGTGGCGAACGAACAGTCGAACTCGGTCTCGGTGTTCCTGGGCCGCGGCGACGGCACCTTCCTTCCCAAGACCGCGTACGGCGCGGGTACCTACGCGCGCTCGCTAGTGGCCGTGGACGTGAACGAGGACCAGGGCGAGGACCTGGTCGTCGCCTGCTTCTCGATGAACACCGTCACCGTGCTGTTGAACGCGGCGCCGCCGCCCATGGCGAACCCCGTTGCCATCGGGCCCGTCTCCGGGCCGATCACCCTGCAGAGCCGCTGTGTCACGGTGCCCGTGACGATCCAGCGCACCTCGGCCGAGCCCGTGCTCGGGTTCAGCGCCACCGTGCGACTGTCCGCGTCCCTGCGCCTGTGCGACGCGCGCGTGGACGAGGGCGGCTACCTGGGCGGGGCCAGCCCCAACGTGCAACTGGGCATCGTGGACCGTGGCGGCGGCGTCTACAGTATCGACGGCGCCATCCTCGGCGAGCCCTGTGGCGCGACCGCGCCCGGCGGAACGCTCTTCACGCTCCACCTGTCGAGTGATTCGAGCAGCGGCACCGGGCGCGCGACCCTCTCGGCGATCTCGCTGCGGGACTGCGCCAACAACGGCATCCCGTCCCGCGTGGCCTCGCCCGGCTCGGTCAGCATCCCCATCCTTCCGCCGGACAACCCGGTGACGCTCGGCCCGCCCGCCGGCTGCATCACCGGCACGGACTCCTGCGTGGCCATGCCGGTGCTCATCCAGCGGACGACCGCGGATCCGCTCATCGGATTCAGCGTGAAGCTGCGACTTTCCCCGAACCTGCGGCTGGGTGGGGCGCGGGTGAGCGAGGGTGGCTACTTCGGCTCGTTCAACCCCGCGAATTCGCTGCAGGTCCTGGACCTGGGCGATGGCCTCTACAGCGTGGACTGCGCGATCCTCGGCCCGCCCTGTGGTCCGACGGCGCCCGGCGGGACCCTCTTCCTGCTCCACCTCGCAAGTGATGCCACCAGCGGGGCCGGTGCGGTGACGCCGGTCTCGGTCGTCCTGCGCGACTGCGACAACCGCGTGGTCGCCTCGAACGCCGGCCCCGCGGGCTCCATCATGATCGTGGACACGCGCCCCGCCGCGATCAGCGGGCTCGCCGCGACCCAGCAGGCCTCGGGCACCGGCAGCGGCGGCACCACGAAGATCACGATCAACTGGGACGCGGCCGGCAGCGGCACGACGGTCGAGTTGTACCGCACCGGCTTCGGCGCCTACCCCGAGTACGACGATGCCGGCGGTTCGGCCCCGGCCGCGCCCTCGTGGCCGCCGGACGCGCGCTGGGTGCACATCGCCAGCCTGCCGGGCGGCACCGCGTACGAGGACGACCCGCGACTGCGCGATTTCTGGTACTACGCGGCCTTCGTGCAGGACGAGTGCGGCGCCGTCTCGCTGCCCGCCATGACCACGGGCACACTCGACTACCACCTCGGCGATGTCTCGGACGGCGTCACCCGGTGCGAAGGGAATGGCCGGGTGTGGACCGAGGATCTGTCGCTGCTCGGCAGCCGCTACGGCCTGACCCTGGCGGCCGGCGATCCCTACGGCTGCCTCGATGTGGGACCCACCAGCTACGCCAGCGAGGACGGGCTGCCGGGCACCGACAATACGCTCGACTTCGAAGACCTCATGATGTTCACGACCAACTTCAACCAGGTCTCGGGGCCGCAGTCCAGTCCCGCCCTGGCCGAACGCGACGAGTTGACCCTCTCGGCCCCCGCGCTGGTCGCGGCGGGGGAGCTGTTCACGGCGATCCTTCGCCTCGGCGGCGCCGGCAACCTGCAGGGACTCTCCGCGCGCCTCGACTGGGACCGCCGTATCGCCGAACCGCTCGAGGTCCGCCCCGGCGCGCTCGTCGAATCGCAGGGCGGGGTGGTCTTCTCCGGGAGGCCCGGCGTCGTGGATGCCGCGCTGGTCGGCGCTCGGGAGCGCGGGCTCGCGGGGGACGGCGTGCTCGCGACCGTGACGTTCCGGGCCCTTGCCGCCGGGGCGCCGGACGTCACCATCGCCTCGGTGGATGCCCGTGACCTGCGGAACCACAAGACCACGATGGGCACCGGCCGACCCGCCGCCCCCGCGGCCACGGCCTTCATGCCCGCCGCACCGAATCCGTTCCAGGCAGCGACGACGCTTGCGTTCAGCCTGGCCCGGCCCGGCCCGGTGGAGCTGGCGATCTTCGCCGTGGATGGCCGGCGGGTGCGCACGCTGTCGCGGGAGACGATGGAGGCGGGCACGTACCGGCCCGTCTGGACGGGAACAGACGATCGCGGCCAGACCGTCCGGTCCGGCATGTACTACGCCCGGCTGATGACGCCGGACGGCCGCTTCACGCGGATGCTCGTGCGGGTGGAATAGGAACGTGTCTTCAGGATTCGATGGAGATCCGGGTGCTCTTCAACGGCAGGACCCAAGGTGGGGAATTGGACGATCGAAGTGAGCAGGCTCCTGCGCCGTCTCCGCAGGGGGCCGTGTCTCCTGGAGGCTCTGTGAACACCTCGGCGAGTCATTTCGGAACGCGGCTGGCGGTCATCGCCGGCCTCACGCTGGCCCTCAGCGCCACGTTCGGCGCCGCGGCCTGGGCGGCCACGAAGACCTGGAACAACCTCGGTGGCGGCCCCTGGACCACGGCCGGGAACTGGACCCCGAGCGGGGTCCCGGTCGCGGGCGACGTCATCCAGTTCAGCAGCGGCGGCACGTTCACCGTCACGGCGGTCCCGGCCCTGTCCATCCAGCAGTTGCTCGTGTCGAATGGCTCCGCCGCGACCCTCCAGGCCGGCGGGGCCAACACGCTCACCATCCTCGGAGGAGCGGGGACCGACCTGTCCGTGCCGTCGGGCACACAGCTCAACGTGAGCGGCGCGACCGTGCTCACCATCGCGCTGTCCTCGGGCGCGACCGGCAGCATCGGCGGAGCGATGACCTTCTCGGGCGCCGCGCACAAGCTCGACGCGGCCAGTGTCAGCGCCATCACGTTCGGCGGCGGCGCGACGTTCACGCAGGGGACCGGCTGCACGGGCAACGTCTTCACCAGCGCCGGGACCGCGAACGTCATCCTGTTCACGTCGGGCTCGTCGTTCATCCAGATGGCGGGGGCCAACCCGTACGGACTTTCCGCACCCAACTCGAAGGTCAACTTCCAGAGCGGGAGCCTGTTCGCCTTCCGGCAGAACTCCGCGCCCAGCTTCGCCAACCGCACCTGCGCGGATTTCGAGCTCGACTTCGCGGCGTACAACCGGACCTCGACGGGGGCCGACCCCTTCACCTGCGACAACTTCACGATGACCTCGGGGGCGGCGCACCTGCAGCTCGCGAGCATCGTGATCAAGGGCGACATCACCGTCGCCGCGGGTGCGACGCTCGACTTCAACCCGACCGCCGCGGCCACGATCTCCCTGAACGGCACCTCGGCCCAGACGGTGAGCAACAGTGGCACGCTCACCTTCAACAGCCTCGTGAACCTCACGGTGAACAACACCAGCGGCGTCATCGTCCAGAGCCCCGTCACGCTGCCGGGCACGACGACGGTGAGCGCGGGCGCCCTGCTCGTCACCGCGGCCGCGCTGACGAACAGCGGGACGACGACCGTCGGTGGCGCCCTGCGGATCGACGCGGGCGGTTCTGTCAGCGTCGCTCCCACCTATGGCGGGAACTCGACCCTGATCTACAACCGGCCGGCCGGCTCCGCGGTGGGGCCGGAATGGAGCGGCACGGATGGCGCCGCCGGCGCCGGCGTGCCGCAGCACGTCACCGTCCAGCAGGGTGTGGTGACGATGCCCGCCGCCTCGCGGACCGTGCCGGGAAGCCTGACGTTCGAAGGCGGGGGGATGGCGCTGACCTCCGCCGACCTGACCGTCAAGGGCGTGCTGGCCCTCGGGGCGAGCAGGATCGCGACCGCGGGCAACAAGGTCATCCTGCCGACCGGGGCGAGCCTCACGCGCCCGGGCGGGGGTTACATCGCCGGCAATCTGCAGCGCGCCGTGCCCGCCGGGGCCTCGGCCCCGTCCTTCGAGATCGGCGACGCGACGAGCTACACGCCGGTGGGGCTCTCCTTCGGCAGCGGCACGGGCGCGGGCGACCTCGTGGCGGGGGTCACGGCGAGCGTGCAACCGGACCTGAACTCGTCGATGATCAGCCAGACGCGGAACGTCCGGCGCACCTGGACGCTCACGAACAACGGCGTGACCGGGGCCTACGACGCGACCTTCCAGTTCCTGGGCGGGGACCTCCAGGGTGGCGCCGATCCCGGGATCTTCATCGTCGGCAGGCACGACGGCAGCGCCTGGTCGTATCCGACGGTCGGGACGAAGACCTCCACGAGCACGCAGATCCTGGGCGCCAGCGGCTTCGGCGACTTCGCCATCGGCCAGACCACCGGCCGGACCCTCATGGCGAGCGCTGGCCCGAATGGGGCCATCGATCCCGCGGGCGAGGTCTCGGTGCTGAACGGCGGCTCGATCGCGTTCACCATGACCCCCGCGGTGGGCTACCACCTGGACAGCCTCTACGTGGACGAGGCCCCGGTGACGCCGGTGAGCCCCTACACCTTCACCAACGTCACGGCGGCCCACACGATCCGGGCCACGTTCGCCATCAACACGTATGCGATCGGTTCGAGCGCGGGCCCGCACGGCGGCATCAGCCCGACGCCCTCCGTGTCGGTGGATCACGGGGCGGACCAGTCCTTCACGATCACGCCGGACCCCGGCTACCAGGTCGACAGCCTGATCGTGGACGGGACCGTGGTCGCGGCAGCCACGAGCTACACGTTCACGAACGTGGCCACGGCCCACACCATCCGGGCGACGTTCATGGTGGACGAGGCTGCGGCCACGGTGAACGCGGAGTCGCCGTCCTCCACGATCTCGCCGGACCATCCGAGCGTGACGGTCCCGGTCAGGATCTCGCGCAGCGGCACGAGCCAGACCCGGACGTTCAGCGTGACCTTCCGGCTCTCCTCGCACCTGGCCCTGCCCGGGGGCGTGGGCAGCATCACCGAAGGCGACTTCCTCGGCGGCGGTGGGCGCACGACCAGTCACCAGGCCAGTGACCTGGGCAACGGCCTGTATCGCGTGGATGGTGCGGTCGTCGGCGGCCCGTGTGGCTCGGACCAGACGCTCGCGACGCTGTTCGAGGTGGCGCTTTCGAGCCCGGCCGAGAGCGCCGTGGACACCGTGACGGTGCTCCGCTGGTCGCTGGGCACCTGCGACGGGTCCAAGCTGCCGACGGCCATCGGGACCGCGGCCGAGGTGCGCATCGATCACGCGCCCCCGGCGGTGGCGCTCACGGCGCCGAACGGCGGAGAGTTCTGGGCGGTCGGCTCGCCGCAGACGATCACCTGGACCGCGAACGACGACGTCGGCGTGGCGAACGTGGACCTGGCCTACTCGACCGACGGGGGCGCGAGCTACGCGGACACCATCGCGACGGGGATCGCGAACTCGGGATCGCACGGCTGGACGGTGCCGGACGTGCCTTCCACGACGGTCCGCGTGCGCGTGACCGCTCACGACCCGAACGGCAATTCAGCCGCGGATGGCAGCGACGCGTCCTTCACGATCGGGCTGTACTCGCTGACCGCCAGCGCGGGGGCGCACGGCTCGATCAGCCCGCCGGGTGCCTCGGTGATCCACGGCGGGAGCCAGGCGTACACGATCACGCCGGACCCGGGCTACCACGTGGACAGCCTGACCGTGGACGGGGTCCCGGTGCCGGTCGTCCTGCCCTTCTCGCTGACCAGCGTGCAGGCCGACCATGCCGTGCGCGTCACGTTCGCCATCGACACGTTCACGATCGCGGCCAGCGCGGGGGCCCACGGGGCGATCGATCCGAGCGGGGCGGTGGTGGTGGACTACGGCGCGGACCGGGAGTTCACCATGATCCCGGCAGTCGGCTATCACCTGGACAGCCTCTATGTGGACGGGGAGCCGGTCGCGCCGGCGACGAGTCACACCTTCACGAACGTGACGGCGGACCACGCCATCCACGCGACGTTCGCGATCGACACCTACACGATCGTGGCAAGCGCCGGTGCGCACGGCGCGATCGACCCGAGCGGGCCGGTGTCGGTGGACCACGGCGCGGACCTGGGCTTCACGCTCACGCCGGACCCGGGCTACCACGTGGACAGCCTCACCGTGGACGGGGAGCCGGTCGCACCGGCGGCGAGTTACACCTTCACGGGCGTGACGGCGGACCACACCATCCACGCCAGCTTCGCGATCAACGACTTCACGATCCTCGCGACCGCCGGCTCCCACGGGCACATCAGCCCGGAGGGGACCGTGGGCGTCAGTCTCGGAGAGGACCAGGGCTTCACGCTCACCCCGGACACCGGATATCACGTGGACAGCCTTTACGTGGACGGAGCGCCGGTCCCGCCGGCGACGAGTCACACGTTCACGGACCTGGCGGCCGATCACACGATCCACGTGACGTTCGCGATCAACACCTACACGATCGTGGCGGGCGCCGGCGCCCACGGGTCGATCGATCCGAGCGGCCCGGTGCCGGTGAACCACGGCTCGGACCTGGGCTTCACGCTCACGCCGGACCTGGGCTATCACGTCGACAGCCTCTAC
>JANXPZ010000232.1 GCA_025357055.1 Candidatus Eiseniibacteriota bacterium | reverse complement strand
GCCCGGCCGGCATCCTGCCGTCCGGGCGACCCGCGGACGTTCGCTGCATGGCCCCGCAAGCCCCGCACCGCCGGCCCGGCCGGCATCCTGCCGTCCGGGCGCCCCGCGGACGTTCGCTGCATGGCCCCGCGAGCCCGGCCCCGTCGGCGCGACCGCTACTCGATCACCAGCTCCCGCATCTTCCAGTCGATGGTCACGCGCCGCCCGCTCAGGAAGTCGCTCGAGAGCAGCGCGTCGCGGCGCACGCCGTGCCGCCACAGCTCGACGGAGTCGAGCGCGCCGGACCAGCCGTTCACCTTGTCCTTCACGACCGGGCCCACCGCGACCGTGGCCACCTGCACGCCGGGCCAGGAGTGTGCCTGGAGCCGGCCGCTGGCCGACCCCACGACGCGCGCGATGGCCCCGGATCGCACGCCGACCTCCTCGAAGACCTCGGGCGGGGCGCCCACGCCGCAGCCCGGCATGCCGGTCTGGAGCAGCATGGCCATGCGGCGCCCGCCGTTGAGCGAGCCGTAGACGGTGAGCTCCCGTTCGCCCCAGAGCTCGAAGGGGATGCGCATCGCCCCGGCACCCGCGGAGACGGCTGCGCCCGCGGGCCGCAGGGTGAGCGAGCAGTCCCGGTAGTCGAGCGTGGGCGTGAAGCGTGAGAGCAGGTTGAGCCCGATCACCCCCGCCACGTGTTCGCCGCCGGGATTGGCCTCGAGGCTCCAGCGGCGGAGCGACGTGGCGGCGGCGGGAACGCGTTCGATCCGCAGCCCGCCCAGCTCGAGGCGCTGCACCACCGCCACGCGCGCGGCGACCCGGGTGCCGTTCCAGAGGACCGGCAGCTGCTCGGGCATGAGCGTCACGCCACAGCGCCGCGCCCACGACGGATCGAGGATCAGGTCGGCCACGCCCGTGTCGATCGCGAGCAGCACGGACTGCCCGTTGAGCTTCGCCTTCACGATCGGCACGGGCCAGCAGCGGATCCACGGGATCCGGATGGTGCCGGCCCCCTGGATCTTCCAGGCGCCCTCGGGCCCGGCGAGCTGGCGCAGCAGCGCCGCGCGGCCTGCCTGCCCCGACTCCTCGGCGAGCGCGGCGGCCGCCTCCCAGCGGCCGAGGCGCAGGCGCGCGGCGAGCAGATCCTCCGTGGCGCCGTCCACGCGGCCCGCGACGCGCGCGAGCAGGTTCTCGGCCAGCGCCGGCGAGTCGTGGAAGAGGGCGATCTTGCCGAGCCCGGCCGCGGCGGCCTCGTCGGCGGGAGCGAGGGCGACGGCCCGGGCGAACAACCCCTGCGCCTCGTCGAGGTTCCCGAGCCGGAGGTGAGCCACCGCCAGGGAGTCCAGGCGCGGCGCAGTGGGCGGCTGGCCCACCGTGTCGCGCACGGCGTAGCGCAGGGCCAGCTGGGCCTCGCGGAACGAGGGGTCGGGCTGAAAGCGGTCGGCGCGGGCGGGCGCCGGCGGGCCCGAGGCCAGCACCAGCACCACGGCGAGCGCCAGGCCCGGGACGAACGGAAACCAGGTTCGGTCGCGCATCATGCCTCCAGGAAGCGGTGGGCCACGCGCAGCAGCACCTCCGCGCCGATCGCGATGCAGCCTTCGTCCACGTCGAAGCGCGGATGGTGGTGCATGTGGGTGAAGCCCTGCTGTTCGTTGCGGGAGCCGACGGCGAGGAACGCGCCCGGCACTTCGTGCAGGAAGGCCGAGAAATCCTCGCCGCCCATGGTCCGGATGTGGGTGACCACGTTCTCGCGGCCCACCACCTCGGCCGCGGCTTCGAGTGCCAGCTCGGCCATGGCCGGGTCGTTCACGACCGGCCGGTTGTGGCGCGTGTAGGCCACCTCGGCCGTGCAGCCCAGCGCCCCGGCCACGCCTTGCACGATGCGCTCGAAGCGCCCGGGCAGCTCCTGCCACAGGACGGGGTCGAAGGCGCGGACCGTGCCGTTCATCCACGCGCTCTCGGGGATGATGTTGAAGGCCGTGCCGGCGCGCAGCTGGGTCACGCTCACCACCACCTCGAGCAACGGGTCGGTGGTGCGGCTGGCGATGGTCTGCAGGGCGGTGACGATGTGAGCCAGTGCCACCACGGGGTCGATGCCCTGGTGTGGCGCGGCCGCGTGCGCGCCCCGGCCGGTGACGGTCACGGCGAAATCGTCCACCGAGGCCATCCAGCCGCCGCGCGACACCCCGACCTTGCCGACCGCGAGATCCTGCCAGACGTGCACGCCGAAGGCCGCATCCACCTGCGGATCGCGCAGCACGCCGTCCGCGATCATGCCGAGCGCGCCGCCGCCCTGCTCCTCGGCGGGCTGGAAGCAGAGCTTCACCGTGCCGGGCAGCGACGGCGCCAGCCGCACGAGCTGCCTGGCGACGCCGAGCAGTCCCGCGACGTGGCAGTCGTGGCCGCAGGCGTGCATCCGGCCCGCGGTCTGCGAGCGGTAGGGGACGTCGTTCTCCTCCTGCATGGGCAGCGCGTCCATGTCGGCGCGGAGCAGGACCGTCCGGCCTGGGCGCGCGCCGCGGATGGTGGCCACCACGCCGGTGCGGCCCACGCCCGTGCGCGGCGCGAGGCCCAGCGCGCGGAGTCGGTCGGCGACGAACGCCGCGGTGCGCGTCTCCTCGAAGGCGACCTCGGGGTGCGCGTGCAGGTCGCGACGGACCTCGATCAGTTCCTGGACGTCGGCAGGGCTGAGGCTGCGGCTCGGAGTGCTCATGGGGCCCTCTTCGGGCAGCCGCGCTCCGGGGATGGACCGCGCGTGCCCGCGTGCGATCGGCATAGTAACGCCGTGGCTCCATGGGCTGCCACCCGGAGTGGAACGAGCGCGGGCCGGGGATCGTGTCCCCCGGCCCGCGCGATGTTCCCGACTGCGGCGTTCTACGGCGTGACCGTGGTGTCCGCGGGGGCCGTCTCGCCCAGCTTCAGCAGGCGCCGGCGCTCGACTTCCTTCTTCAGCACTTCCTTGTTGAGCACGGTGAACTCGACCCGGCGGTTCTGCGCCTTGTTCTCGTCGCTGACGTTCGGGACCAGCGGCTTGTCCTTGCCGTAGCCCTTGACCGTGAACCGCGTGCTGTCGAGCGCCGCGTACTTGCCCTTCATGTACGACAGCACCGACTCCGCTCTCGCCAGCGAGAGCTTCCGGTTCAGCGCCGCGCCGCCGACGTTGTCGGTGTGGCCCCCGACCTCGATCTTGAGCTGCGGCCACTGGGTCAGCAGGGTCCCGACCACGTCGAGGGTCTGGAAGGACTCGGGCTTCAGGATGGCCTTGCCGGTGTCGAACTGGATGTTCTGGAGCCGGATCTTGCCGGTGTCCATCAGCTCGGTCTCGCGCTCGACCAGCTCGATCACGCAGCCCACGCTGTCCACCTTGAGGCCGGCCGGCGTGTCCGGGCACTGGTCCACGCCGTCGCAGACGCCGTCACCGTCCGCGTCCGAGGGGCAGCCCTTCGCGTCCACGGTGCAGCCCTTCGGCGTGTCCGCGCACTGGTCGATGCCGTCCAGGACGCCGTCACCGTCCGCGTCCGAGGGACAGCCCTTCGCGTTCACGGTGGCACCCTTCGGCGTGTCCGGGCACTGGTCCAGCCCATCGCACACGAAGTCGCCGTCCTCGTCCGACTGGCAGCCGGCCTTGCCCACCGTGCAGCCCTTCGGCGTGTCCGGGCACTTGTCGAGCCCGTCCAGGACACCGTCACCGTCCGTGTCCGAGGGGCAGCCCTTCGCGTCCACCGTGGCGCCCCGCGGGGTGTCCGGGCACTTGTCGCGGCTGTCGGGCACGCCGTCGCCGTCGGTGTCACGGCCCTTCGCGCCGATGGCGAGCGTCAGGCCGGCGCTCAGCGTGATGTAGTTCACGCTGGGTGCGCCCCGGGTCTCCTTGGGCAGCCAGCGGGACTCCCGCGCCTCGAGTCTCACACCGATGCCGTCGGTCAGCCACAGTCGCAGGCCGCCCCCCGCTTCCAACAGTCCCTGGTTGAGCTGGGCCGCGTCGCCCGAGATCTCCGCGGTCTGGTTCGCGCGCAGGCGACCGGCGCCTCCGCCGACGAAGAAGTAGGGACCGCCGACGCGGGTCGCCCACGGGCTCATGACCAGGTTCGCCGTCGCATGCAGGAACGAGACACCCGTGCCGCCCTCCACGTCCTCGGTGGTCGGGGTCACGCCGCCTGCCAGTTCGAGGGCCCATACCGGGCCGCGCTGGTAGCCGAGCCGCCCGCCGACGTAGGGCTTGTCCGCCAGGGGATTCCCGGCGGGCCAGGCGAAGTCACCGCCGAAGATCGTGAAGCCGCCCATCGGGGTCACGTAGGGGTAACGCCCGACGGGATCCGCCGTGGCCGCCTGCGCCGCGAGCAGGGCGACGGCGGCCAGCAGTACGGGCCAGAGACGCGCGCGCATCGAACACTCCTTGGGTGAAGGACCGCCCGGGGTGCGGAGGCTCCGCGCCTGGGACGTCACAGACTGGTGGACGATACCGAGCGGAATGGGCGCTGGCAAGCGCGTCCCGCCCGGTGCTGGTGGGGGCGGTGTCGTCCTCGCCGGCCCTGCGGGCGTCGTCGGCCCGCGGCCGCCGCCCCTCCGGTCAGAAGGTCGTCTGCAGCGACAGGAAGCCCTTGTCGTGGTGGTTCCAGACCTCGTAGCGCTCGGGGTCGAGCTCGATGCTTTCGACGCCGGTCAGCGAGACCCGGCCGAAGCGTGCCACGAATCCGAAGTAGGCGCGCGATTCGATGCGGGTGCCGTAGGTGGAATAGACGGTCTGGCCGGACTTGCTGACGCTCGCGCGGTCGAAGAGACCTCCCAGCCGCACGACGAGATCAGTCCGCGCCGCCCAGCGCGTCTCCAGCTGGATCGTGCGGTCGATCGCGTGGAAGCAGCCGTCGGCGAGCGGCGGCCGGTAACTCTGCCGGCGGTCCACGTAGAGCCAGCGGCCCTCGATCGCGACGTGCCGCCACGCCGCGCGGCGCGCGGCCAGTTCGAACTGCCACATGCGGCGGGACTTGCGCGCGTCCCCGGCCGAGAGGTCGAGGGGCTGGTCGGTGCTGCGGGCCTGCCGGTTCTCGGTGCGCGCCATCCAGGTGGCGCCCAGGGCGCGAGCTTCGAGCGCAGCCGAGCCCCAGGTGCCCCAGAGGGACTGCGACCGCCCGGATCCCGGGCTGCCGTAGAGGTCCACGCGCTTGCGGGCGAGCGTGAGCCACCTGCCCTCGGTCTCCAGACGCCAGCGCGGCCGGCGCAGCGCGGCCTTGAAGCCCGGCTCCCAGGGATGCCGGTCGTACGGGGCGCTGCTCTCGCCCACCCGCGTCTGGCGCCAGACCCACAGGTTGTTGAAGAGGTCCTCGAGTCCGTAGACCAGCTTCAGTTGATCGCGGGTGGTGTCGGCGCCCAGCTCCCAGGTGAGGGCGAAGTCCTGGCGTGACTTGTCGTAGTAGGGCCGGAACATCACACCCAGCGTGCCCACGCGCTGCGGGAACAGGAACCAGAGGTCGAGGTTCTCGTAGGTGGTCAGGTCGCTCTCGACCTGGTCGAGCCGCAGGCCGAAGCGCGCGCGGCGGCCGAGCGGGGACACGAGCTTGAGCTGGTGGTCCGTGTACCACTGGCCCGAGGTGAAGCAGCCCTGCGAGGTGCGGAAGGCCTGGGGCGCCCGATCCCATTCGTCGCGCCACTCGGCCGGCGGGCGCGCGAGCAGGTGGTCGATGACGCTCTCATCGTCCTCCTCGGGACGCTCGACGTCGAAGCTCGAGAACTCCTCGGTCGAAGCGCGCGCCGGTGCCGCGCAGGTGGCGGGAAGCAGCGCCAGCGAGAGCAGCAGCGCGAACCGGTGCGCCGCCGCCAGCAGGGCGCCGCGTGCGGGGTGGCGGGCGGGCAGGGTCGGGCCTCCGCGCCGGGCCGGGAACGCCGCGACGAGTCGCGGTGCGCGCGGGCGGGTGAGCGGCAAGGGGTCCATCGGGGCTTCCTCCGTCCGTGCGGGCACCGGCTTCACGCGGGGAGTGCGGTGCTCCACGCCGGGGACGGGGCATTGTATAGTCCGGACGACCGCGAACGCCAAGGACTCTGCGTCCCCGCCCACCCCGTCCGGGTCCGCACTCCATCTCTCGAGGGCCGTCTTCCATGGACACTCGCTCTTCCGCCGCCCGCGCCCCGCTGCGCACGTTCGGCATCGCCCTGGGCGCCGTGGCCGTCCTGGTGGCCGCGGCCTGGATCGCGCTCGCCGTGCTGCTCCCGCACGACCGCGCGCTGACGCTGGTGCGCGGGCAGCTCGCGAGATCCCTGCGGCGCGAGGCGCGCATCGCCGACGTGTCGGTGCGCCTGTGGCCGCCGGTGCGACTCGTGGCCCGCGGCTTCGAGCTGGCGGAGCCAGGGGGCTTCACCCGGGGAGCAGCCGTGAAGGTGGGCTCCGTCCACGTGGATCTCGATGTGCTCCCGCTGCTCTTCGGGCGCCTCGTGGTGCGCAGCCTCACGCTCGAACAGCCGACCCTGCACCTCGTGCTGCGGGCGGACGGGACCACGAACCTCGACGACCTTCTCGCCGTCGCGCCATCCTCGGGGCCGCGGGCGGGCGCGGGCCCGGCCATGGACCTCGCCGTGCGCTCGTTCGCCGTCCGCGGGGGCGAGTTGCTGGTGGACGACCTGAACGCGAAGCGGCGGATTTTCCTCGGCCTCGACACGCGGTTCTCCCTCTCCGCCGAGGGCGGGTCGCGCATCGCCACGAAGGGCCGTACGAGCTTCTCGCGGGTCGCGCTCGGACCCCTCACGGCGCGTGGGCCGGCGGAACTCGACCAGGCGCTCGCGAAGCTCGTCTGGACCCTCGAGCACGATGGACGCTTCGACGTCGCGAGGAACACGCTCGAGCTCGACCGGCTGGCCCTCGGCCTCGGGCGGGCGCGGGTGACGCTCGCGGGCACGGTCACGGATCCGGGACCGGGGGCAACGCTCGAGTTGCGCGCGAAGGGTGAGAGCCTGGAACTGGGCGACCTGCTCGGTTACCTGGCCGTGGCCGACGCGCGGGCGCTGAACGGCATCCGCGGTGGCGGGCGCGTGGCGTTCGATCTGCGCGTCGCCGGACGCACCGGCCCTGGAGTGCTCCCCGCGATCACCGGCACGCTCTCCGTCACGGGAGGCTCGTTCCGCTATCCGGGCACTCCCGCGGGCGTGGACGGGCTCGCCTTCACCGCGCGTTTCGCCCCCGACCAGGTCACGGTGGACGAACGGCGCGCGCACGTCGCCGGACAGCCGCTGCGTGCGCAGCTTGCCGTGAGCCGCTTCGCCGACCCCGGGATACGCTTCGCGCTCGAGGGCGGGCTGGACCTGGCGGCGCTCTCGCAGCTGCTCGCCCCGAAGGACACGAAGCTCACGGGTCGCGCCGATCTGAGCGTGCGGGGCAGCGGGCGGCTCAGGGACCCGGGCGGCATCGCGCTGGACGGCCGCGCCACGCTCGCCAGCGCGAGCCTCGAGAGCCCGGCGCTGCCGCAGAAGGCGGAAGCCATCTCCGCGGTGTTCCAGTTCTCGCCCGAGCGCGCCACGGTGCGCGGCTTCACCGCGCGCGCCGGAAAGTCCTCGTTCAGCCTCGACGCTTCGGTGACGCGCCCGCTCGCCCTCATGGGCAAGCCCGGCAAGGTCGCGCCTGCGGGACTCACGTTCACGCTCAAGTCGCCCTACCTCGACCTGGCGGAATTGCTGCCCCCAGGTCCCGGCGGTCCCCTCGCGCTCAACGCGAAGGGGGGCGGCCGGGTGGAGATCGCGCGGCTGCGCAACCAGAAGCTCGACGTCGAGGACGTGGTCGCGAACGTGGCGGTCGAGCCCGGGATCGTCAGCGTGCCCTCGTTCGCGCTGCGCGGCTACGGCGGCGCGGTGACGGGCAGCGCGCGCTTCGGCTTCCAGGACCCGGCCAACCCGAGCTTCGCGGTGAAGGGCCGCGCCGACACCGTGCAGGTGGACCGCTTCCTCTCGGCCTGGAGCCCGGCGCGGGGGATCGTGACCGGCGTGGCCAGCACCAACTTCGATCTCTCCGGCGATGGCGTACGGCCGGAGCAGCTCCAGCGCTCGCTCACCGCGCTGGGGCTGGCGCTGGTGGCCGAGGGCCGCCTGGGCGGGCCGGTGATGGAGGCCATCGCCCAGGCCACCCGCGCCCCCGCCCTGCGCGAGGTGCGCTTCCGCGAGCTCAAGCTCCCCTTCCGCGTCGAGCGCGGTCGCGTGCTCACCGATTCGGTGCGCTTCGGCGGCGGTTCGGGCGAGTGGCTGGTCTCGGGGCTCGTGGGCTTCGACGGTTCGCTCGACTACGCCGTGAGCGCGACGCTTCCGCCCGAAGTGATGGGTCGTGGCGGCGTGCAGGGCGCACTGGCGGCCGGGCTGCTGGGCGACGAGCGTGGCCGCCTGCTGCTCGACCTGCACGTGACCGGCAACGCGAAGGCCCCGCGCGTGGCGCTGAACCTGCAGGTCATGCGCGACCGGCTCGCCGGGAAGGCGTCGAACCTGCTGCGCGAGCAGCGCGCGCGACTGGGCGAGGCGTTGCTGCGCTCGAGCGGCCTCGCGCCGCGCGACAGTGGCGCGGCCGACAGCGCGCGGGCGCGCGCTCGGCCGCTCAACACGAAGGCGCTCGGCAGGGAGCTGCAGAAGCAGGGCGAGGACCTGTTCCGGGGCCTCTTCGGCGGGAAGAAGAAGCCGGCCCCGGCGGCCACGCCCGAGGCGGCGCCGGCGGACACCGGAGGGAGGTAGCGGGTCGGCGTTCCGGCGGCCGGGTGGTCCTCAGGCCGGCCCGGCCGTGCGCGCCGGCTCGCCGGCACGCTCCAACTCCTCGATCCAGACTCTCAGCAACTCGGCCGCGGACAGCGTCGAGGCTGGATCACCGAGCGGCTCGGCGCGCGAGCCATCCGCGCTCACCCGCAGCGTCGCCGGCACATGGCCGGTGGCGTGCCCCGCGGCCCGCGCGGTCTCGACCCAGCCGCGCGCGCGCACCTGCGCATCGGCGCTGCGCTGATGGACGCGCAGGTACGCGGTCACGAAGGCCCCCAGCGCCGCGGTCGAGACGCGTTCGCTGCCGGGCGCCTCGCGCAGTCCCCAGGGCGTGAGCAGCTCGCGTTCGAGCGAGGTGACGAGGCGCAGGGCGCGCTCGGGCGGCAGGAGCGCGGGCGGCAGGCTCACCGCCAACGCCTGTGAGGGCGAGAGACCGCGCACCGCGCCGCCGGGTGTGAGCGCCTCGTACAGCCGGCCGTTCTCGTCGTCCCAGAAGACGTCGCCGAAACGCTTCTGGTGCTCGTGCGCCCAGGCCAGGTAGAAGGCGCCGGTCTCGCGGTGCGAGAGCAGGCGTGACAGCTGCGCCATCGCCACCAGCGCGTGGTACCAGAGCGCGTTCAGATCCGCGCGCTTCACGTCGCCCACCGCGAGCAGGCCTTCCGCGTCCACCCGCACGCCGTGGCGCGTGCCCTGCCGGAGCGCCTGCATCACGCCCTCGAGCGCCGGGTAGAGCGTCGCCGAGAGGAAGACGCTGTCGGCGCTGCGCCGGGCGTAGAGGTCGGCGCTGGCCACGAGCCAGAGCGAGGGCGCCGGGCTGCCGTAGCGCGGGCGTCCATCGGCCGCGTCGAACGTCTCGGGGGCCAGGCCTTCGTCGAGGTACTCGACATAGCCGCGCAGGACGTCGCGCGCGAGGTCGAAGCCGCGCAGGCTCACGAGGGCCTGCACTGCCTGCAGCGTGCCGGCGCCCCGCTCTTCGCCGGGCGGGAGCGTGGCCGCCAGCGTGCGGCGGTGGCTGCGGCGCACGAGCCCGGCGCGCAGGGCGAGCGCAAGGTCCACGGCGACGCGGTCCTGCTCGTCCACAAGGGGCTCGCGCCGGCGGGCCACCTCGGCGGCCGGGCCGCCGTGGGCGGCGGCCGCCTGCCGGGCGGTGAAGTCCGCGCCCGCGATCGCGGCGTGCCGCCAGCGGGTGAGGCGCGCGCGTTCGTCCAGATTGAGCTCGGCCACGCAGCCGGCGAGCGTATGCGACGGCGGCGTGCCCAGCCGCCCGGCGGCAGCCAGCGTCTTGAACAGGGCGTCCTCGGCGGCGAAGACCAGGTGGAAGGAGTGACCCGGCGAGAGCAGTCCCTCCGCGTGGCCCGGCACCAGCGCGTCCTCGCACGCGCCGTCGGTCTCGTCGCCCGGGTACTCGATGCCCCGCACCCAGACGCGCGCGGGCAGGAAGGTGCCGTTGTGCCAGAGGGTCAGCGTCGGCGCCCACGAGGCGAGCTGGATGCGCACGCGTCCGGGGATGCCCTGGCTGGCGCCGAGCAGCCGCGCGCCCGGGCGCGGCGGCTGGTCGAGGCCGCGCACCACGCACAGCGGACTCGCCGAGAGGTGCACGGTGGGGCCGGAGAGGTGGTGGTAACTGACGACCACCGCGTCGTGGCCCGAGAGCGTGAACAGCGACTTCTCGAAGACCGTGCCGCACACGCTCCAGCGCCAGGTGGGCCACGGATCGACCCGGAATTCCTCGAGCCGGACCTGGCCCCGCGCCCGGAGCGGCTTGCCGGCGAGCTCGAAGGTGCCGGTCTCGCCGCGCACGCGCTCGTCGAGCCGCAGCAGGAGCGCGGTCGGCCGCCCGAGCGCGCCCGCGACCAGCAGCGCCTGGGAACTGCGCGCGGGCGCGCCTGCCGCGCCGCCCGAGCTCGATCCGCCGAGTCCGTTCGCGAGCAGCCACCCGGCGGACGTGGTCCGCGGGGCCGTGGGGACATCCTGTCCAGGACGCATGAGCGGCGAAGATAACGGGTTACTGCGTCGGGGCAAAGCAGCGCGAGGCGCAGCAGCAGAGCGAGGCGCGAAGCGCGGGGTGCGGGCGTGGGACGGGCGAGGCGCCCTACAGCACCGCCGGCCGGCGGATCACGCCGGAGAGTGGCGCGAGGTCCACGCCGCCCAGCCGCTTCACCGTCGTCGCGCGCCCGAGCCACTCGCGCGTGAGCGGGGTCACGCGCACCCAGACGGCGGTGCGCTTCCGCTCCCGTGCCTGTTCGAGGATCTCGCTCCAGCGCTGGTCCAGCGCCTTCGTCGTCTTCGCGCGCGCCTCGGCGTCGAGCACCGCGTCCGGCTCGTCGTAGATCACGCCCATCTCCGCCGCCAGCGGCCGGCACACCGAGCCCGCGGCGGGCCGCACGTGGATGAACGGCAGGTGGCGGCGCTTCAACTCCCGGTAGACCGCGCCCATCAGCGTCATGTCCTGCGTGGCGAGGGAGCCCATGTGGTTCGCGACCCCCACCACCGCGCCCGAGCGGTCCAGCCAGCGCCGCATCGTGCCCGTCGCGCGGTCCGGCTTCATCGTGACCAGCAGCGTGCCCGGCCCCGGGTTGAGTTGCGGATAGTTGACCGGCTCGAGCGGGATGTGGAGCACGACCTCGCGGCCCTGCTCGTGCGCCGCGCGGAACATCGCGCCGCTCGTCTTCGTGTCCGGCGCGAGCGCGACCGCGAAGGGCACGGGCATGCCGAAGACGCGCACCGCCCCGTCCAGGTCGTCGCCGAAGCCGAAGAGCACCAGCGCGAGCCGGGGCGCCGGGCGCTCGGAGGGCTCCTCGGGGAGGGCCTCGCGCACCAGCAACACCTCGTGAAGGCCGCGTTTCGGCAGGCCCAGGAGCAGGGTCAGCCGCGTCTCTCCGCGCGCGCCCGGCGTCTCGCGCCCGCTCAGCACCACGCCGCCCAGCTCTTCGACGCGGCGGCTCACCGCGTAGTTCGCCTGGAGCAGGGAGGCTTCGGGACGGAGCCCCACGCGCCAGCGCACCGCACCCTGCTCGCCTCGCGGCTCGCGTTCGCGCACGCTGTCGGCGGGGACACCGGCGGCGGCGAGGCCGTCACGGATCTCGCGGGCGAAGAGCGCGACCACGCGGTCGCGGTCGCCGAGCCCCCAGCGCGCCATCGCCACCCGTCCCTGGTCCGAGCGCGTGAGCCGCCAGGTCTCGCCACCCAGGACGAGCAGCAATACGGTCACGGCGAGCACGATGAGCGTGCGCGGCAGGGCGGGTGATCGGCGTCGTTTCCTGGGCATGGGGGAGAGGGGCGCCACGTTAGGGATGTGCCCCGGGTTCGTCAACGCACGATGAAGTGCAGTCCGGGGGGTGTCGGGGCGCCTGGCCCGGCTGCGGATTTGCAGTTGTGTGACACCGGCGCCGCGGCCCGGTGACAGGCTATCTGTGCAGTCTGACCCCGACACAGGCCGGGCCAGCACCCCGGACCCGGCCTGTGTTGGTCCCGTCGTCTCCAGGAGGCACGCACCATGAAGGACCGGCTCCTCCTCGTCGCCACGCTCGCCCTGCTGGCGGCCGGGACCTGGACGACGACGCGGGCCGGCGAGGCGGTCCGGGGTGCCCGGCTGGACGCGGTCGTGGCGGTCGCGCGAGCGGAGGGCCGCCGGGTGGATGCCGTCCTGGCCGGCGTGGACCGCTGCTGCCCGCACCGCCTGACGCGGGTGGGCATCGTGCGCACGGGGGGCATCTCCGGAACCCCGCCCGGGAGCGCCGGACTTCCCGTGGTCGAGCCCTGTGCCGCCTGCGACGACTGGGAGCTTTGCGCGCACGAGCTGGAGAGGGTCGGGGCCAGCATGCAGGTGGTGCCCCTGCGCAACGGGGTCATGCGGGTCTTCACCGCCGACACGCCCCTGGGAGTGCGCGTGGTGCAGGCCGCGCTGGCCCTCCATTACGAGCGCATGAGCGGATTGATCACGGCCGGCGAGGCTGCCCGCCTGTGCCCGGCGTGCCGGGCCATGCGAGGCGCGGCGGTCAGCGGGAAGCTGGCGCGGGAGATCATCAAGATCGACGGCGGCTGCATCACGCTCACGACCTCGACCGACCCCGCCGTCGTGATGAAGATCCACGCCGAGACCGGGCTCCCGACCCCGGTCCAACCGAAGCTCTGAGACCTCCCGGACCGCCGTGAGGGCAGGCTCCGGTGGCCGAATGCGGGGCGTGACGGCCGGCGGCGGATCCTCGAGGCGTTCCGGGCGTTGCCGCGTCGGGGCCCAGGGATTACGCTGCTAGGCCATGGTCGCCCCCTCGCTCGGTGCCCGCGTGAGCCGACGCGCGCTCGTCCTCGTCGGTCTCGGGGTGGCGCTTCCGGCCCTGCTGCTCGCCGGCCTCGGCATCTACCTGACGTTGCGCATCGCCCACGTGGTCGAGGACGAGAGCGCGCGCTACAACAGCTACATCGCCCTGCAGGTGGGCGAGGCCTTCGAGCGCGAGCTGCTCGACGAACTGCGGCGCGCGATCCCGCCGGCCGAGAACGCGGCGCGCTCCGGCGCCGACGCGGCGGCCGTGCTCGAAGCGCTGCGGGCCGGCGGGCGCGGGTTCGCCGCCCCGCACTTCGTGTCCGAGACCGAATTGCCCGGCACCACCGGCCTGATCGTCGAGTCCACGGCGCTGCTCTACGCCCGGGGCGAGGGGACGCGCAGGGTCCGCATGTTCGCGGGCCTGCTGCTGCGGGGCCCGCGCGGCGAGGTGCTGGGGGCGGGTGGCTGGTGGTTCGAGCCGCGCCGTTTCCTGCTCGCGCACTTCGAGAACGTGATCCAGGACCGGCTCCCGGAGAACCCGCGGCTCTACGGCGGCATCGTCTCCACGCGCCGCCTGAGCGTGGCCCTGCTCGGGCCCTTCGGCGAGGAACTGGTGCGTGTGCGCCAGCCGGGCCACGCCCGCAGCGCGCGGATCGAGCCCCTGGGCGGTCCCTTCGGGGACTACGCCGTCCGCGTCGCCCCCGCGCTGGGGGCGCCCGCGGTCTGGGTCACACGCTTCTTCGGGCTCATGATCGCCTTCATCGGGGTCATGGGGCTGGCGACCGTGGTGGCCGCGCTGGCCGGGCTGATGTACGCCTCCCGGCAGCTCGAGCTGGCCCAGCTCAAGTCGAGCTTCGTCTCGAACGTGACCCATGAGCTGAAGACCCCGATCGCGCTCATCCGCCTGGCCGCCGAGACCCTCGAACTGCGCCGGTTCTCGACCCCGGAGGAGGGCCAGGCCTTCCTGGGCAGCATCGTGCGGGAGACCGTCCGGCTCCAGCAGCTGGTGGACAACATCCTGGACTTCGCCCGGCTGGAGGCGGGCCAGACGGTGTTCCGCTTCGAAGCGGTAGACCTGCCCGCCATTGTGAGGGAGACTGTCGATGACTTCCGGCCGCGGCTCGAACAGAAGGGGTTCCAGATCGAGCTGGATCTGCCGGAGGGCCTGCCGCCGGTGAGGGGCGACGCCGTCATGCTCCAGCACTGCGTGCTCAACCTGCTCGACAACGCGCTCAAGTACTCCCGCACGCAGCGCGAGGTGAGGGTGTCGGTCGAGGCGCGTGACGGCGCCGTGGCCGCCTCGGTGACGGACCACGGCATCGGCATCGCGCCGGCGGACCAGAAGCGCATCTTCGAGAAGTTCGTCCGAGTGGAGGCCGGGCTCGTCCACGATGTGAAGGGCGCGGGCCTGGGATTGTCGCTGGTGCAACAGATCGTGCGCGCGCACGGCGGGCGCGTGGAGCTCGAAAGCAGCCCGGGCGAGGGCAGCAGGTTCACGGTGTTGCTGCCCCTCGCGGACGGGACCGAGGCCCCCCGCCGGGGTGCCCGGCACGCACGACCGACGGATCCGGGAAGGGAGACCACGTCATGAAGAGAGTCCTGATCGTGGAGGACGAGGAAGGCCTGCTCGAGGGCCTCGCTCACAACTTCAAGTACGAAGGCTTCGAGGTGCTCACCGCGAAGAACGGCCAGGAGGGCCTGCGCACGGCCCTCAAGCAGAAGCCGGACCTCGTGATCCTCGACATCATGCTGCCCGAGAAGGACGGCTTCACCGTGCTCAAGGAGCTGCGCCAGCGGCACAAGGACATCCCGGTGCTGGTGATGACCGCGCGCAACTTCGAGGCCGACGTGATCAAGGGCTTCGACCTGGGCGCGGACGACTACGTCACCAAGCCCTTCGGCATCAAGGAGCTGATGGCGCGCGCGAAGCGGCTCATGGCGCGCGGGCCGTCGGGCGCCCCGGCCCCCGGGCCGACCATCTACAAGTTCGGCGACGTCGAGGTGCGCTTCGAGCCGCGCGAGGTCCACAAGGCCGGCGTGCAGACCGCGATCTCGTTCAAGGAGTTCGAACTGCTCAAGTACCTGATCGAACACCGCGGCCGCACCGTCTCGCGCGAGGAGCTGCTCGAGGAGATCTGGGGCGTGGACGAGGAGCTGGGGGTGACGACGCGCACCGTGGACACGCACGTCTCGAACCTGCGTTCCAAGCTCGGGGCCGGTTTCGCCCAGCCCTTCATCGTGGCCGTGCACAAGGTGGGCTACAAGTTCGTCGAGCCGTGACGCCGCTGCGGCGAGGCCGCGCGCGGGACGGGTGAACGATGCGGGCGCCGGGCGTGGTGTCCCGCGCGTCCGCGCCCGTCAGTCGCCGTCGCCTTCGCCGTCTCCGGCGGGCGGCCCGATCCGCGCCGCGACCCGCGCCAGCCTGGCGAACTCCTCGAGCGTGAGGGTCTCGCCGCGGCGGTGGCTGTCGATGCCGGCGACGTGACAGAGACGCTCGATGCCCTCGCGGCCGAGCGCGAGCGCCTCCTCCAGCGTGTTCGCGAGCTGTTTGCGGCGCATGTGGAACGAGCCGCGGATGATGCGGAAGAGCAGCGCCTCGTCGGCCTCGACCGGCGGCCGCTCACGCAGGAAGAAGCGCACCAGCATGCTGTCCACGTCGGGGCGCGGCCAGAAGGCCGAGGCCCGGATGGCGAGGAGCGGGTCCAGCAGCGCGTGGTAGCGCGCGAACAACGTCAGTGAGCCGTACTCGGGCGTGCCCGGGGCGGCGGCGAGGCGCGCGGCGTACTCCTTCTGCACCAGCAGCACGGCGCTCTTCACCGCGCGCTTCTGCTCGAAGATCCGCTCCAGCACCGGCGTGGTGATGTTGTAGGGGATGTTGCCCACCACGACCAGGCGCTCCACGCCGTGCGCGCGGGCCGCCTCCGCCAGGTCGAACTCGAGGAAATCGCCCTCGACCAGTTCGATCTGCGGGAGTTCGGCCAGCTCCTCGCGCAGCAGGGCGGCGAGCCCGGCGTCCTTCTCGACCGCGATCAAGGTGCGCACCCGGGCCGCCAGCCGCGCCGTGAGGGCGCCGGCTCCGGGCCCGATCTCGACCACGACGTCGTCCTGCTCGAGCCGGCACTGCTCGACGATCCGCCGGGCGAGGTCCTCGTGCACGAGGAAGTTCTGGCCCATGCGCTTGAGCGGCGCGAGCCCGCGCTCGGCCAGGGCGTGCTTGACCCGCGAGAGTTCGCTGCCCTCGGCGGCGGCCCGCTCGCGCACCCAGGCGGAAGCGCGGGGCGTGCCGCGGACGGTGCGCTTCGGAGGGAACATGGGCGCAGTGTAAGGGCGCACGGGGGCGCGGACCAGCGCCGGCCCCGGTGGCGGCGGGCCCCGTCGCGCCGGCGTCGTGCGCGCCGGGCCCCGCGGCCCGGGCCGTGTGTGATACTGTCCGCGACCGTGTTATCCCGCCTGAAACGTCTGGTCCTCGGCGCTCCGCGCGACCTGCGCGACCCGCGGACCTTCCACACCATCTCCCTGATCGCGCTGCTCGCCTGGGTGGGGCTCGGCGCCGACGGGCTCTCCTCCTCGTCGTACGGTCCCGACGAGGCGTTCCGCGCGCTGGGGCAGCACCACTACCTCGCCCTCGCCCTCGCGGTGGCCACCGCGGTCACCGTGCTGGTCATCTCGGTGGCCTACTCGCAGATCATCGAGCACTTCCCCTTCGGCGGTGGCGGCTACGTGGTCGCCTCGCGCCTGCTCAGCCCCACGCTGGGCGTGGTCTCCGGCTCGGCGCTGCTGGTGGACTACGTCCTCACCATCGCGGTCTCGATCGCCGCGGGCGCCGACCAGATCTTCTCGGTCCTGCCCCACGAGTGGCTGGCGGCCAAGCTGCTGGTCGAGGCCCTGGTCATCGGCCTGCTGATCGTGATGAACCTGCGCGGCGTCAGGGAGTCGGTCACCATCCTGGCGCCGATCTTCGGCGTCTTCGTCCTGACCCACGCGATCCTCATCCTCGGCGGCCTCGCGCAGCACGCGGGCCAGGTGCCCGCGGTCGCGCAGGACCTGCACCGCGAGTTCCGCTCGGGGCTCGACAGCATCGGGCTGGTCGGCATGTTCGCCGTCTTCGTGAAGGCCTACTCGATGGGCGCCGGCACCTACACCGGCATCGAGGCGGTCTCGAACGGCCTGCAGATCATGCGCGAGCCCCGGGTCCACACCGCCCGCGTCACCATGACGTACATGTCCATCTCGCTGGCGGTCACGGCTGGCGGCATCCTGATCTGCTACCTGCTGTTCCACGTGACGCCGGAGCCCGGCCAGACCCTGAACGCGGTGCTGCTGACGCGCTTCGCCGACGGTTGGCACCCGCTCGGCCTGCCGCTGGGCCACGCCTTCGTCGTGGTCACGCTCGCGGCGGCGGCGGCGCTGCTGTTCGTGGCCGCGCAGACCGGTTTCATCGACGGCCCGCGCGTCATGGGCAACATGGCCGCGGATTCCTGGCTCCCGCACCGTTTCGCCCAGCTCTCGAACCGGCTGACCATGCAGAACGGCGTGGTGCTGATGGGCGCCGCCGCGATCGCGGTGCTGTTCTACACGCACGGGAACGTCACGGCCCTGGTGGTCATGTACTCGATCAACGTGTTCGTGACCTTCTCCCTGTCGCAGCTGGGGATGCTGCGCTACTGGTGGCGCAAGCCCGGCCGCGGACGGCGCCGCGGGTTCGCGATCCACGGCGTCGCACTGGTCCTGTGCGTGAGCATTCTCGCGGGCACGATCGTGGTGAAGGGGGCCGAGGGCGGCTGGGTCACGCTCGTGGTGACGGCGGGGGTGGTCGCGCTCTGTTTCTGGGTCAATCACCATTACCAGGAGGCGAGGAACAGCCTGCGGCGCCTCGACGAGGTCATGGAGGGGCTGCCGAGCACACCGCACGCCGCGCCGCCGCCCCTCGATCCCTCGAAGCCGCTGGGGGTCGTGCTGGTGGGCTCCTTCGGCGGCCTCGGCCTGCACGCGCTGTTCGACTCGCAGCGGCTCTTCCCGGGCCACTTCCGCCAGTTCGTCTTCGTCTCGGTCGGGGTCGTGGATTCCGCCACGATGAAGGGGGTCGAGGAGGTGGACCGGGTGGTGGCCGAGACCGAGCAGGGCCTGCAGCGCTACGTCGAGACGGCCCGCGGCCTGGGGCTCGCGGCGGAGTACCGCATGGCGGTCGGCACCGAGGCGGCGCCCGAGCTGGAGGAGCTGTGCGTCGGGATCCAGCGCGAGTACCGCCGCGCGATCTTCTTCGCCAGCCGGCTGGTGTTCGAGGAGGAGCGCTGGTACCAGCGCCTCCTGCACAACGAGACCGCCCACGAGATCCAGCGGCGGCTGCAGTTCCGCGGGCTGAACGCCATCATCGTGCCGGTGCGCGTGTTCAAGCCCCGCCCGACGTAGACCGCCGGCCGGCACTCAGGCGGCGTCGGGCCAGCCCTCGAGCACCTCGCGCGCCATGTCGCGCGCGTACGGATCGGGCGAGCCGTGGGCGATGCGCTCCAGCTCGCAGCGGCCCGCCATGCCGAACTCACGCAACGCGTAGGCCGCGTGCCGCCGCACCCACCAGGCGGGGTCGGTGAGCCGCGCGGGCAGGGCCAGCATCGCGATGCCGGCGCGGGTGCGCCCCAGCGCCCAGGCGGCCTGTGCGCGCACCTGCCAGACCTCGTCCTGCAGCGCGCCCATGAGCGTGGTCGCGCAGTCGTCGGCCCGGATCCGGCCCAGCGCGCGCGCGGCCGCGATGCGCTGCTCCGCGTCGCCGTCGCGCAGCCGACGCTCGATGGACCGGCGGGCGTCACGACAGCCGGCGAGCCCCAGCGTCTCGATGAGCGCGCGGTCCATGGCCGCATCGCCGGTGCCGCGGTCGAGCGCCGCCGCGAGATCGGGCAGCGCCCGCCGCCCGAAGCCGCGCAGCAACGCCACCCGCGGGCGGTGCGCGCGCCGCTCGAGCGCCGCCGGGTTCGCGAGCAGCCAGCGCAACGCCTCGAGGTCGCGGTAGCGGGCCAGCGCGACGGCGGCGGCCGCGGTGACGAGTCCGGGGCCGTCGCGCAGCGCGTGGCGCAGCGCGCGCCGCGACTCCGGCGAGTAGAGCAGCGCGAGCCGGCGCGCCGCCAGCTCGCGGCGCCACGGCGACTTGTCGAGCAGCGCCTCGCGCTCGGTCGCGAAGTGGGGACTGTCGACCAGGGCGCGCGAAAGGGCGAGCCAGCCGGTCCGGCGCGAGGCCAGGTCCTCGAGCGCCGCCCAGAAGACGTCGGGGGCGGTCGCGGCGGCCTCCCGGGCGAGGGCGCGGGGTGGCAGGCGGTGCTCGAGGAACTCACACAACGAGCAGGCGAGATCGTCCACGCGTTCCCGGGCGTGTCGCCGCTCGCGGCGCTGCAGGACGCGCAGCGTGCCGCCGGCGCCTGCGATCGCGGCGAGCGCGATGAACAGGGCGGAGAGGAGCTCGGTGGCTGCTGCGGACGGGGGAGCGGACATGGCGCGTGAGTTATCGGCCCGGTGGTACGCGGGCTTGAGGCGAACGGCGGAGCGCGCCCGTGCGGGGCGCCCGGTCAGCCCGGACGATTCAGGAACCGCCGCCCGCGGGCACGATCGGGAGCCGGAACAGGTCCTTCGCGTTGGCCGTGGTGATGCGGTCGGCCTCCTCGGGCGTCCAGCCCCGCAGTTCGCAGAGCCGCAGCAGCACCCGCGTGAGGAGCCCCGGCTCGTTGCGCCGCAGCGAGCGCGGCTCGGGCTCGAGCCAGGGCGAGTCGGTCTCGAGCACGAGCATCCCGGCCGGCGCGACCTTCACCGCCTCCTCGAGCGGTCCGTGTCCGTAGGTCAGGCAGCCGCCGATCCCCAGCCGGAAGCCGAGTGCGCGGGCCCGCTCGACCGCCTCGGGGCCGTCGTCGAAGCAATGGAGCACGCCGCCCGCCTGGGGGCGCAGCTCCTCGAGGATGGCGAAGGTCTCGGCCAGCGCACTGCGCTGGTGGATCACCACCGGCAGGCCCAGCTCGTCGGCCAGCCCGAGCTGGGCGCGGAACCAGCGCTCCTGGTCGGCGCGCGGTGCGTAGTCGCGGTAGAAGTCGAGCCCGGTCTCGCCCAGCGCCACGACGCGCGGGTGGCGCGCCTCGGCGCGCAGCGTCTCGATCCACGAGAGGGGCACCTTCGCGGATTCGCTCGGGTGCACGCCCGGGCAGAGGAAGACCGCCGGATGCTCCGCGGCGAACGCCTGCGCGCGGGGCAGGATCCCGGGCGCGTAGGCGATCTCGATGAAGTGCGTCACCCCCGCGTGCCGGGCGCGGTCGAGGACGCGCTCGCGGTCCTCGTCGAAGCGCCGGTCGGTCAGGTGGCAGTGGGTGTCGATCATCGGGGGCGCCGGGGCCGCGTGGAACGCAGCGTTCGCGGCGGGTTCCGGCGGACGCGCACGGCGGCGCCGGGGCTCATCGGGTCCCGCCCCGCTACGCCTTCGGGCCCGGCTGCGGGGCCGCGCCGCCGGCGGCCTTGAGGACGATGCGCGGGAACAGGATGACCGGCTGCCCGAGCGCGCGTGCGGCGGGCGGGCCGAAGGCCGGCCGCGCCGCCGCGTCCCGCTGCTGGCCGGGAGTGCCCGGCAGGCCCAGCACGGCCCAGAGCTCCTCGCACTTCGCAGGGATCGTGGGCCAGGCCCAGATGGCCACCAGGCGCAGCGTCTCGAGCAGGGCGTTCAGCGCGGTGCCCAGCTCGACGCGGCGCGCCGGGTCCTTGGCGAGGTCCCAGGGCCGCGCGCGGTCCACGAACTCGTTGGCGCGCTCGACCGCCTGCCAGGCGCTCGCCAGCGCGTCGTGCAGGCGCAGTTCGTCGTAGGCCTTCGGCACCTCGTCCGCGGCCGTCGTGGCCGCGGCCACCAGCGCGTCGAACGCCTCGCGCACCGCCGGGTCCGCGAAGGACTCGGGCGCCCACTCGGGCGGCGTGGCTCCGGCGTAGCCGTTGAGCGCCAGCTTCATCGTGCGGCTCGAGAGGTTGCCGAACTTGTTCGCGAGGTGCGTGTTGTAGTGCTCCACGAACAGCTCGAGCGAGAACTCCCCGTCGCCGCCGGTCGGGATGGCGTCGATGAGGTAGAAGCGCAGCGCGTCGGCGCCGAAGCGGGCCGCCATCTCGACCGGGTCCACGACGTTGCCGCGCGACTTGGACATCTTCTCCTGGGCGTCCCCGTCCTCCGCGTCCTTCGCCTCCGGCTTGCGCAGCAGGATGAAGCCGTGCACGTAGACCTGGCGCGGCAGCGGCACGCCGGCGGCCAGCAGCATGGCCGGCCACAGCACGCAGTGGAAGCGGCTGATGTCCTTGCCGATGAGGTGGAACCCGTTCGTGTACTGGGGCTGGCCCATGCCCGCCCACGCCGCTCCCGGGCGGCCCTGGCCGTCGAGCTCCTGGAACACGTCCTGGCGCGTCGCGCCGGGCCCGCCGGTCTCCCCCTCCTTCGCCAGCCACCACTTGCAGTAGGTGCGCTGCGGCCAGCCGAGCGCAGAGAGGTAGTTGAGCAGCGCGTCGGGCCAGACGTAGACGGTGTGACCCTCGCCGCCCTCGATCTCCTCGGGCAGCGGGATGCCCCAGGGCAGGTTGGGGCGCGAGACGCTCACATCCTCGAGGCCGCCCTTGATGAGGTTCACGACCTCGTTGCGGCGGTAGTCGGGCTGGATGAATTCCGGATGGGCCTCGATGTGCCTGAGGAGCGCCTCGTCGTACTCGGACAGCCGGAAGAAGAAGTTCGACTCCTTGATCGCCTTCGGCTTCTTCTTGTGTTCGGGGCAGCGGCCCTTCTCGTCGAGCTCCTTCTCGCCCTTGAAGCCCTCGCAGCCCTCGCAGTAGAGACCGACGTACTCGCCTTCGTAGATCGCCGGGTCTCCGGTGCGGGGCGTGCGCGCCAGCGAGAGCCGGCGCATCAGCTCCTGCACTGCCCGCTCGTGGCGCTTGTCCGAGGTGCGGATGAACTGGTCGTAGGCCACGCCGAGCGTCTTCCAGGCCGAGACGAAGGTCTGCGACATCTCGTCCACGAAGGCCTGCGGCTCCTGGCCGGCCGCCTCGGCGGCGCGGGCGATCTTCTGGCCGTGCTCGTCGGTGCCGGTCAGGAACCAGGTGGCGTCGCCGCGCTGGCGGTGGAAGCGCGCGAGCGTGTCGGCGAGGACCTTCTCGTAGGCGTGGCCGAGATGCGGCCGGCCGTTCACGTAGTCGATCGCGGTGGTGATGTAGAAACGTCGCGTCAAGATGTCTCCCGGGTCGGGACTGAGGCGGGGAGTATAGCGAAAGCGCCGCGGCGCGCGCGAGCGACCGCGCGCCGGGGCGCTGGCGCTCCGGGCGGGCTCAATCGTCCGGGTGGTCTCCGGGGGGCTCGTCGTCGTCGCCGTTCGGTCCCGCCGGGTCCGGGACTGCGCCGCCGCGGAGCCAGGGCCCCGGCGGCAGCATGTCCTGGGTGATGCGGTGCTCCTGTCCGTCGCTGTCCCGCACCCAGACCACCTGCTGGTGCAACTCCGTGCGGAACACGGTGCACAGGCCCTTGCCGGTCCGCAACTGTGCGCCCAGGGGCGGCAACTTGGCCGCGCCCTCCCGGTAGAGGTTGAGCTCGTACGCGAGGCAGCACATCAGCCGCCCGCAGGTCCCCGAGATCTTCGTGGGATTGAGCGTGAGTTGCTGCTCGCGGGCCATGCGCAGGGTGACCGGATGGAAGTCCCGCAGCCAGGTCGAGCAGCAGAAGGCGCGCCCGCACGGCCCGCAGCCGTCGAGCCGCTTGGCCTGGTCGCGCACCCCGATCTGACGCAGTTCGATGCGCGTCTGGAAGCGCGCGGCCAGGTCCTTGACGAGCTCGCGGAAGTCCACCCGGTGCTCGGCCAGGAAGTAGAAGGTGATGCGGTGGCCGGTGAAGGAGGCCTCCACCTCGGAGAGGTCCATCTTGAGCTCGCGCACACCGATGCGCTCACGGCAGTACTCGAACGCCTCGGACTCGCGCTGGGCCAGGTGGTCCTCGAGGTCGAGGTCCTCCTCGGTGGCCTTGCGGATGATCTCCCGCGTGACGTTGCCCGGCCGCTTGAGTTCGAGCAGCCCCGGATCCTTGAGGATGACGCGGCCGATCGCCTCGCCATGCTCGGTCTGGACGACCACCCGGTCGTTCAGCTGGAGCCAGAGGTGACGGGAGTTGAGGAAGAAATCCCTGCGTGAACCGCGCAGGGCGACCTGCACGATCTCGGACATCTCGAAACCTTTATGGGCGGATGGGACCCGCCGGACCGGCCTTGCAGCCGGGGCTTCGCGTGAATGGCGTTCCGGCCCGGGCGGGCGCCGGCTATGAAGAGCCCCCGGGACTCGAGGGCGAGGTCCTGAGGATAGCGCAGCGGAGGGTGGTTGCCTACCGGGACGCCGGGGGTGTGGCTGCGACATGATTCTGTCCGGCCTAACTGCAACGTGAAAGTGTCCTCCCCATGGGATACCTCACGATGAGCCAGAAGGAAGCACCCCGGCCCGGCCTGGTCCGGGCGGCCGAGCAGGGCAGGATCACCAACGCGGA
>JANXPZ010000185.1 GCA_025357055.1 Candidatus Eiseniibacteriota bacterium | reverse complement strand
CGGCCCTGGTCCGGGCCGACCTCGCCCACGAGGCGGAGACCGAGACCCTGGTGCCGGGCGCCACCGCAGCGCTGGGACCGCTCACCTGCCTGTCAACAACGCTTCGACCTTCGAGCTGGACCTGGCCGACACCGTGACCCGCGCCTCCTGGGACACGCACCTCGAGACCAACCTGCGAGCGCCGTTCCTGCTGACGCAGGCCTTCGCGCGCCAGTTGCCCGAGGACCAGGACGGCAACGTCATCAACCTGCTCGACCAGCGGGTCTGGAACCTGACGCCCTACTTCGTCTCGTACACCGTGAGCAAGACCGGGCTCTGGACGCTGACCCGCTCGCTGGCGCTGGCGCTGGCGCCGCGCATCCGCGTGAACGCGATCGGGCCGGGGCCGGCGCTCAAGAGCCCGCGCCAGACCGAGACCGACTTCGCCCGCCAGTGCGAGATGACGCCGCTCAAGCGCGGCACGAGCCCCGGGGAGATCTGCGACGCCGTGCGCTTCATCCTGGGCGCCCCCGCCCTCACCGGGCAGATGATCGTGCTCGACGGCGGCCAGCACCTGGGCATGAAGCTGCCGCCGGGAGTCTCGCTGCCGCCGGAATGAGCGAAGCGGCCCCGTTTCGGGGCCGCCCCGGATGCAGCGTGCGGTCGCGCGGGCGTCACCGCCACCCGCCGACTCCGCTCAGGGCCGGACGGGCCCCGAGCCCGCGCCACTCGCGGAGATGGCCGCGGCGATCTCGTCGAGGTCCCCCACCGTCAGATCGAGGCTCGCCGCCCGCAGCCAGCCGTCGATCTGCTCCGGCGCGCGCGCCCCCACGATGGCGCCGCTCACGCCCGGCCAGGCGAGCGTCCAGGCCACGGCCACGGCGGCGACCGTGGTGTCGTAGCGCAGGGCGATGGGCCGCAGCGCGTCCCGCAGCGCGAGATTGCGCTCCAGAGCGGGCGGGCGGAAATCGGGTGAGCGGCGGCGCCAGTCGTCGGGCGCCAGCGCCGCGATGCGCTTCGCCCCGAAGCCTTCGGTCAGCAGCCCCGACTGCATCGGGCTGTAGCAGATCACGCCGGTCTCGTGCCGGGCGCACCAGGGGATCTCCCGCGCGCCCACGTTGCGGCGGATCATCGAGAAGCCCGGCTGCAGCGAGTCCACGTGCTGCAGGGCCTCGCAGCGCCCCAGCAGCCCGAGGTCGAAGTTGGAGACGCCCGCGGCGCGCACCTTGCCCTCGGCGACCAGCCGCAGCATCTCCGCCCAGGAGTCCTCGACCGCCGTGCCCGTCTCGTCGGGCCAGTGGAACTGGTACAGGTCGATGCGCTCGACGCCGAGCCGCCGCAGCGACGCCTCGCACTCGGCCCGGATGGATGCGGGCTCGAGCGTGCGCCGGGGCTCCGCCGTCCGCTCCTGTCCGTCCCACGCCAGGCCGCACTTGGTGAAGACCAGCGGACGCTCGCCCGGCGGCAACTCGCGCAGGAAACGGCCGACCACCTCCTCGGAGTGACCCAGCCCGTAGATCGCGGCGGTGTCGATCCAGTTGATGCCCAGCTCGATCGCGCGCCTCATGGTCGCGAGCGAAGCCGCGTCGTCCTGCGGCCCCCAGCCGTAGGCCCAGCCCCCGCCACCGATGGCCCAGGCGCCCAGGCCGACGGTGCTGATGCGCATCCGGCTCGTTCCGAGCGGACGGACAGGCAGTGTCATGGTGTGCTCTCCCGATCTGTGTGCGTCGTCCGCGTCAATCGTCGGCGACCGTGCGCCGCCACCAGAGTCCCGTGCATTCGGGGATCCGCGACCAGCGCTCCTGCAGGACACGCGTTGCGAACTCCCCGCCGAAGAAGAAACCCGTCGCCCGCGCCGCCGCCTCCGGATCGGGGAAGCGATAGTCGGTGCGGATGGCGATGCGCTCCATCCCCTGCTCGCCTTCGAGCCAGGCATAATACTCCGCCAGCGCGGGGCTCGGCGGCCGCGGCCGCTCCTCGCCCGTGCCCAGCGTCTCGATCACGATGAGCGTACCACCGGGACGCAACGCGCGGTCCAACTCCGCGAGCGCCCGCGCGATCGTCTCCCGCCAGGTGGCCGCGTGCCACGAACGCAGGTGACCCAGCGCCCAGCCGGCGATCGCGACGTCCGCCCAGCCCGTGCGGACCGGCAGCGCGAGCGCATCGGCGCCGAGCAGCGCGCAGCGCGCGGCGGGATGCTGGGCGGTGTGGCGCCGGGCCACGGCCAGCATGGCGAGCGCGGGCTCGCTGGCCACGACCCACGCGCCGGCGTTGAGCAGCAGGCGGGTGACGCGCCCGGTGCCGGCGCCCACCTCGAGGACGGCGGCCCCGGCCAGCGGCGCGATGGACTGCAGGGCGGGCAGCAGATGGCCGTCGCAGTCCTCGGCGGCGACCATCGCGTCGTACTCGCCCACGTGGCGCTCGTAGATCCGCTGGTAGTCGACGCCCGTGCCGCTCACCCGGCGGCCCCGCGGCGCGTTCGCGCCCCTGTCCCGAGGCGTCCCTGCGCGCGGCCCGCATCCAGCACGCCCGCCCACGCGGGCTTCGCCAGGGCGCCGCGCAGGGCGCGGGTCTCGAAGCAGCCGGTCTTGCGCACGCCGCGCATCTCCATGCACAGGTGCCGCGCCTCGATGACGACTGCCACGCCGCGGGGCGCGAGCAGCCGGTTGAGATGGTCGGCGACCTGCGCGGTGAGGCGCTCCTGCAACTGCGGCCGGCGCGCGTAGAACTCGAGGATGCGCGCCACGCCCGAGAGACCGATCAGGCGCTTCCCGGGCAGGTAGGCGACCCGCGCGTGGCCGAAGAAGGGCACGAAGTGATGCACGCACAGCGAGTAGAAGGGCAGGTCGCGCACGATGACCAGGTCGTCGCTGCGCTTCCCCGCCACGGGACCCGCATCAGCCGCCGGGAACGTCGCCGGCACGGGCTCGGCCCCAGGATCGAGCCCCGCGAAGATCTCGGCGTAGAGATCGGCGACGCGCTCCGGGGTCGCCAGGAGCTCGGGCTCGGTGGCCGGGTCGAGGCCCAGCGCGCGGATGAGTCCCGCAACCGCCGCCTGCACGGCCTTCGGGTCGCGGGTGCGGCGCGCAGGGGCGCTCTTCGGACGCCTGGGGGCCGGCTTCGTCCTGCGCTGGGGGGCCATGGGCGACTCCCGGGAAAGTCACGGGGCCGGCCGAGCCAGGCCCCGGGACACGACCCGCGACCCACTTGCGGTGGGTGCCCGCGGTCCCAGAAACCGGAGCCTCGGCCGGCCCCGCGACAGGAAGATGGAGCGGAAGACGGGATTCGAACCCGCGACATCCACCTTGGCAAGGTGGCGCTCTACCGGGCTGAGCTACTTCCGCTCGAAGACGTTCAAGAGCGGAGCATTCTAGCCAGCCGGGCGCGGGAACGTCAAGGAAGGGGGCGGCAGGGCCGGGTGCACTGGCGGGGCCGCGCCCGGTTGCCGGGGAAGCCCGGCGATGGCGGCCCGGGCCGCGGCGTGGCGCAGGTCTGCGGGGGGCGCGGGCCTCGCGCGACAGCGGGACACAGGTCTGCCGGGACCCACGCCGGGTATCGTCCCGGCTCAGTGGCAGCGCATGCGCTCTCCCCATGCTGCCCCGAGATGCACTCGAGGCCGCGAACCCTTATAACTCCCCCATGGCCGTCCTGGTCCAGAAGTATGGTGGCACATCGGTCGAGGGGCCCGAGCGCATCCGCGCCGTGGCAGGGCGCGTGGCTGCCGCCCGTGCGGCGGGGAACGACGTGCTCGTGGTGGTCTCCGCCATGGGGCAGACCACGGACGAGCTGCTGCGCCTCGCGCACGAGGTCTCCGCGAATCCCAACCGGCGCGAGCTGGACATGCTGCTCACCACCGGCGAGCGCGTCACCATGGCCCTGCTCGCCATGGCGCTCGGGGACCTGGGCGTGCCGGCCATCTCCTTCACCGGCTCGCAGAGCGGCATCCTCACCGACGCCGGGCACGGGGCGGCGCGCATCATCGACGTGCGCCCGGAGCGGCTGCGCAAGGAGCTCGAGCAGGGCAAGGTCGTCATCGTCGCCGGCTTCCAGGGCGTGAACCCCGTCACCAGGGAGATCACCACGCTGGGGCGCGGCGGCTCGGACACCACCGCCGCGGCACTCGCCGCCGCCTTCGGCCGGGCGCGCTGCGAGATCTACACCGACGTCGCCGGCGTCTTCAGCGCGGACCCGCGCGCCGTGCCGGCCGCGCGCGTGATCCCGAGACTGGACTATCGCGTGTGCTCGACGCTGGCCCACCTGGGCGGCCGGGTCCTGCACGCGCGCTGCGTGGACCTGGCGGCCCGCGAACGCGTGCCGCTCGTGGTGCGCTCGTCGTTCGACGAGTCGCCCGGCACCGAGATCGGAGAGTTCGAGATGGAAGGACCCCGGGTGGAGGCGGTGGCGCACCGCGGCGACTGCTCGATCGCCATCGCCGAAGGCAGTGCGGGCGGACGCAGCCAGGCGCGCGGGCTGATCGAGGCCGTGGCGGACGCGTTCCCCGAGATCGAGCTGGTGGCACACGAGCAGGCCGACGACGCGAACCCCGCACTGGTCTGGACCGGCTCGCGCGAGGATGTCGAGGCGCTGCAGCAGGAGTTCCGCGCGCTGCGCGGGTCCGACGGCAAGTGGGCGCTGCGAGTGGAGCACGGCGCGGCGTACGTCTCGGTGGTCGGGCTGGGGCTGGGCGCGCGCGAGGCCGCGCGGGCCGAGGAGGCGCTCGAGCGGGCCGGCGTGGCGCTCATCGCGCTGCGGGTCTCCCCCACCGCCCTCGTCTTCCGCGTGCCCAACGAGCGCGTGGCCGACGCCGCGAGGGCGCTGCACGCGGGATTGGTGGAGTAGCGCGGGACGAGAAGACGCGGGCGGCTGAGGAACCCGCTGCTCCCCGCCGCGACGCGGGCCGCCTCCCGCTGGCGCGGATCACTCACCAGGGCAGCGCGACGGGCGCCCCCTCGCAACCACCCGGATGCGGCCGCACGGCCGACCGGGCCGCCGAGATCACCATCGCGTCGACCGCGAGCCCGGTCAGCAGCCCGCCGATCTTGCCGCGATTGACGGTGACCGAGACCTCCGCGATGCTCTCCGTGGGAACGGCGATCTCGCCACCGTTGGTCGCGAGCCGCACCGTCGCGCCCCGCGGCGAGAGGGTGCGGGTCGATGCGAGTGAGTCCGTGGAATCTCGCGACCATCCCGCGAAGCGCCCCTCGAGCGTGCGGCCGTCCCACAGGAGCAGCGTCACCGGGCGGCCTACCTTGACGTCCAGCAGGAGCGCGGGGCCCCCCGAGTCGTCCCGCGCATCGGCAGCGGCGCCGATCGCTAAGCCGATCGCGGTACACCCCTGGACGTTCACCGCCAGCGCGATGCACAGCGCGCCGATCGCGGCGAGCACCAGCATGCGACGTACTGGAATCGTGTTCTTCATCGGAGCGGCCCCCGCACACTCGGTGAGGGTCGGGAGCGCACCGAAGCGCGACCGATGGCACCCACGGCCCGAAGACTTCCGCCGACTACTCTACACCGTGGCCCGGGCGGTGTTAATACGAATCATCCGAGACGTCCCGCCGGGCCCGGCTCGCCTCGGGTCCAGGGGCACGGCAGCTGAAAAGCCCGTGGACCGGCTGCTATTCCATCGTATTTGGTGCCGATCCGGTGCCGGTCTCAGCGTCCTCCCGGGTCAGGAAGCGTCCTCTCCAGTTCCGCGGCGGCCTGCCCCTCCCGCCCCGCAGCCCGCTCAGGCCTGCTCATAGGCCTGCTTCAGCCGCGCGATGTCGAGCTTCTCCATCTGGAGCATCGCCTTCATGACCCGCTGCGACTTCTGCGGGTCCGGGTCCTGCATCAGCCTGCCCAGGATCGTGGGCACGATCTGCCACGACACCCCGAACTTGTCCTTGAGCCAGCCGCACTGGATCGGCGCTCCGCCCTCACAGAGCCTCTCCCACAGATGATCCACTTCCTGCTGAGTCTCGCAGTTCACGAGCAGCGAGATGGCAGGCGAGAAGGTGTACTCCGGCCCGCCGTTCAAGGCGTGGAAGTCCTGACCCTCGAGTTGGAAGGAGGCCACCATCACCGTGCCCTTCGGCCCGGGCCCGGTGTCCCCGTAGCGGCTGACGCCTGTGACCCGGGAGTTCTTGAAGATCGAAACATAGAAGTTCATCGCCTCTTCGGCGCGGCCGTTGAACCACAGGAAGGGAACGATCCTCTGCATGGCTGGCTTCTCCTCTCCCTCATCGAGATTGTCGCCCGGTGCCAGGGGATGGTCCGGGCGGGCGGCGGCCAGGCAGCGCGTATGGAATATGGATGCGCCCGGGGATGGCGGGGGTTCCCGGTGAGGCAACGCTGCCTGGGAGTCCGCGGCCTGATCCCTCCGGGCCATGCGGCCCCGGCCACTCAGACCTTGAGCGTCGCCTTCACCGACTCGAGCGTGGGCACCTGCCCGGCCCGTACGCGCTCGAGCGCCTCCTCGTAGAGCCGGTCGTAGCCGTCGGCGCTGGCGCGCCAGGAGAAGTCGCGGGCCATGCCGTTCAGTTGCAGGGCCTGCCACAGCTCGGGCTGCTTCTGGATGGCGAGTGCGCGCTTGAGCGCACCCACCATGGCCTCGGCCTCGTAGGGACCGAAGAGGAAGCCCGTGCCCTGCCGGGAACCGATGTCGAATTCCTCGACCGTGTCCGCCAGCCCCCCGGTCTCGCGCACCACGGGCACCGTGCCGTAGCGCAGCGAATACATCTGGTTCAGGCCGCAGGGCTCATAGCGTGAGGGCATCAGGAACAGGTCGGAGCCGGCCTCGATCAGGTGGGCGAGGCGCTCGTCCTGCCGGGAGCAGAAGTGCACCCGCTCGGGATGATCGAGCATGAGGCGCTCGAGCAGTTCCTCGTAGCGCGACTGGCCGTGGCCCAGCACGACGTAGTTCGCATTGAGCTCCAGCAGGTCCGCGGCGGCCTCTTCCACCAGGTCGAGCCCCTTCTGGTCCACCAGCCGCGTGACCATGCCGACGATGGGCCGGCCCGGCGCGAAGTCGCACTCGGCCGCCAGCGCCCCGTGGCTGGCGCGCTTGCCCTCGAGGTGCGCGGCATCGTAGGGCCGCGCCAGGTACGGATCGCGCGCCGGATCCCAGACGACGTCGTCGATGCCGTTGAGGATGCCGCGCAGGTCCGCGCCGCGGCGCTGCAGCACGCCCTCGAGGCCGAAACCGTACTCGCCGTCCTGCTGGATCTCCTGCGCGTAGCGCGGGCTCACGGTCGAGAGCAGGTCGGCGAAGGCGAGCCCGACCTTCATGTAGTTGACGCGCCCCCAGAACTCGAACGGGCTCGCGGCGTGGAACAGGTGCCCCGGGAAGCCCGCCAGCCCCAGCACCCACGGGTCGTGGATGCCCTGGTAGCCGAGGTTGTGCACGGTGAAGACGGTGGCGGTGCCGCGGAAGATCCTGGCGCGCTTCTCGAGGGTGCGCACGAAGCAGGGCGCCCAGGCGGCCTGCTGGTCGTGGGCATGCAGCACGTCCACCGGCTCGCCCAGGGCCTTGAGGCCCTCGAGCGCGGCGCGCGCGAAGAACAGGAAGCGCTCGGCATTGTCGGGGTAGCCGGCTCCCGTCGCAGGCTCGGTGTAGATGCCCGGCCGCTCGAAGAAGCGCCGCTCCCCGGCGTGTCCGACCAGCAGCACGCGCAGCGAACCCCGCTCGTCGGTGCCGAACGGGGAGTGCAGCAGCTCGAAGCGGGCGCGCTCGCGGCCCATCCCCCACGGCACCTCGGCGCCGGCGAGCACCTCGCGCGTCCAGCCCTCGGGGAACGCCAGCGCGCGATAGGCGGGCAGGCAGACCGTGACGCGGTGCCCGCGGCGCGCCTGCTCGGCGGCGAGCGAGCCGACCACGTCGCCGAGCCCGCCGACCTTCACGAGTGGCGCCATCTCGCTGGCGAGATGCACCACCGCCAGACCGGAGCGGCTCATGTCCTGCGACTGGAGTGGGTCAACGGGGGTCCCGGGAGGCCTGTCAGTCCTCGACCGCGATCTCCCGGAGGTACTGCGCGGCGTCCTCGGGCGGGGTCGGGTTGATGTAGAAGCCCGAACCGATCTCGAAGCCCGCCACCCGCGTGAGCACGGGCATGATCTCGAGGTGCCAGTGGAAGTACTCCAGCTCGCCCTCGGTCACCGGCGCGGTGTGGATCACGAAGTTGTACGGCGGCCGGTCGAGCGCGCGGTTGAGTCGCGCCAGTGTGTCCTTGAGGATCTTGGCGAGATCCTTGAACTCGTCGTCGTCCTGCACGACCTGGAACGACGAGTCGTGACGGCGCGGCAGGATCCAGGTCTCGAACGGGAAGCGCGGGGCGAAGGGCTCGATCGTGAGGAAGCGGTCGTTCATGATCACGACGCGCCGTCCGTTGTGGTCCGCAGTGTCCTGCTGGATGATGTCGCAGAAGACGCAGCGTTCCTTGAGTTCGTGGTAGCGTCGCGCCCCCTCCAGCTCCTCCATCAGGATCTTCGGGATGATGGGCGTGGCGATCAACTGGGTGTGGGTGTGCTCGAGCGTGGCGCCGGCGCCGGCACCGTGGTTCTTGAAGATCAGGACGTAGCGGAAGCGCCGGTCGCGGTGCAGGTCCATCATGCGCTCGCGATAGGCCTTGAGCACCTCCACCAGGTGTTCCACCGGCAGGTCCGCCAGGTCCATGCCGTGCGCGGGCCCCTCGATCACGACCTCGTGGGCACCCACCCCGTTCATCTTGTCGTAGAGCCCCTCGCCACGGCGGTCGAGGGCGCCCTCGATCTGCAGGGCGGGGAACTTGTTCGGGACGACCCGGACCTTCCAGCCCGTGCTGTTGGGGCCGCCGCCGTTCTGGCGACAGGCATAGACCTCGGGCGGCGTCTTGTCCTCCTGCCCGGGGCAGAACGGACAGAAGCTCGTGGTCTTCTCGACCCGGACCGGGGTGAAGTTGGTGGGGCGGCGGCTGCGATCGGTGGAGATGATCACCCACCGGCCGACCACCGGATCCTTGCGCAATTCCGGCATGAGCCTCTCCGAAGTTCCACGGATGCCGCCATCCCGCGGCTGGGCCTGACCGGGGGATGGGAGTCAGAAAGAGTGATGCAGTCTAGTGAGGCGGGTGCTTTCCGGTCAAGGTCGACGCGGACCGCATCCGCGGCCCGCGTCGTCAGCCTCGGCCGGACCGGACCTCGAGTTCCTTCGCGATCCGGCGCTCCCGTTCGCCGGCGCTCGCCGCGAACAACCCGCGCAGCAGCGTCGCGTCGGCGGCCTGCAGGGCGACCCCGCGCCGGCTCGTGGCGACCGCCGCGGTCTCGAGGAAGGCCTCGATCCGGTGCTCGACCGTGCGCTCGCCGTCCCACCATGAGAACGCGGGCAGACGCTTCGGGGCGAACCGGCCGCCGCCGAAGAGGTTCGCACCCGCACCGATCGAGCACCCGGTCGGCAGCAGCGTGCCGATGCCGGTCTTGACGTGGGCGCCGATGATGGAGCCCACCTTGTTCGAGCCGCTGTCGCGCTCGTTGCCGGCGGCCCAGACCCGCACCGGGCCGTAGTTGTTCTTGAGGTCGCTGGTGGTGGTGAGCGCCCCGAGGTTCACCCACTCACCCACCACGCTATGCCCCACGAAACCGTGGTGCCGCTTGTTGGCCCAGCCCTGCCAGACGCTGTCCTCCACCTCGCCGGCCAGGCGGCAGTGCGGTCCCACGCTCGAGTGGCCCACCACGCCGCCCAGCACGTGGCTGCCCGCGCCGATCACGCAGGGCCCCACGATCACGCTGTGCGACAGCACCACGGCATCGCGTCCGATCAGGACCGGGCCACCGCGCGCGTCCAGCACGGCGAAGGGGTCCACGCGGGCGCCGGCCTCGACGATGATGCGTCCGCGTTCGAGCAGCGCCCCGTTCGGGTCCACGACTCCCGTGATGCGGCCGGGCAGCGCCGCGAGGTCGGCCACGAGCGCGGCGGGGTTG
>JANXPZ010000231.1 GCA_025357055.1 Candidatus Eiseniibacteriota bacterium | reverse complement strand
GCCGTTGCCGCCGGTGAGCGTGACGTTCTCGGGCGTGCTCTCGGTGCCGGAGGCGACCGTCACCGTGAGCGGATCGGTGGCATCCGGATCCGTCACCTGCAGCAGGACGTTGCCGCTCGAACCGTACTGCGTGCGGTCCATGGCCAGCGTGCCGGCGCCCGCGCCGAGGCCGCCGGTCACGACCAGCGCGAAGGGCTGCGGCCCGATGGGCACGGCCCTGGCGGCGACGCGGATCGTCCACAGGCCGGGCCCGGGCGACGGCACGCGCACGCCCTCCTCGACGTTGAGCGAATCGCGCGAGCCGCCCGTCAGCGAGCGCCGTCCGGTGAAGACGTTCCCCCTGAACGTGTTCACGCCGTCCGAAACGGTGAGGTCGAGATCGTTCACGAGCTGGCGCGTCACCGCGGGGTTGCCGGGGTAGTCGGTCCAGCACAGCGACACCTTGAGCGGGATGAGGCTGGTGGTGACGCGCACCTGGTACTCGACGTAGTCACCCTGCCCCAGGCCCTGCGTGTGGTCGAGCAGCACCAGCTGGCGCGAATCGCCCGCGAAGAAGAGCACGCTGTCCACGGTGACGCGACCCCACCCGATGTTGTTGTTCGGGGCGAGATACCCGGTCATCGAATCCACGGCCGAGTTGATCGCCATGGCCTTGAGCAGCGCCGCCGAGGGCGGGAATCCATTGGCCGGCACCGCCGCCCCGGTGGGATACCAGCCCTCGGTGAGGTACTGGCGCATGAGCACCATGGCGCCCGTCGCCGCGGGCGACGCCATCGAGGTGCCCGAGAGCGAGACGTAGGTGGAGGTGCCGGCTCCGTTGGCGGAGAAGACAAGGTTGCCGGGCGCGCAGTAGGTCGGCTTGCGGCGACCGTCGGCCGTCGGGCCGCGGCTCGTCGAGCCGTAGAGCGAGTTCTGCGAGGTGCCGTTGCCGGTGCCGCCGACGCCGCCCGCGTTCTTCGCGGTCGCGGGCGAGCCGACGCTGCCGGGCATCGCCGCGTTGCCGTTGGAGAAGGCGATGAAAAAGTCCGGGTGCGACCACACGAACTGGTCCACCTGCTGCGAGTTCAGCGTGTAGGCCCCGAGCGCGTCCTCGCCCCACGAGTTGGAGGCGAGCCGCGCAGCACCGCCGGCGTTGCCGGTGTAGCCGGGCAGGAAGAGGTCGTTCAGGTCGGCCGGGGTCAAGATACCGTTCGCCAGCGCCGGGCCCGAGAGGTCCATGAACCACAGCTTGGCCTCCTTGGCCATGCCGTCGCGCGCGGACGCGTTCGCGGTGGGGTCGTCGTTGCCGCAGATGGTGCCGGCGGTGTGGGTGCCGTGGTACGACGCGCCCGCGTGGTCACCGAACTCGATCTGCGGATCCGGAGCGCCCTTCAGGTAGGCGATGACCTTGCGGTGGGTGGGGTACTCGCCGAACGCGGTGATGGGCACGAGCGGATCGACGAACTGATTGTGGTCGGTGCGCACGCCGCTGTCCGTGGTCATCACCACCTGACCCTGTCCGCGCAGTCCAGCGGTCCAGACGCGGCGGTTGCCGTTGATCGCGGTCTGGGTGACCCACTGCGCCAGGTCGTTGTCCATCGTGTAGCGCGGGCGCGGCTCGACCCACTCCACCGCGGACAGCGTCGCGACCGCCGCGACCTGGGAGCGATCGAGCGTGAACTGCGCGATGCGGTTGATGCCGTTGTCGTGGATCTCCAGGCCGCTCGCGCCCGCGGCGGCGAGATCGCGCTCGGCGCTCGCCAGGTCGGCGTCGGCGAACAGTTTCACCTGGAACGCTTCGCTGCCCGGGGTCGCCTGGTCGACCAACGGACTGACCTTGTACGCCGGCAGGTAGTCCGCGACGGCCACGTCGCCGCGCGCGAGCAAGAGCTTCTCGAACGAGTTGCCGGTCATGCGCACCAGGAATGCCTGGTCGGGGATGTACGACACGATCGCGCCGCCGGCCCCGGCGATCGCGGCGCGCTCGGCGTCGCTGGGCGGGTCGGCGAACTGGACCAGGAACGTGCCCACGGGATCGGCGCCGTCGTCCGGCGTGCGCAGCACGCGCGCGAGCGCGGCGGGAACCGCGGGCGGGGCCTCGCCGGGCACGAAGTCGTATCCGGCCGCCAGGTGGATCTGCGGGCGCGCCGGCGCGGCGGCACCGAGGGCGAGCGCGGCGCGGCGCGGCGCGACCTCCGCCTCCGGGAGCCGCCCCGACTTCTCCTTCAGCACGACCGGCGAAGCCGCCACGCGGTTCGCGAACCGGCGCAGCGCCGTGAACAGCCGCACCTCGCTGAAGCGCAGCATGCCGTCCAGCGGATCGCGCCAGCTCACCGCCCACCACAGCGGCGTGTCGGCGTCCACGGTGACGCCCGCTTCCTCGAGCGTCGGCGCAGCGGAGCCGGCGTCCAGCACGGTCAGGTCGGGACGCGCCTCGATCTGCGCCCAGCCCGTGGGCTGGAACGGCCGCCGCGACACGAGCAGGCGCGCCTCGCGGGCGCCCTTGGGCAGTTCGTACGCGAAGCGGATGGCGGTCTCGACCGCGCGCTCGCCGCTCGCAGGGGCGAGCAGTCGGGCTTCCTGCGAGCGCTGGCGCCACTCGGGTGACGGTGACGCGATCGCGGCGAGGGGCAACAGCAGGCTGGCGAGCGCCGCGGCGGCGAGGAGCAGGCGACGAGGGTGTGGCAGGACGAGGCGCATGCGGAGGCTCCGCTTCGAGGTGGGGTGGGTGATCGGAAACGACGCAATAATTAGACACCGGACGCAGCGTCGCAGTCCAGCAGGCACCCGCGGGGGGCGTGGTTGCGCCGGCATGGCCTCGCCGTGGATAATCCCCGGCCATGAGCGAAGCCCTGCTGCCCTCCCACGACCTCGACGCCCGCGTGGCGGAGACCGTGCGCGCCATCCGTGCACGCACCGACCTGCTGCCGCGCGTGGGGCTCACCCTCGGTTCGGGCCTGGGCGGCGTGGTGGACGTGCTCGACGATGCGGTCGTCTTCCCCACCGCGGAGCTGCCGCACTGGCCGCGCTCGACGGTGCACGGCCACGCCGGGCGGCTGGCGCTCGGACACTGGCAGGGCGTGCCGGTCGCGGCGCTCTCGGGCCGCAGCCATCGTTACGAGGGCTACACGCTGGACCGCGTCACCTTCGCCGTCCGCGTGATGCACGCGCTGGGCGCCCGCACGCTGCTGTTCACGAACGCCGTGGGCGCGATGAACCCCGGGTACGCGCCCGGGGACCTGATGCTCGCGACCGACCACATCAATTCGATCGGCAAGCGCGGGCTCTTCACCCGCGAGGAGCTGGCCGCGCGCCGGGCCGGCCGGCCGGTGGCGGGCTACTACAGCCCCCGTCTGCGCGAGGAACTGCTCGCGGCCGCGCAGCACGCGGGCGTGCACCTGCACCGCGGCGTGCTGATGGGCGGGCTCGGCCCCGCGTACGAGACGGCTGCCGAGGTGCGCATGGCCACGAACCTGGGAGCGGACGTGGCCTGCATGAGCACCGTGCACGAGGTCATGCTGGCCTCCCAGCTGGGCGCGGAGGCGGCGAGCATCTCGTGCATCACCAACCGCGCGACCGGGCTCTCCGCGGGCCCGCTGGCCCATTCCGAGGTGACCGAGGTGGCGGACCGGGTGGCCGGGTCACTGCGGCGCATCCTCGAGGAGTTCCTGCGCGCCGGGACCTTCCGGCCGGCGACGGACGCGGCCGCGACCCGATAGCGCTGCGAGCCGGGCGCGGGCGCCGGCGCACCCCGACGCACAAGTGGCCGGCCGTCCGAGAGCTACGACCGGCCACCCCTGAGCCCCAGCTCAGAATCGTGCTTTGAATCCCACCCGGAAGTTGCGGGGCGAGCCGCGCACCAGGAAGCGCGCCCGGTCGAAGATCCTCACCTGGCCGCGTTCGATCTGGTCCACCTTGCGGCCGGTCCAGAAGCCCAGCGCCGCGCCCGCGGCGACGTCGCCCAGTCCGCAACCGTTCTGGTGCACCTGCGCCAGGCCCGCGGCCGCCGCGACCGGGTAGACGACCCAGCGCACCCAGCGCGCCGCCGACTCCGCGTCGATGGCGGAGGCCGCAGCGAAGGCGATGGTCGTCTGCCCCGAGGGGAAGGCCGCGTCGTGCCACCCGAAGGACCCGGGTTCGCCGGAGGCGCCGGGCGAAGCACCCGGCCGGGCGCGTCCCACCGCAAGCCTGAGCCCCTCGCACAGCACGGCCGCGCTGAACGTGGCGCCTGCGACGCGGGCGCTGGCCGCCGAGAAATCGGGCAGGCCGGAGATGCGCCCCGTGACGTAGCTGGCCAGCAGGGCGGGCCCGACGATGCGCGGATCGCCGAGGCGCTGGGTGAAGCGCGCCAGGCCCCGGGTCTGGAGGTTGAGGGTCCCCGGTGTCCCCCGCCCCGTCCGGCTGGCCGCGGAGACGGAGAAGTCGGCGTCCGGCGCGGTCGCGCCGTCGAACGGGTCAACGGCAAGCAGGCCGGCCGTGGACGAGAGCGGGGCCGCCGGATCCACGCCCGCAGGGGCGGACGCGCCGTGAGCCATGCCCCCGCAGAAGGCGGGCAGCGCGAGCGCCAGCAGGAACAGGATCGCGGCTGGGGTGCGGCGCGAAGGCAGCAGTTTGGAGACTCCTTGCTCGGTTGCGCCCGGTCGTCACGGCGCCAAGCGGAGTGGCGTGGCCTCGATTGTACCCCCGCGGAGGGCCCGACGCAGCAGAAAAGAGGTCTGCGGGCCGGACGCCCGGCCCCCGCGCCAGGACCGGACGGGCTGGGACCGGGGCTGAACTGATGACAGGCAACCGGCTTCCGCGCCGGAACCCGAACGACTGGGAGCGGGCTCGACCGGCCGGGACGCCAGTGCCCTACCTCAGGATCTCCACGCCCAGGACGCGGTCGCCCTGCACGATGCGGCCCACGACGTCCTGGCCGCGCACGACGCGCGCGAAGATGGTGTAGCGCCCGTTCAGGTGGGGCTGCGGCGCGTGGGTGATGAACCACTGGCTGCCGCCCGTGTCCTTGCCCGACAGCGCCATGCCCACCATGCCAGCCTCGTAGCGCAGTCGGTTGTACTCGCAGCGCAGGGTCCAGCCGGGGCCGCCGGAACCAGTGCCCGTGGGATCGCCGTCCTGGATCACGAAGTTGGGCACCACCCGGTGGACGCTGAGGCCGTCGAAGTAGCCGCGTTCGGCGAGCTTCACGAAGTTCTTCACGGTCTGCGGGGCCTCCGCGCCGTAGAAGGCCCACTCGATGTCGCCCTTCCGGGTGCGGAGCACCGCCCCGCGCGCGACCGACGCCGCGAAGAAGGCCGAGTCGTAGACCGCGTGCGCCACGGGGGCCGGGTGGGCGCGCTCGAGGCTGTCGGCGGAGGCGCTGTCGGCCAGCGCGCGCAGCGCGTCGAGCAGCGCGGCGCGGGCGTCGGCCTCGGCGTCACCCGCGTGCACGACGAAGACACGCCGCAGGGCCGGCACCGCGGCCGAGTCCCGCAGTCCGGCCAGCGTGCCGGCGGCAGCGGCCACGACCAGCAGCGAGGTGTCGGTGAGCGCTTCCCGCAGGACGGGCGCCGCGGCGGCCGCGTTGAGCGTCCCCAGCGCCTCGGCTGCGATGGCGCGCTCGAACATCGGCGTGCCGGGCGCGAGCCGGGCCATGAGCAGCGGGAGCGCCGCCGGCTCCGACACCAGCGCCAGCGCCTGCAGCACCGCCACGCGGACGTAGACCGAGGAATCGGCGAGCAGCGGACGGGCGAGCTCCAGCGCGGCCGCGCCCCGCCGCGCGAGCAGCGCCCGCGCGCAGGCCCCGCGCGTCGCCGCGTCCGGGTCGCCCAGGCCCGCGGTCAGCGAGTCGAGCGCGGTCCGGCTCGCGGCCGAGTCGGCCGGGACCCAGGCGAAGCGCTCGGCCAGGGCCGTGGCCGCCGTCACGCGCACGTAGGGATCTCCGGCCTCGAGCGCGCCGACGAGCGCCGGCAGGCACGCGCCGCAGGTCGTGTCGGCGATGAGCGAGAGAGCGCGGAGCGCGTTCACGACCACGCCCGTCTCCGGGTCGTCGAGCTTCTGCAGCACGTAGGCCGTGCCCTGCGGCGACTTCTGCCGGCCGAGCGTGCGCACGGCCTGGGCGCGCACGAGCGCGTCGTCGTCGTCCACGTGCATCGCGGCCAGCAGCACGACCCGGTCCGGGCTCACGAGCTTCTCGATCGCGTAGAGCGCGCGCCAGCGCACGCCCGCGTCGGCGTCGTCGAGCGCCTCGAGCAGCGGGACGAGCGCGGCCGGATCGGCCAGGCGCCACAACGCGACGGCGGCGCTGCCGCGGAGCGACGAGGGGCCAGCCCCCAGGAAGGACACGACCAGCGGGGTCGCCGCCCGGTCCCCCAGCTTGCCCAGCGCCTCGAGCGCGAGGTCCACGGTCGCGGAATCGCCGAGGGCGGCAAGGCGCTCGATCGCGATCCGCGCGGGCGCGATCCAGGCGGGCGCGGTCGGTCCGGGACCCGCGGGGTGGGCGAGCCCGATCTGCCCCAGCGCGAACAGGGCTTCGCGCATCACTTCGGCGTCCGCGTCCTGCAGCAGCGGGAGCAGGAGCGCGGTGCCCGCCGTATCCTGAAGACGGCCCACGGCGAGCGCGGCGCGGCGGCGCAGCGCAGCGTCCGGGTCGTCGAGGTAGCGCGCCAGCGTGCCCCCGGCCAGCGTGCGCTGGTCCTCGGCCTTCGCGATGCGTTGCAGCGGCGTGAGCCGGGCGGCGGCGAGCGTGTCCGCGGAGACGACGGCGGGTGCGCGAGCTGCGACCGGCGCGACCCCGGCGCTCCGTGCAGGAGCAGCGACCGGCGCGGGCACCTGCGCGGAGCGCCGCTGCGGCGCCGCACCAGCGCTGAGCGGAGCGGCCAGCACCGCGAGGGCGGCGAGGGCGAAGACGCCGCTACGGATTCGTGCCAGCCGCCGGGTCGGTGGGGTTTCGCGGCCGGCGAAGCTTGACCAGGCGGCCATCGTACGCCGAGGTGCCGGCAGAGCCGTGGGCCACCAGCTTGTAGAAGTAGATGCCGTTCGCAAGCTTCTGTCCCTCCTCATCGAGGCCGTCCCAGGGGATCTCGTGATGGCCGGGCGGGAGACCTTCGCGCCGGGTCTCGTACACGCGCCGCCCGCTCACCGTGTACACGCGCACCAGCACATCGGACGGGGTCTCCCCGGTCAGCGTGAAGACGAAGCGTGTGCCCAGGTCGTCGTCGAACGGGTTCGGGAAGGCCAGTGCGTCGCGCAGCGCGAAGCGGTTCTCGACCCGGAAGGTGTGCTCCTTGACCACGCCCCCCGGGGCTTCGAGACGCACGGTGTGAGTGCCCTGAGGGTACGGGGCGTGGCTCCAGGCGAGGAGATACTGGCGCCCCGTCGTGTCACCACGCGCCAGCTCGGAGGTGAAAGGCTGCGGCGAGCCGTCCACCGCCAGGCGCAGGCTGTCGGGATCGAGCGTGCCCGGCGAGAGCACCAGCAGGGTGAGCGCCGCATCGGGAGCCACGATGTCGTTCGGCTGCACGGGCACGCCGCCGCTGAACAGCCCGGTCTGGAACTCGAACACGATGTCGAACGACTGGGTCACGCCGTAGCGGTCGGTGATCCTCAGCGTGTAGCGCAGCGAGCTGGCGGCGATCGTCGTCACGTACGAGAGGTGGTAACGACGCCCGCCGTGGCCCGTGGCCGCGGTATCGGGGAAGGCCGGCGTGATCTGGTAGAGGGAAGGCGGCACCGCCGTCGTCCCGTCGCGACCCGACTGCAGCAGCTCGATGGACCGGATCTCGACGTTCGAGACCAGCTCCGCCTCGAGCTGCAGCGCGTCTCCCCCGCTCGCCAGCCGCACGGGCAGACCGCTCGTCACGGGCTGACCGTTCGCCGTCACCGTGATCTGCGCGGGCCCCACCCACAGCCGGGTCGCGGGATCGCCGAGCAGGTTGTAGGTGAGCCCGACCCCGCGCCGGTCCGAGAACGACCGCACCGTGGGCAGGTAGTTGAACATGGTCAGCGCGATGGCCTCGCCCAGCGGGACGCGCGCACCGCGGTCGGTGAGCCCGCGCCCCAGCTCGTCGTCGTGCGGCGGATCGCTGAAGAGCGAGCGGGCGAACTCGACGTTCAGGTGATAGGAGCCGTTCGAGGGGACGAGCTCGAAACCGCTCGAGGCCCACGAGGCGATGGCTCCGCGCAGCGGCAGCGTGACCATGTTCTCGCCCAGCGAGGGCCCGAGCGAGGGGTTGGCCTCGGACACGTCCGCGAACGCGTTCGCGTGACAGGAGAAGGCCGAGAACAGGAACAGCTTCCCGTCGTTCATGAAGGCGTCGCGGTCCTGCGTCGACCCCTGGTTCCGATAGAAGCCCTCGTGCGAGAGCACGTAGGGGTTCGCATGGCCCTGGTAGTTCCACCAGAGCACCCCGTCGTTGAGGGTCTGGAAGAGCACGGGGTTGAAGTAGGCGCGCAGGAGGCCCTCGGCCTTGGCCGGCCCGCCGGCCGGCCCCACGCGGCAGGTGTCGCCGGGCCCGTTGACCTGGTAGAGCGTGGGGTCCGTCAGGTAGGAACGCAGGTCGAGCACCTCGGGCTGCGCCAGGCTCATCCCCGCGGTATCGGCGACCATCGCCGACACCGCCTGGTTGAGCTGCCGGAAGACGATCTCGTAGCTGCGGTAGCAGTAACCGCTGCCACCGCCCCCGCCGAAGGTGCTCACGCCCGAGTAGTTGTCGTCGGCCAGCAGCAGCATGTGCCGCCGCCAGGCCTGGTCGGCGTCGAAGGCCTCGTAGGCGACCAGTTTCGCCACCACGTCGCGGGCCTGCTGGAGCGAGTTCACGGGCAGACGGCCCACGTAGAGGTCCGGCTCGATCAGGCTCGAGCCCGGGCAGGCCGGGTCCTCATCCAGACACCAGCCGTACCACGGGTCGGCCGGGATCATCTCGAGCCCGAGCGCACCCGAGGAGACCGGCCCGGGGATGAGCGCGACCGGCACCCAGTCGGTGCCGGCGGTGCCGAGCAGGTTCCGCGGGTCGGAGCTGCCGTCGCCCACGAGCACGACGAAGCGCGCGTTCCAGCGATCCAGCGCGTAGCGCAGGAAGCGCTTGATCGCCCAGCGGGACTTGCGCCCGCCGTTGAACTCGTCGTACACCGACTCGAGCGGGGCCACGACCGTGCCGAGCCCCTCGGACTGGCGCAGCGTGACGAGCGGGTCCACCGCGGTCAGGAAAGCCTCGGGCACGATGACCATGTAGTCGCGCTCCCCGATCGCCGCGGTGAGCTGCCGCCGCGTGACCGGCGTGTAGCGGCCAGCCGGGAGCAGCTTCGGCCGGTCGAAGACGACGTAGCTGCGCGGGCTCGCGCCGGTGGAATCCTGGAAGTCGAGCGTGGACACGCCACCGGCCGTGACGACGTGGCTCGCGTCCACCGTGAGCCGCACCGGGTTCACCGGGTCCGTCACGTCGTAGACGCGGATCGCCCGCGAGGTGAAGCCCGTGGCGCTCACCTGGTACAGGCCCGTGGCATCGCCGCTGCCGGCCGCGAGGCAGCCGGCGAGCGCGCGGTAGGATCGCCAGTACGTGGCCTCGAACCAGTCGAGCCCGGCGTTCACGATGGCGTTGCTCACGGGATCGGGGGGACCGGTCGAGCCCTTCCCCCAGAGCGCGAGGCTGTTCGTCGCGCCCTCGGTCAGCGCGCCGGGAGCAAGCGTGACGCTCGCCGTCAGCGCGCTCTTGCCGTACCACAGCGCCGAGTCCACCACCGTGCTGGTCTGGTCCAGGCCGTTCCGGATCTGCCCGAACAGGACGTGCGCGTTGTTGTCCTTGCCCAGGAACCGCGTGCGGAACGCGACCGGGCGCGAGGGATCGAGGTGGTTGGTCTCGAAGCGGAACGAGTCGGGCCGGCTGTAGTAGAGCAGGTAGGACGTCCACAGGAAGCGGTCCACGGTCGCCGTGTCGATCAGCGATGGGTAGGCGAAGTAGGCGAAGGTGCGCTCCCAGCGCTGGGTCCAGGGGTAGGAGGTGGGCAGCGCCGGGCTCACCGCATCCCGCCAGCCGAGGCGCGTGGGGATGCGCAGGCCCCCGCTCGCCAGCCGGGTGGCGTAGACCACCTCGGCGTCGCCCCAGTCGCGCTGCATCATCGAGGTCACGCCCGAGCGATCGACCCAGTCGGCGACGAAGGCGACGATGACGTCGCCCGCGTCGAAGACGCCGTTCGCGTTGGCGTCGTCCACTTCGACGGGCAGCTCGATCGTGACGTAGGGCGGATCGGACGGGCCCACGTACTCGTGCCGGTGCAGGCTGACCTCGCCCACGAGCACGCCCGGCGGATAGCCCTTGGCCGCGAGCTCGGTGTACGGGAAGGCATGGACCCCGGTCGAGTCCACCTTGATGCGGACCTCGGGCTCGCTCTCGTCGAAGGCGGCCACACCACGCAGCGCCGCGGGCAGGGCCGAGCGGTCGCCCAGGAGCCCGCTCACCGGCGAAGCCATCGCGGCCCGCTGCGGCGCACGCCAGCGGCGACCCTGTTCGTAGTTGGCGAGCGCGTTGCGGAAGACGGGCTCCCAGTGGCTGTCGGTCACGGCCGGGCCCGCGACCGCACCGGGCGGCACCCCCGTGAAGTCCACGCGCACGGTGAGCGAGCGGCGCACCCAGAGCCGGCCGGTGGCTTCGTCGTAGCGGAACGGCCGGACCTGCACGGCCACCAGGCGCTGGCGGCGCACGGTGGCGGGCTCACCCAGTTCCACCGGCGAGGCGGGCCACGGCCCATCCAGGATGGGCGGCACCGGTTCGAGCGCGGGCGTGGGGCCGAAGCCATCCGGCCCGTCCCTCATCACCGGCTTCGCGCCGAGCGCGAGCCGCAGGCCGTCGCGCACCTCCTCCTCGCCCGCGTCCACGACCCGGGCCAGCACCCCGGCCCCCGGCGGCAGCGCCACCAGAGTCTGCGCATAGGGCAGGTGGGCCCGCCCCGGCAGGCTCGTGACGGCGTAACCGGGCACGCTCAGTTCGACGCGCCCATCGGGGAGCGAATCCAGGAGCTGATAGCCGGGAAGACTCAGCCGCAGCGTGACACCGCGATCGTCGGCGGCGATCACGCGCAGGGACTGGGCCTGCGCCACCGGGGCCGCCAGGAGGAGCAGTGCGAGGGCCGCGGCGGACTTCAGGAGCAGCGGAAGTGGTCGCATGAAGGGGGCAGTGTAGGGACGCCTCTCGAACAGGGTCAAGCGGACCGAAGTGCGAAACCGCGCCCCGGGAGATGGCTTGCGGTCGCGGGCCGCGCGCCGGGTGGCGGCTGGCCGAGCGTGCGGGCTAGACTGCTGACTTGCCGACGATACCCGTCCCCGGAGGCACGATGCCGCGCAACCCAAGACCGAACTCCTCCCCCCCGGTGTTCCGGGCGCTCCTGTGCCTGCTCCTGCTGACGCCAGCCCTGCTGCTCCCGGTGCCGGCGGCCGCCCGCGCGAAGCCGGCCCCGCCCGGCACGCGCGCCAGCCTCGCGGACAGCGTCCTGGCGCTGATCGGGAGCGGCCGACCCGGCGAGCCGGTCCGCGAGATCGGCCGCGCGCGGTTCGTCCGCGCCTGGTCCCAGCTCTCGCCCCCCGCACGGCCTGATTCCCTTACCCCGGCCGGGGCGCGGCGGTTTCTCGATCTGCTGCTCGACAAGGAGGCCCTGGGCCTGATGGTCGCCCGCGAGCGCTGGACCTGGACGGCTCGCGAGAGCGCGGCGTTCGAGACCCTGCGCGACCGGCTGGTGGTCGAGCTCATGCTGGACTCGGCCCTCACCGCGACGCGGATCGCCCTGGGGCCGGCGGGGGATTCGCTCGACCGCCAGGCGCTGGGCCTGGCCGCCCGGGAGAAGGCGATGGAGCGGCTCCAGCCGGTCTACGACGACTCGCTGCTGGCCCGGCTCGCGCTCGGCTTCGCCGCCCTCAAGCGCCCGACCGCGGACTCCTCGCTCTTCGCCCAGCTGCGCATGCTGGGGGCCAGCCCCCAGGTGGACCCCGCCGACACCGGCCGGGTGGTGGCGCGTTCGGCCGCCGGCGACTTCCTGGCGGGCGAGCTGCTCGCCTCGTGGCGGCGGCTGAACCCGATCTATCGTCCCCGCGTCACTTCGGCGGCCGAGGTGCGCGAGCTCGTGATGAACGGGCTGTTCGAGCGGCTCCTGCGCCAGGAGGGTGCGGCGCGCGGGCTCGAGCAGCGGCCGGACCTCGCGGAGCGGCTCGCGAACCAGCGCGAGCTCAACGACGTCTCGCTCCTGGTCGGGCGCGAGGTCTACGCGCGCATCGCCATGGACTCGCTCACGCTCTCGCGTTTCCATCGCGACACCGAACGCTACTGGATGCTGCCGACGCGCGTGCGGCTGGTGCGCGTCGTACTCCAGAACCGCCCGGAGGCGGGCACGATGGCGCTGCGCCTGGCGGGCGCGGCGGAGGCCGAGAGCCTGGCGGCGCGCGCGCGGCGGGCCGGGGTGGAGTGGTCGGTCGACGTGAGCGCCGCGGAGGACAGCGCGCTCTTCGCGCGCGCCCTGCGCGCGGGCGCCGGCGCGGTGCTCGGGCCGGACGAGACCGCGGACGGCTGGGCGGTGGCGCGGGTGATCTCCGTGCTGCCCGGGCGCGGGCGTCCGTTCGCCGAGGTGCGGGACCTGGTGGCGCATCGCTGGTACGGCGAGCAGGGCGAGCGGCTCATGCTGGAGCTGGCTGCCCGGGCGCGCACGGCGTGCAGGGCGACGGTCATCAACGAGGCGGCGCTCGATGCGCTGGTGGCACGCCCGCCGGAGGGTCTCCAGCCCGCCCGGGCGCCCCTGACGAAGCCCTGACAGGCCGGGCGGCGGCGGGCACGCGCGTTGTATAGTATCGGGACTCTTGGTACCCAGGCAGTCCACACTCCACCTACAGGCCTGCGCCCGGCGCGGGATGATCGGGACTGAACCTCATGCGATTCGAAGCGCTCGACCGAACGCCATCGTCCCGCCCCGGGCCGCGGTCCGCCCGCCGTGTCGCCGGGGCCCTGCTCGCGACCTGCACCGCGACCCTGCTGCTCATCACCCTTCCCGGCTGCGGGGCGAAGAAGGCGCAGCGCCTGCCACGCGTCGCCGTCACGGTCGCGCGCGTCGAGCAGCGCGCCATGCCCCTGCAGATCGTCACCACCGGCACCATCGAGCCGGTCGAGTCCGCCGACGTGGGTTCGCAGGTCGGCGGCGTGGTCACCCGCATCGCCTTCCGCGAAGGGCAGGACGTGCAGTCCGGCCAGACGCTGATCGAGCTGGACCCGCGCCCCTTCCGCGCGGCGCTCGAGCAGGCCAGCGGCGTGCTCGCCCGCGACCTGGCGCAGTGGCGCAGCGCGCGGCTCGACGCCGAGCGCGCCGACCAGCTGCTCGCCCAGAACCTCATCTCCACCTCCGACCACGACAAGGCCGCGGCGGTGGCCGAGGGCCTGCAGGCCTCGGTGCGGGCCGATTCGGGCACGGTCGCCAACGCCCGGCTCAACCTCGAGTTCGCGGGCATCCGCGCACCCATCTCCGGGCGCACCGGCAGCGTCAACGTGCACGTCGGCGACCTGGTCAAGTCCGCCACCAGCGAACCGCTGGTGACCATCAACCGGGTGCAGCCGATTCGCGTGAGATTCACCGTGCCCCAGGACCAGATCCCCGTGATCCAGCGCTACCGGAACGCGAATCCGCAGGTCCTGGTCCGCGCCTCCGCGGGCGACTCGCTCGACATCGCGGGGCACCTCGCCTTCGTGGACAACGCGGTGGACCCGGCCACCGGCACGCTGCTGCTCAAGGGCGAGTTCCCGAACCGCGACGGCAGGCTCTGGCCCGGCGAGTTCGTGGAGGTGCGGCTGGTCCTCACCGTGCAGCGGGACGCCATCGTCGTGCCCGCCCCGGCCGTCACCGTCGGCCAGCGGGGCGCGTACGTCTACGTGCTCAACGCCGACTCGACCGCCACGCCGCGGCCCGTGACCGTGCAGCGCACCGACGACGTGGCGGCGGTCATCGCGAGCGGGCTCAAGCCCGGCGAGACGGTGGTGACCGACGGCCAGTTCCGCCTCGCGCCGGGCGCGAAGGTCCTGGTGCGCAGGGCCGGCGGAGACGCCCGGCCGTGAACTTCTCCACCCTCTTCATCCAGCGGCCGGTCGCGACCACGCTGGTCATGATCGGCATCCTGTTCTTCGGCGCCATCGGCTACACGCTGCTGCCGGTGAGCGACGTCCCGAACGTGGACTACCCCATCATCTCGGTGGGCGCGAGCCTGCCGGGCGCCTCCCCGGAGACCATGGCCTCGACCGTGGCCACCCCGCTCGAGAAGGAGTTCTCGACCATCCCGGGCATCGAGGTCATGACCTCCTCGTCCGGGCAGGGCAGCACCAACATCACGCTCCAGTTCGTGCTCGACCGCGACATCGACGCCGCCGCGCAGGACGTGAACGCGGCCATCGCGCACGTGCAGCGCCGGCTGCCCACGGGCATCATCCCGCCCTCCTACCAGAAGGTGAACCCGGCGGACTCGCCCGTCCTGATGATGACGCTGAACTCGTCCATGATGCCGCTCTCGCGGCTGAACGAGTACGCCGAGGGCTTCCTCGCGCAGCGTCTCTCGATGGTCAACGGCGTGGCGGCGGTGCAGGTCTTCGGCTCGCAGAAGTACGCGGTCCGCATCCAGCTCGACCCGAAGGCGCTCAACCAGCTCGGCATCGGCATCTCCGACCTGCCCGACATCATCGGCGCCGGCAACGTGAACCTGCCCACCGGCATCCTCTGGGGTCCGAACCGCACCACCACGGTCGAGGCCGCGGGCCAGTTGCAGGACGCGAAGGGCTTCGGCGAGCTGATCGTGGCCTGGCGCAACGGGCGCGCCATCCGCCTGCGCGACCTCGGACGCGTGATCGACGGCGTGCAGAACAACCGGAACGCGGCCTGGTTCAAGGGCGAGCGGGCCATCATGCTCGCCATCCAGCGCCAGCCCGGCACGAACACGGTGCAGGTCTCCCGCGACGTGCGCGCCATGATCGAGCGGCTCCGCCCGCAGCTGCCCGCCTCGGTCGAGGCCCACCTGATGTACGACCGCTCCGAGTCCATCCGCAACTCGGTCAAGGACGTCCAGTTCACGCTGCTGCTCACGCTGCTGCTGGTGATCCTGGTGATCTTCCTGTTCCTGCGGAACCTGCCCGCCACCATCATCCCGAGCCTGGCGCTGCCGCTCTCGGTGGTGGGCACGTTCGCGGCGATGCACCAGCTCAAGTTCAGCCTCGACAACCTCTCGCTGATGGCGCTCACGCTCTCCGTCGGCTTCGTGGTGGACGACGCCATCGTCATGCTGGAGAACATCCACCGTCACATGGAGATGGGAAAGTCGCCACTGCAGGCGGCCTTCGACGGCTCGCGCGAGATCGGCTTCACCATCCTCTCGATGACGGTCTCGCTGGTGGCGGTGTTCATCCCCGTGCTGCTCATGGGCGGCATCCTCGGGCGCCTGTTCCACGAGTTCGCCATCACCATCAGCGTCGCCATCCTGGTCTCGGGCTTCGTCTCGCTCACGCTCACGCCCATGCTCTGCAGCCGCTTCCTCAAGCCCGAGCACGCCCAGCGGCACGGCCGCGCCTACGAGGCCATCGAGCGGGTCTACCTGGACTCGCTCAGGCTCTACGAGGTCACGCTGGCGTGGGTCATGGACCACCGCCGCGCGGCGATGCTGGTCTCGCTGGCGATCCTGGTCGGCACCGTGGTGCTCTTCCGGATCGTGCCGAAGGGCTTCCTCCCGAGCGAGGACACCGGGCTGATCAACTGCTCGACCGAGACGGCCGAGGGCACCTCGTTCGAGGCCATGGTGACGCACCAGAAGGCCGTGGCGGCCGTCATCGAAGCCGACCCGAACGTCGAGAGCATCCTGTCCTCGGCGGGCGGCGGCGGCGGCGGCGGAGCGAACTCCGGGCGCGTGTTCATCCGCCTGAAGCCGCGCTCCCAGCGCAGGCTCTCGGCCGACGAGGTCATCCGCGAGCTGCAGCCGAAGCTCTCGCGCATCCCGGGCATCCGCGCCTACCTCATCAACCCGCCGGTCATCAGCGTGGGCGGGCGCGTCTCGCGGAGCCAGTACCAGTTCACCCTGCAGAGCACCGACGTCGAGGCGCTCTACCAGGGCGCCACCGACCTGCTGGCCCGGCTGAACCAGGCGCCCGAGCTGCAGGACGTGACCAGCGACCTGCAGATCAAGAACCCGCAGGTGCACGTGGCGATCGACCGCGACCGCGCCTCGGCGCTCGGCATCTCGGTCTTCCAGATCGAGGAGGCGCTGGCGAACGCCTACGGTTCGGGTCAGGTCTCGACCATCCTCACGCCCAGCGACCAGTACTGGGTCATCATGGAGCTGATGCCCCAGTACCAGCTGGACGCCTCGGCGCTCTCGCTGCTGACCGTGCGCTCCTCGCGCGGCGAGCAAGTACCGCTCGGCGCCGTGGCGAAGCTCTCGCCCAGCGTGGGCCCGCTCACCATGAACCACCAGGGCCAGATCCCCGCGGTGACCATCTCGTTCAACCTGCGGTCCGGCACCGCGCTCGGCACCGGCACCGCCGTGGTGGAGCGCACCGCGCGCGAAGTGCTGCCCTCGACCATCTCGACCGGCTTCTTCGGCACCGCGCAGGTGTTCCAGTCCAGCCAGAAGGGGCTGCTCGCCCTGCTGGTCCTGGCGATCCTGGTGATCTACCTGGTGCTCGGCATCCTCTACGAGAGCTTCATCCACCCGCTCACGATCCTCTCGGGCCTCCCGTTCGCGGCCTTCGGCGCGCTGCTCACGCTGATGATCTTCCGCACCGAGCTGACCATCTACGCCTACGTCGGCATCATCATGCTGGTGGGGCTGGTGAAGAAGAACGCCATCATGATGATCGACTTCGCGCTCGAGGCCGAGCGCAACGAGGGCAAGTCGGCGCGCGAGGCGATCCTGCAGGCCTGCAGCATCCGCTTCCGCCCGATCATGATGACCACCTTCGCCGCGCTGATGGGCACGCTGCCCATCGCGATCGGCTTCGGCGCCGGCGCGGAGTCGCGCCGCCCGCTGGGGCTCGCGGTGGTGGGCGGGCTGGCGTTCTCGCAGTTGATCACGCTCTACATCACGCCGGTGGTCTACACCTACCTCGACTCGTTCCAGCGCCGCCTGCGCGGCCGCAGGACGGCGCCGACCGCTTGAGCGGTGGCGCCGGGAGCGGCGGTTGACCGCCCCCGGCGCCACCTCTAGACTTTTTCCGTCCTTCGACTCCCCCTTCCGGCCCGGTCCACCGAGCCACTCACCGGAGAAGCACATGAAACGTCGCGCGCTCGCCTCCTTCGCCCTGCTCCTGCTCGGCTCCGTGACCTTCGCCGCCGCCCCGGTCAAGCCATGGACGCCCGCGGCCGGAAAGCCCGCCGCACCGGCCGACTCACAGTCCGCCCCCCGCAAGTACGTGACCTACGTGAACGGCGTCCCCGACACCGGGCAGTTCCTGCCCGACACCGCGCTGCTGGGAAGCGTGGACGACCGGCGGTTCAGCGTCCTCGAGTTCCGCCAGAACTGGTACTCCTCCTATGCCCTGGACCGGCCGGCACCCGACAGCGCCGGGCGCTTCCAGTTCCTCACGGCCATGACCGACAAGGAGGTCCTGGCCCGGCTGGCCCGCCGGGTGAACCGGCCGTCCACCTTCGAGGACCGCGCCGTGCTTCGCGAGCACACGCAGCGGGTCCTCTCGAACATGACCTTCCAGCGCCTCGTGGCGGATTCCGCAGTCCCTTCCGAGGCCGAAATCCGGCGCGCCTACGACCAGAGCCTCCAGCTGCGGCATTTCCAGCACGTGCTGACGGCCACGCGCGCCGACGCCGAGCAGGTACGCAAGGAGCTGGCCGCCGGGCGGATCACCTGGCCGCAGGCGGTGGCGCGCTATTCCATCGCGCAGCAGGACTCGGGACCGGACGGCGACATGGGCTGGGTGCAGCGCTCCGCGCTCCCCTTGAACCAGGGCTTCGCCCTCTGCGATCTCAAGGACGGCCAGATCTCGCACGTGTACATGGACAAGGACGGCTTCCAGGTCCTGCGCCTGCTGGGGCGGAGGCCCAATCCCATGCCGCCCTACGAGCGGATGCACAGCATCCTCGCCGACCAGCTCACGCCCTTGAAGATCAACCAGCGGGTCGAGCAGATGCGTGGCGTCCTGCGGGAGCGCACCGGACTGGCCTACGACAGCACGAACATCGCGTGGGCCGCGGACCTGTTCGCGAAGACGGCGGCCCTGAAGAAGCGTCCGGCGGACGGCGAGCCCACGCTGGACCTGTCGAGCAGCATCCCCCGGGTCACCCCGGCCGACACCGGCCGGGTGCTCGCCCGCTGGAAGGCCGGGCAGTTCACGCTGCGCCGCTTCCTCTCGGTCTACCGGGGCGTATCGCCGGTCAGGCGCCCGGAAGTGCAGACCTTCGAGTCGTTCCGTTCGTTCCTGGACGGCAGCCTGCTCGAGCCCTACATGGCCGACCTGGGCACCGAGCGCGGCATCGACCGCGATCCGCTGACGATCTCCCAGATCGAGAGGAAGCGGGAAGAGCTGATGGTGCAGCACCTGTTCGAGGACTCGGTCCAGGCGAAGGTCTGGATCACCCCCGAGGAGCGTCAGCAGTACTACCAGTCACGGCTCCGCGAGTTCTGGACCTACCAGGGCGTGCGCTACGCGGCGATCGCCCGGGGCACGAGGGCCGCGGCCGATTCGCTGGCCGACCGGATCCGCCACGGTGAGTCAGCGGAGGCGATCATGCGGGAGGACTCGCTCCGGTTGGGCCGGAGCACCGGCTCCATCCGCTCCGAGCGCGAGAACCAGCCGGGCCCGTTCTTCGCCCTGCTCTCCCAGGACCTGAAGCCGGGCGACGTCATGGTGCAGGGGCCGGTCAAGGATGACGAGTACGCGGTGATCCAGAAGCTCGAACACGACCCGGGCCGCCAGCTCCGCTACGACGAGGTCGAGAAGATCGTGGACGAGTCGCTGCAGAACATCAAGGGTGAGCAGATGCTGAAGGAGTTCATCGCCCGCCACCGGCTGGAGCACCGGATCGTGCTCCACCCCGAGCGCATCATGCTCGTAAGACTAACCGACCCCTTGCAGGATTAGTTGTGCTCTGAGGATTGTGTCCGGGCAGAAGCGCCGGGGGGCCATGCGCCCCCGGCGCTTCTGGTTCAGTCGGCGTAGCGCAGTCGGTGGCGCGCGCCGTGGGGGATGCGTCGGGTGGGCACCTCGCGGCGATAGTAGCGCTCGAGCCGTTCGGGTAGTCGCACCTGGCTGGGCAGCAGCCGCTCCTTGAGGACCTCGGCCACCCTGAGCCTCCACTTGCACAGCCCCAGGCGCTCCGCCGGGGTGAGACTGTTGCGTCGCCGTTCCGAGAACGGCTTGATGAAGTTGCGCCAGACCTGCAGCACCGTCAGTCGTTCGATCGCACTCTGGCGCCGCTTGGAGAACGCGATGGTCTCGCGCTTGTGGTTGGCGCTGCCGTGGCGGATCAGCAGGTCCAGCAGGTTCACCGGGAACAAGGCGTTGGCTGCGGTGCGTGGCGCGCTGCCGGGCGTCACCCGGTGGCGGAAGCGGTGCTCCGCCAGGCCGTTCAGGGCCCGCGGGTAGGCCGGGTGGTCATCCGAGTGCAGCTCGGTCAGCGAGCCTGGCGGTACCACCAACTGCAGGGCCTGGGCGACCTCGAGCTCGATCGAGCGCGGGTCGGGCCGGCCGAAGTGCTGCTCGAGCCAGCGGCGCCGGTCCCGCTGGTGCGCGGTCATGCGACCCTTGCGGCGCAGCTCCGAGTCGGTGAAACAGTAGAAGAAGTGCGACTCCTGGCCGACCACGACATGGAAGTGGCAGGGGTGGTACTGGCTGAACTCGAAGCTCTCGAAGCCGTCGAGCACCAGGGGCTCCGCGGGCGCGGCGCGGGGCCGGTGACGATGCTGGTAGAGCAGGCAGTGGCGCCCCAGGCGGGCGCTCTGACCGAGGATGGTGGTGGGACTGACGGCGAACTCGCGGGCGATCTGGCGGAACCCGGAGCAGGCCAGCAGGCGGAAGAAGAGGGGCTGGAGCAGCTCCGGGCGGCGCAGCCAGTAACTGGTGGAGAAGGTCTGGGTGGAGAAGCTCCTCCGACAGTGACGGCACTGGTAACGCTGGATACGGTGGGGCGCAGCCAGCCGGGCGAAGAAGCCGATGCGCTTGAAGCGCCAGCCCTCAGTGCAACAATGGAATGGACAGTCGGGGTTGGGGCAGCAGGGGGGCTTGAAACAGGCGGACGACGCAGACATGCCGGAGGGACATCGCACACCCCTTGCCAGACACAATCCTCAGAGCACAACCCAACCGTCAGGGCCGACCGATCACTGGACGGGGTGGTGCCCAGGGGAGGGGGCCGGGGTTGCGGCGGTACGGCACACACACGCTCCCATCCGGCGAGTTCATCGAGATGCAGCGGCCCGGTCCGCTCCGCGCGGTCGCCTCGTCGAGCCCGGACGAGAAGCGCGAGACCGCCCACTCGAGGCAGACCGGCTGGCGCGCACCCGGGAGGTCCCAGCGCCTCTGGCGGAACATCACCCGGGCGAAGCAATACCGGACGCGGCCGTCCGCCGGGATGACGTTCTGCATGGCCGTGATGACGTAGGTGAGGTCCAGGCTGGCCCCACCGGCATCGAACTCGAAATCGACGAGGCCTGCGCCGCTGCGGTTCCAGGGCTGCGGGCAGGGGAACGAGCCGTCGGGGTCGAACTCGATCTCCAGGTTGCGGTAGTTGGGCGACCCGGAGTCGTAGCGCCAGTAGGTGCCGAGCGTGTCGCCGTTGGCGGGATGGAAATAGAGCCGCGCGGTCATCCCCAGGAATTGGGGGGTGTTGCGCCCGATCTCGAAGGACATGAAAAGCGTGTCCACGCGGTTCGAGTCGCCGGCCCCGAAGGAGATGGTGTCGGTGGCCCCGGGCGTGCCGTAGGGCGCGTGCCAGGCGATGAAGAGCTGCGGTGGAGCGAACGAATCGACGTCGGACGACTCGAACCTGGCGGAGCCGGGCGGAGCCCGGCGAGCCCCCGGGGCACCCTGGGCCGCGGCGGGAGCGACGGGCCCGGGTGGGGCCGCCTTCGCGGCCTGCGTCACGGCCGCGGCCGGAGCGACGGGCGCGGGAGGGGACGCTGGCTTCGCGGCCTGCGTCACGGCGGCGGGGGCGGCGCCCCCGAGCAGCGCCACGAGGGCTGCGAGCGCCGCTGTCGCGCCCAGGCTTCGAGCCAGACGCGTCATCGGTAGAGTCCCTTGATCTGGCCCCAGGTCACGGCCCTCACGGGCACCGCGGCGCAGGCCGCGCCCACGCCACCCTGCCAGGTGGCGAAGTTGGCGCCATCCGGGCCCGGCACGGTCAGGGAGATGTCGCCACCGGCCGTCCCGGGCTGGCGGCGGACGAGGATGGAGTTGAGCACCAGGCAGGCGGGGCCGGCGCAACCGCTGCAGACCGTGCCGCCCACGGTAAAGTCGTTCGGGATGGTCAGGACCGCGGCGTAGTACATGTCGGTGTCGTTGAGCGTCGCGTAGCCGAAGCTGGGAAGCATCGCCGCCGCCATCTGGATGCGGGCCTGGTTGGCGCCGCCGTGAGGCTGCCCCACGGTGTAGCTCTGCAAGCTCCCGGTCGCGTTCCCCAGGAAGAAGTCCCGGCACGACGACCGCCCCGTGAAATCGAACGCCGGCCGCAGGGATCCGGCGCGGCAGCCACCCGGGGCGAACATCCACCAACTGGGCATGCTGGCGGCCGAGTGCTGCACGTCCACCACCAACTCAAGCCCCAGCACGCTGTCCGCGGCGAAGGGCAGGCGGAAGGCGCAGAAGAGCTTCTGGTCCCCGACGTTCGTGTCGCAGGGGTTTGAGCGGTCGTGAGCGGAGGTCCCCAGCGCGCAGTCACCCCAGGTGAGGAAGAGCCCCTCGTCGGCGCGCGCGGCCGGGCCGGCGGCACCACACAGGAGGAGCCCCGTGAGGAGCCCTGCGAGCGCGTGGTTGGGACGGTGAGCATTCATGCGCGGCATTCTAGCCCACGCTTGCAGCGGCTCCCAAACACCAGACGGACGAGCGCGGCAGAACGTCCGCCGAACCGGGCCACCTCAGAGTCGGCGCCCCTGCCGGGCACAGCAGAAACGGCGGCCCCCACCGAAGAGGTGGCCGCCGCTGAATCGTTCTACGGGTTCTGACGAGACTACCGGTACAGGCTCTTGACCTGGCCCCAGGTCGTGTTGCGGGCCGGGGTAGCAGCGCAGACACCAGCGCCCGCGCCACCCTGCCACTGGATGCACATCTGAGCGCCGACCGTGGTCCCAACCTGCGTGACATGGTCTTCAGCACCCGAGCCGTACAGCCCGATCTCGTTCAGCACCAGCGTCATGCCCTCGGCGCAACCAGCGCACTCGACGACGCCCATGTCCGGATCCGTGACCGAGCCGTTCGTGTCCAGGACCAAGTTGAACGCGTTGTACTGCGTGGTGATGACCAGCGGGTTCACGCGATTGCCAGCCGTCGCAAAGCCGATCAGCGTGCTGAAGCGGTTGCCCGCGATGTTCCAGTTCGCCATGCCGCCGCTCGGGGCGGTGGTCCACAGCTTCGTGGCGGCGGTGCCGGCGCACGGCGCGGTGAAGTTGCCCGAGGTCATCACGCCAGGCGTGATGCTGAACTCACGGCACGAACCGGCATTGAACATCTGCCACCACGCGGGCACGGGGCCGACGCCCTGGCCGTCGATGCGGACGTCCATGGCATTGAAGCCCACGACCGGGATGTTGGGCATGACCGAGATGACCATGGTGAGGAAGGCGTCGTTGGCGCCCGGCAGCGTGGTGCAATCCCAAGTCTGATTCGCGATCGGCGCCGCCGGGCACTGCACCGTCGGGCTCCAAGTGAAGTTCAGGCCGGAAGCCAACGCCATGGAAGCCGTCAGGCAGAGCATCGTACCGGTGAGAAGGATCTTCTTCATTGCTTCCTCCAAGATGCAGAGCTTAGGGGGTAACGGGGGACATTGTCTTTTCATTACTGAGACGCATCGCGGGTCGTCACATCACCACCTTTCGCCAGGAACATGCGACGGCATCTGAAACGCGACCCTCGAATCCTTCTACATCAAGGGCAGTACGTGGTGGTGCAACCGGTCACCGAATTGCCGCTGCCCCAGCACTGGAGCCAGATCGGCAGGTCCGTGATGGCGATGGCGCCGTTCTGATTGAAGTCCGAACGACCACGATACGTGGCAGACCCGGCCCAGTCCGCCAGGAAGAGCGGCATGTCCGTGACCGCGACGCCGTTCTTGGCTCCACCAAGAGCGCCGTTCAAGTCGTAGACGTTCGCGGTGGCATTGCCGATCACGTAGCTGTCCGCCAGGATCGTGACGCAGCCGGCGGCAGCGCCAGCGAAGACTCCACCGGGGTGCAGACCGCCGCCGACGACCGTGAAGGTCACGACGCCGGAGCCATTCGTGATTCCCGTCACTCGCGCAGGCGCGGCGCAGGTCACATTCGTGCCGCTGCAGAGGCGCGTGTCGGTGCAGGCCGCGAAATTCAACACCACGTTGCTGCCGACGACCGGGAAGTTGCCGATGTCACGGACGGTGATGCTGAACGTGCCGCGCGGATCGGGAACTCCGACCTTAGTGCCAACGACCTTGATGAAGGCCGGCACCGTACAATTGGCCGCACTGGGAATCCCGGCCATCGCAGCCGAAGCCGCCACGAGTCCGAGCGCTACGAAAACCGTAGCCTTGCGAATCACACCAGTCATTGTTGCACCTCCATGGATGGTTCACCCTGTTGCTGAGATCGAGCAAGGCTCAGTTGCGAGCAAACAGGTCTGGTTTGCTGCCACCTCCTTTCGAACTCATCGAGAGTGCGAGTTCGAGTCTCCAGGCGATGTTATCGGCTGCGTTGACAAGGCGTTTGATGCCGGGAGTGAGTTTATGGGTCTTGCCAGCACACTGTCAAGACTCTTTTTGGCCCTCGAACTGCCATTCTCTGCGGTTTTCCTGCCTTCTCCGGCGTTTCCAGCCCCTCGGGGCCGGACCGGCCGGTGCTCCCCTTGATCTCAGCGCCCCACTGGTGGGCGAAACAGGGCTCGAACCTGTGACCTCTTGCTTGTAAGGCAAGCGCTCTGCCAGCTGAGCTATTCGCCCGAACCTGTCTTTCGCCCACGAAACAGCAGGGATCCCGGGATGAGGACGCAGTAGCCGAACACCAGGAGCACCGGGGACAGGGTGATGGAACCCCGCGAAAGGGTCACATAACCCACCGCCAGCACCCCCACCCCCAGAGCCAGCAGGACGCTGTTCGCCAGGCCCCAGCTGAACCCCAGGTCGACTTCCAGGGCCCGTCGCTGCGCTCTCTGACGGGCTGTCTTCACTGCGCTCATCCTCGACCTCCTGCCGCGGGCGGAAGACACGAATGCCGATGCCTCGGACCGGGCGGCCGGACCGAGATCATCGGCGTTTCGAGGCCAGAACGGCCCAGGGCACCGACGGTCCCAGCGAAGACCGCTTTTTCGTGCCGCCGCCTCTGTGGGGCGTATCGGGTAGTACCCGGCCACAGGGGACGGCGGTTCCAGATATTCTCAGGGTCCTGACCGGGGGCGCAAACGGCCCCGGGGACAGCCGCGCTCCGGGTGCGCCCCGCCAGCCTTCCGCCGATGGCGTCCGGCCCCGGCCCGCCTATCCATCCAGCAGGACGCGGTTGAGGCTGCCCGAGCGGAAGCCCTCGAGATCCAGCGTGATGTAGCGATATCCCAGTGCTTTGAGGCCTTCGACCACCCGCTCGCGCAGGCCCGGCTCGCCGAGGCGGGCGAGGTCCGCGAGCGGCAACTCGATGCGGGCCGTGTCGCCGTGATGCCTCACGCGCAGTTCGGCGAATCCCAGCGAGCGCAGGAGCGCCTCCGCCTGCTCGACCATGGCCAGGTTCTCCCGGGTGATCTCGGTCCCGTACGGGATGCGCGAGGCCAGGCAGGGCGAGGCCGGCTTGCCCGCGCTCGCCAGGCCGTAGTGGGCCGCCGCGGCGCGCACCTCGGCCTTGGAGAAGCCCAGTTCGGCGAGAGGCGAACGCACGCCGTGCTCCCCGGCCGCGCGCCGGCCGGGCCGCCAGTCGGTCAGGTCGTCCACGATGGTGCCGTCCACGACCACCGCGCCCGTGCGGCGCGCCACCGCCTCCAGTTGCCGGTAAAGCTCGTTCTTGCAGTGATAACAACGCTCGGCGGGGTTCGCCCGGAAGGCCGGGTCGGCCAGTTCGCCGGTGGTCACCACCTCGAGCCGCGCCCCGAAGGACGCCGCCTGCGCGCGGGCCAGTTCCAGCTCGCGGGCCGCGTAGGAGTCGGAACGCCCGATCACGCCCAGCGCGCGCTCGGCGAGCGTCTCGTGCGCCACGCGCAGCAGCAGGCTCGAGTCCACGCCGCCGGAGTAGGCCACGACCACGCTGCCGAGCTCACGCAGCAGCGCCCGCAGGCGCTCCAGCCGCTCGGGCCAGGAAAGGCCGTCGAGCGGGTGGGCGGACGGGGCGGAAGCGGGCCCGCCGGGCCGGATCACAGGGGAAGTCGCCACGGGGAATGGAAGTTAGCACATCCCCGTGGCGACCAGGGAGAAGCCAATTCGGGCGGCGGCGGAGTCAGCGCTTCGCGACCGGAGGATCGAGTCGGATGGTGAACTGCTGGGTCGCCGCGCCGCCCTTGGAGTCGACCGCCCGTACCGTGACGGTGTACTCGCCGCGCCGCCCCGCACCGGCCGGCACCGTCCAGAGGACGTTCCCATCCGGGTTCACCACCATCCCGGAGGGACCACTCACCAGCTCATAGCGGAGGGGGTCCTGATCCTGGTCCGACGCGACCGCCCGGTACCGGAACTCGCTGTCCGTCGGGCCCGGCGCCGCAGGCTGCGACGTGAAGCGTGGCGGGCGATTCTGGAGGGGAGCGGATTCGCCGCGCACGGGAGGTGACTCGCTCTCGCCATCGCTCGCCACGACCTCGACGGCGATCTGATCGCCGAGTGCGAGCGAGTCCAACGGCAGGCTCGGGCCCGTCTCGGCCTCCATGAGCGTCCCGTTGCGCGACCAGCGATAGGCGTAGGTCAGGGAGTCCCCGTCCTGGTCGAGGCTCTCCGGGATCGCGCGGAACTCCGCGCGGTCCGAGGTGGCGGCCGGAACGACGGTCACGCGCAGGATCGTCGGCGGCGTGTTCACGACGCGGACCTCCGCGCGCAGGCGTCGTTCCTTCCCGGGGTCGGTCCGCGGAGCCACCACGGACACTTCGATTCGATCGCCCTTCGCGAAGAGGGCAGGCTCCAGCGCGTTCGAGCCGGCCTGGGGGATCACGGTCCCGTTCCTCCGCCACTCGTAGCGGCATTGTTCCGGCCGCAGGTCGCGGTCCTTGAACACGACCGTGATCTGCGCGCCGGCGAATGCGGGGTCCGGCGAGAGCGACATCTGCCCGTCGCCGTGGACCGCGGCCTGGCGGGCATCCCCCCCGGCCGAGCAGCCACCGAGGACGAACGCGCACGCGAGGGCGACCACTCCCTGGAACGTCGGGCGTCGAATCACGTCGAAGACCTCTTTCCTGGCGGTGGGACTCCGGCTACCTCGGACCTGCGTCCTCGATGCGAACGGCGCGGATCGGGGCGGCATCGACCGCCCGACCATCCACGCCGGGGCGAACGATGATCTGGTCGACGACCTGGGAGCCCCGCAGGGTGACGCCGGAGCAGGCCACGATGGCACCTCCCAGGAACGTGCCCACGGGCAGGGCCCCGCGGCCGATGTCGTAGATGCAGACGTTGGCGGCCAGCCGGTAGGGCGTGCCGTTGAGGACGATGATCCCCTCGAGCGCCCCCGTGAACTCGCCGACGTCGGTGAAGTGTTCCGCGTTGATCAGCTCATCCACGTACGGCCGGTGCTTCCGCTCGCGGGCCGAACCGCCGAACACCAGGGTCGCCGTGACCGGAAGAACGAGCGCGATCCCCAGAATGATCCAGATGCGGTTGCGCATGATGGACTCCTCTCAGTTCCACTTCCGGTGCCAGCCGCGCACCACGAGCTTCTTGAGGCCGCCATCGATACCCTCGGACATGACGACCGCGTTGGAGGACTGCAGCAGGATGCACTCGTTGACGAGGTCCACGGTCGGGTCCGAGAGCAGGCCATCGCCCATGGACTGGCTGCGCCCCGCCGTCGTGTTGTTCTCGGTGCCGTTCGAGTGATTCGGCGCGGAGCCGTCCTTGTAGTCGAGGGCGTAGAGCCAGGACTGCCCGCCGCCCGCGCAGGCATCCGTGCTGGGCAGGTAGGTCGTCACATACAGCGTGCCGTTGATCAGCGCCGGGTTCCGGGTCGACCGCTCGCCGCTGGCGTTCACCAGGTTGACGTACCAGCCGCGCTTGCCGGCAGGCACGGCGTTGATCGCGGACGTCTGGTTCACCAGGCTGTCCACCGTGCACGTCGCGGTGGTGCCGTTGTCGATGATGCCGTAGATCGACTGCGTCGTGGTCGTCGTGGGGTCGGTGGCCGTGAGGAACTGCCCCGTGCCGAAGAAGACCATCGGCCGGCCCAGGGCGTCCATGGTGACGACCGGGTTGCCCTGGATGGGCTGGCTGCCGCTGAACAGCAGGGTCTTGGTCCAGGGGTTGGTGTTGAGGTTCAGGCGCCACAGGCGCCCCGCCAAATCGCCGATGTAGACGCAGTCTTCGTAGCCGTTGAAGTCCTTGTCGATCGCGACCGCCCGCGTCGTCTTGTTGCCCGCCACCGCCGTGCCCAGCAGGATGCGGTTCAGCACCGCACCGGTCGCGGGGTTGAGGACGATCAACGAGTCGGCGGAGGAGGTGGCGGAATACCCGGTGCCCACGCAGAGGACATTCGCATTGAGCTGGGGATCCCGGATCAGCGTGGGCGTGTTCGAGGAGCCCTTCAGTCCCGAGACGTCCACGTCCCAGAGCAGTGAAGGGCCGCTGGTCGGGTTGCTGATGTCGAGCGCGAACATGCCGTTGCCGCTGGCGGCTTCGCCCCCGAACAGGACCGTCTTCCACTGCCCCCCGATGGGCAGGTCGTAGACCGCCGGGGTCGTGTTCACGAAGTACTGGTGGCAATAGCCGGTGCTCATCAGGTTCTTCAGCCGGGGCAGCTGCGTCTTGGGGACGTAGGCCCACAGCTCGTCGCCGGTCGAGGTGTCGAAGCAGTGGAGCATCCCGTCGTTCGCTGCCACGTAGAGCACCTCGCCCCGCGAGGCGTGCGTGAGTCGGAAATCGGCATACCCCGCCAGGCTGCTGAAGCCCGTCGGCTTGCCGACGGCGACCGGGGCGGCGTCCACGATGTCCCCGAGGATCCACCCCTCGCGGGCCCGCGAGCCGGCAACGGAATCGCCGCGGACGTAGGTGATGATGTTCGTGGCCTCGGTGACATCCGCCGCCGCGAGATAGGTCCTCAGGGCCGACGCATTGGCCGTGGTGAAACTCGTGAGGCTCGATCCGTTCGTGGTGGTGTGGATCGTCCGGCTGCCGGGCCCGTTGGCCACCAGCCGGCTGCCCGCCTCCCAGAGCGCGGGCGAACCGGCCTGGAACGGCAGGTCGTAGGCTTCGACATAGCCCCGCCAGGTCCCCGACTCGTAGCGCGCCCGGAAGAGCCGGTTGTTGATCCGGTCCTCGGCCGTGACCACGGCCACCGAGGAGTTGGCCGCCACGCGCCGGCCGATCGAGATGAGCACCTCGTTGAGCGCTTCCGTCAGACCGGCCAGCGAGCCGGTCGTGAAGTACTCGCCGCCCCCCACGTTCGCCGACGTCTGGAGGAACGGGTTATTGACCTGGAACCCCACCACGTACGTAGCCACGTTCTGGATACCCGGCAGGTCGGCGCGCAGGTCGTTCCGGTACAACCAGCACGTGACGTTGTCGAGGTAGGCGCGGCACTGGTAACTCTCGGGATACCCTTCGCCCGGGCTCAGCCCCGCGCAGGTTCCGGGATCGTTGTGGCCGCAGTCGTTTGCAACGCCCAGGAGGTACGAGGGGATGTTCGCGTCCTCCGTGGGCATGCCGTCCGTGACCACGACCACGAACGACTTCTGGCAGCCGGCCTGGATCGGGGCGCTCGCGCCGGTGGTCGCGTAGTAGTTGAGCGCGGTCACCATGCTCTCGGCCAGCGGCGTCCAGTAGCCCGTCACCTGCGCGTTGACCTGGGCCTGCATGGTCGCCACGGCGGTGCCGAACGGCGAGATGATCGTGCCGCCGTTCCCGCCGCTCATCGGGTTGTTGTAGACCTCGATCGCGAAACGGGCGCTGGTGACGTTGCCCAGCAGCGCGGTGATGACGGTCTTGGCCGCCTGGAACTTGGTGTAGGTCGGGATGGCGGCGCGTTGCGCGGCCGTGGCGTTGAAGTAGACCCAGTTCAGGTAATTCCCCCGGTACACCCCCGCCTTGCCGCCGTCACTGTTGACCAGCATGGCGCTCGGCGTGGTCGGCCAGGCGTTGTTGTTGGTGATGGCCCTCGGCGTGCGGCTGAGGTCGGAAGTGATCTGGTACATCGTGTTCGTGCCGAACTTGATCGTGCTGCTGAGGCCGGGATAGGTCGTGGCCGGGTTGTACGCGTCGTGGAACACGATCTCGTTCATGCTGTCGGAATTGTCCATCAGGATGATCACGTTCGCCGTGATGCCGGTGCCGCCGATGATCACCGGGATCTCGCACTGTGCAGACGCCATCGGCGCGCGGCCGAGCAGCGACGCGCACGCCAAAGCCAGCAGACATCGGGAACGCCGCATGTCAGTAACCCTCCCGGTACAGCCGCGTAGCGTTGACTTCCAGCGCCGCCTGGGACTGCTGGGCGCTCGTGCCCTCGGTCTCGATGCGGTAGACGTAGTCCTTGTACTCCGCGCTCCAGCCTGGGCGGAACTGCCTGCGCACGTACGTGACGTCGAAGGTGTAGCTGTGGTCGGTGGCCAGCGCGACGGTCCCCGCGGACGTCCCCACGGTATTGACCGAGTCCACGATGGCGGCAGGGCTGCGCTGGTTCCGGATCCAGTTGACGGCCGCTTCCGTGGCCGCATCGGCGGAGTAGAACGCGCGATCCTGCGCATACGCGGAAGCGGAGGTCCGCTTCTCGGAGACGACGACCGCGATGATGATGATCGCCAGGATCGCGACCACCGTCAGCACGCCGAGGGCCAGCACCATGGCCGAGCCTCGTTCGTCCCTCTGGTCGGGTGTCATGGGGCTTCTCCTCGCGCGGAAGGGGTCGTCCATCAGTTGGCCAGGTTCCGCAGCGTGATCCGGGTATCGTGCGTGAACGGATGGGAGTCCCGGTCCGAGCTGGTCAAGGTGATGCCGATCGAGCGCACCAGCGCGCGATGGGTGGCGGAAAGGGGCAGCGTCGACAGCGGCTGGTCGGCCGCGTCGAAGTACGTGAAGCGCAGGTCGGTGACGTTCTGGAGCACCACTGCGGCGCCCGACCCCGGATTCCGGGACAGGGTCTGCGCGCCCGCGTCGTAGGTGTAGGTGATGTCCTCCGACGGTTCCGTGGTCTGGATGGTGCCGTTCGCGTTGAGGTCCGCCCGCACCCGGAGCGAGGTCGAGTCCGCGGTGACGATCCCGGTGATGCCGGCCGGCGGGATCATGGGGTCCGCCCCGGCCTGGGCCAGTTCCGCGGTCAGCAAGGACAGGGCCTGCCGGCTGGCGCCCTGGATCTCGGCACGGTGCGTCGTCTGCCGGTGCGTGCGATTCGCGGTGATCAGGACCGTGGTCAGGACACCCGCCACCATCGCGAAGATCGTCAGCGAGACGAGCAGCTCGACCAGGGTGAATCCGGCGGAGCTTCGGCCGGGCGCGCGCGGGGTGCTCACGATGAAGCGGGTCATCGGGCGGAGATGAGGTTCATGAGCCGTACGGAGCGCGCCCCACGCTTGTCCGTCCAGGACACGGTGGTGGTCACGCGCTTGAGGGCCACGCCGCCCGAGTCCACGAGACACAGCCAGGTGAACCCGTCCACGGACCCCGAGTCGGACTGCGCGAGCGAGTATCCGACCGCCCGCGCGGTCTCCATCCGCGTCTGGGCGAGATCGAGGGCGCGGGTGTACCGCCCGGTCGCGTAGACGTCCGTGAAGGACGTGACCTGCACGCTGGAGAGCGCCAGGACGCCGATGGAGATGAACACCAGCACGACCATCAGCTCCACGAGCGAGAAGCCACCCTCGCCCGGCCGTCGCAGTCCTGTTCCCCGTGTCATCGTGTGATGCTCCCGTTTGCGCCGAGCTGAATGACTCTCGAGCCCCCTGAGGCGGCGAGGGTGATCGTGACCGGGGCGGTAAGGCCCCAGGCGTAGAAGGTCGCCGTGTCGGTGGCGGAACACGTCACCCCGGACTGACACGTGCGAGTCAGGATCGTGGCCGGAGGCGTGACGCGGACGACGGAATACCCGGCGGGCCGAAACCGGATCTCGAAGTTCCTGCCCTGGGAAGTGGCGAGCATCCGCGCGTAGCGGACATCCGCGACCATGAGGTTCGCGGTGCCGACCAGGCGACTGGAGCGGACCATGCGCGAGGTCCCGACCACGGCGATGCCGAAGATCGTGCCCAGAACCGCGATCAGCACGCAGATCTCGATGAGCGTGAAGCCGACTTCGCGATCTCGCCGCATACCCCGCCTCTGCCAGCCCTGAGAAGCCCCGAGAGCCCGTCCCCATGAACCCGCTGTGGCTTCACGGGGTGAATCGCCGAACTGCCCCGCCGCGGAAGAACCCTCGGCGGAAGATCCGTAAAGGAGTAGCAGCCCGCGTGCCACGCGTCCGAACCCGGCGAGGCACGCCCGCTTCCGAGGCTGGTATCGGCACGGGCCACCACCGTCTACAACGATTTCAAGGCACCGGGGAGGCCGCGCGGCGGGAGGCGATCGCGCCGCGTGCGGCGTGCGGAATGCACGGTTTGGGGGGCCGGTTCCGCTCAGTCCACCCGCGGAAGGTCCTGCCCCTGGCGCTCCAGCAGGCGCCGGAGCGCCGGGCCCGGCCTCCCGCCGCGGCTCAGCGAGGGGCGGGATTCCCGCTGCGGTTCAGCGCGCGGCCGGGTTCCCGCCGCGGTTCAGCGCGGCGCCGGATTCCCGCGCGGCGCCGCCGTGCGCGTCCCGAGCGAGTCCGGCGCGCCCTGCGTCTCGGCGCCCGCCGCCGCGTCCGCCTGCAGGACGTGCGCGCGGCGGATGTTCGCGAGGTGCTCCTCGTAGGTGCGCGCGAACAGATGGCTGCCGTCGCCGCGGGCCACGAAGTAGAGCGCGGGCTCGGGCGGCACGGGGTTCAACGCCGCCACGACGGAGGCCGCGCCCGGATTGCAGATGGGCCCCGGCGGCAGTCCCTCGTGCAGATAGGTGTTGTAGGGCGAGTCGCTGCGCAGGTTCCTGAGGAACAGGCGCGAGCGCGGCGGCATGCCCAGACCGTAGGCCACGGTCGGGTCGGCCTGCAGCCTCATGCCGCTCTCGAGGCGGTTCAGGTAGACCCGCGCGATGCGCGCGCGCTCGGCGGGCCGCTGCGCCTCGGATTCGACGATCGAGGCGAGGACGAGCAGCTGCGGGAGCGACAGGCGGAGCGGGAGCGAGTCGCGCCCGGCCGCGGCGTGGCGCAGCACCTCCTTCTGCCGCGCGACCATGGTGCGCAGCGCCACCTCGGGCGGCGTGCCCACCAGGAACGAGTAGGTGTCGGGCCCCAGGTAGCCCTCGAGCGAGGACGCCTCCACCCCCGCCGAATCGCAGAACGCGGGGTCGTGTCCCAGCGAATCGAACACCGCGGCGGGCACGCCCAGATGGTGCGCGAGCAGCGCGCTGGTCTCCTGCAGCGTGAGGCCCTCGGGGAAGGTGATGAGGTTCAGCGCGCCCATGCCGGACGCCAGCGCGCGCAGCAGTCCGGGCACCGGCGTGCCGAGCGCGAAGTCGTACTGTCCAGCCTGGATGTGGCGATCGAGCCGCATGAGCCGCGCCAGCACCTGGAAGGCGAGCGTGCCGCGCAGCAGCCCCACGCGCTGCAGCTCGCCGGCGACCTGGCCCAGCGTCTGGCCGCGCTCGACCAGGATGGCGCGGCGCTCGTGCGCCGGGAACGGGCCGGCCGGGAAGAACAGGTCGGCGGCCACCGCCAGCGCCCCGCCCAGCACCAGCAACAGGGCCCAGCGCCGCGGCCGGAAGATCCGCAGACGCGGACGCGGCAGGCCGGGCGGACGCGGACCGCTCACGGCGCATCCTCCTGGGCGCGCCGCACCTTGAGCCGCGTCAGGTAGGATTCCAGCAAGGCGATGGCCGCGCCCTGGTCGACGCGCTCCTTGGCGTGGCCGGTGCGCACACCGGTCTCGTGCAGGCGGCGCTGGCTGAGCGCGGAGGTGAGGCGCTCGTCGTAGGTCTCGACCGGCAGTCCGCTCTGCTCGCGCACCAGGTCGGCGAAGCGCTGCGCCGCCTCGGCGGCCGTCCCGCGCCCGCCGTCCATGAGCAGCGGCAATCCCACCACCACGCACTCGGCCTCGAGCTCGCGCGCGACCCGGACCACGCCCTGCACGCCCTGGGCCGCGCTCCGCACCAGCAGGGTCTTGAGGCCGCTGGCGATCACCTCCTGCGGGTCGCTCACCGCGAGGCCGATCCGGCGCTCGCCCCAGTCCACCGCCAGCACGCGCATGGCGCGGGTCAGCCCCCGGACGGGCGGCGTTTCACGAGGCGGCAGGTCGTGCCGGACCCGTCGAACGTGTAGTCCACCGAGTCCATGCAGGCGCGCATGATGAAGATGCCCCGGCCACGCGCATCGAACAGGCGCTCCGGCGAGGTGATGTCGCCGTTCACGTCCTCGAGGACGAAGCCCGGGCCCTGGTCGTGCACGGTCACCTCGAGGCGGTCGGGATGGAGGGTGAAGACCACGTCCACGGACCTGGCGGGGTCGCTCCTGGAGCCGTGCTGGATGGCGTTGGTGCCCGCCTCGATCACCGACAGCGTCACCTGGGTGCAGGCGTCCTCGCTGAAGCCCGCGCGCTCGCAGAGCAGCGTGCTCACGCGGTCGAACAGGCCCAGCAGCTCGAGCCGCCCCGGGATGCGCAGGCTGACGGCTTCGGGGACGAGCGGATCGTCGGACATGTCGGAACTCAGTGCGTCCTCGGAATGGCGGACGGGCGCAGGTTCTCCAGCGCGCGTTCGAAGTCTTCCGGCACGGGCGAGGTGAAGCGCATGAGCTCTCCCGTGACGGGGTGCGGAAACTCGAGTTCCGTCGCGTGGAGGGCCTGGCGCGACAACTCTTCGAGCACGGCGGAGCGGAGACTACGCTCCTGCGCGGTTCCGCTCAACTGGACCTTCCCACGCCCGCCGTAGAGCGGGTCGCCCGCCACCGGGTGGCCGAGGTGCGCGAGGTGCACGCGGATCTGGTGGGTGCGCCCGGTGTCGAGCGTGACCTCGAGCAACGCGGCCCCGGTGAGCCGCTCGCGCACGCGCCAGCGCGTGCGGGCCGGCTTGCCTCCGCGGGCGACCACGGCCATGCGCTTGCGCTGCCGCGGGTCGCGGCCGATCGCGCCCTCGACCGTGCCCGTCGCGGGCGGCACGCCCCAGACGATCGCGAGGTAGCGCCGCCGCACGGTGCGCGCGCGCAGCATCTCGACCAGGGCCCGGTAGGCCGCGGCGCTCTTGGCCACCACCATCAGCCCCGAGGTCTGCTTGTCGAGGCGGTGGACGATGCCCGGACGGCCCGCTCCGCCCACGTCGGCGATCGCGGGCGCGTGGTGGAGCAGGGCGTGCACCAGCGTGCCGCTCGCCACCCCCGCGCCGGGGTGGACGACGAGCCCCGCGGGCTTGTCCAGGACCAGCAGGTGCCCGTCCTCGTGCACGATGGCGAGCGGGATCGCCTCGGGCAGGAGCGCCACCTGGCGCGGCTCCGGCAGTTCGACGAGCACGCGCTCGCCCGCGCGCAGGTGCTGCGAGGCGCGCGCCGCGCGGCCCTCGACCAGCACGCGGCCCTCGCGGATCAGGGTCTGCAGGCGGCTGCGGGAGAGGTCCTTCTGTGCCGCCGCCAGGAAGCGGTCCAGCCGTTCACCGGCGCACGACTCCGGGACCTTCAGGTCGAGCCGGCTCATCGCCGCCCGCCGCGTTCGCGGGTCCCTCGTCCGGCGCGCCCGCCGGCTCGCCCCCCCGCGACCAGGCGAGCGCGAAGAGCACCACGCCCACGGTGACCGCGGAGTCCGCCACGTTGAAGATCGGCCAGTGCCACTGCGGGATCCCCACCTCGATGAAGTCCACCACCTCGCCGCTCGTCACGCGGTCCACGAGGTTGCCGACCGCGCCGCTCAGGATGAGCGTGAGCGCGGTCCTGCGCACCGGATCGTGCCCCACCCGGCCGCGCAGGAACATCCACACGATCGCGACGATGGCGACCAGCGAGAAGACGTAGTACGGGAAGCCGGTGCCCTGTCCGATACCGAACGCCACGCCCGAGTTGCGGGTGTAGGTGAGGCGCAGGTAGTCGCCCACCACCTGGATCGGCTGGCCGAACGGCAGCGTCGTGCTGGCCCAGTGCTTGGTCCAGCGGTCCAGCGCGACCACGGCGACGGCCAGCGCCGCCAGCAGGGGCAGGGAACGTCTCACTGCTGCGGGCGATTCTCCCGCTCCTCCTTCTCCTTGCAGTCACGGCACAGCCGTGCGGTGGGCATCGCCTCGAGTCGCGCCTTCGCGATCGCGCTGCCACACGACTCGCAGCTGCCGTACTCCCCGCGGTAGAGCCGGCGGAGCGCCTCGTCGAGGTCCAGCAGCAGCCGTCCCTCGTTCGAGGCGAACTGGAAGGCCTTCTCGCGCTCGTACGCATCCGTGCCCGCGTCCGCCATGTGGAACGAGTAGCCGGAGAGGTCGCCGGCGCTCTCGCGCGGATTCACCTTGAGCACCGTGCTCTCCAGGTGCCCCATCTCCTTCATCACGCGGACCCGCTCCGCGAGCAGCAGCACCTCGAGTTCCTTGAGGTCCTTCTCCGTCACGCGCTGCAGCCCCTGGGCCTTCGGGGCCGGCTTCGCCGGCCGCGCGGGCGCGGTCGCAGGCCGAGGCGAGACCGCGGGCGCGTGCGCAGGGCGCTCGATGCCGCGCGCGCGCGCCTCCGGCGGCAGCACGCCCAGCGGGCGCACCGTGGGGCCGGGCGTGTGCGGACGCGGCACCGCCTTCATGCGGCGCGGGGGCGTCTTCACCGCCGGGACCGCCTTGGCGGCGGACTTCTTCGACGCGGGAACGGCCTTCCTGGACGCAGGAACCGCCTTCTTCGCCACCGGGGCGGCCTTCTTCGCCACCGGGGCGGCCTTCTTCGCCGCCGGGACGGCCTTCCTGGCCGCGAGGCTCGCCTTCTGCTTCTGCACGGTCACCGCCTTCTGCTTCGCCACAGGGGTGGCCTTCCTGGTCACGGGGGTCGCCTTCTTCTTCTGCACGGTCACCGCCTTCTTCTTCGGCGCGGGTGCCTTTCGAGTGGGCTTCACGGACCGGGGGTGACGGGACGCAGCCGAGCCGGCCGACCGCGGCCGCGCCTTCGCCGCGGACTTCACGGGGCGCGCCGCCTTCCGCTTCACGGGCTTCGCGGTTCGGGCCGGGCTTGCGGACTTGCGCTGACTGGCCATCGTCACACCTCCGTATCGTTGATCAGACGGGAGTTCGATCTCACTTCTCGTCGCCCAGGCGGCGGATGACCTCGGTCACCAGCCGGATGAGCGTGGGGGCCGCGCGCCCTGCGCACGCCAGGATCTCGGGGATGCTGACCGGCATCAGGGCGTCCGGAAGACAGCTGTCGGTCACCACGTTGAGCGCCAGCACCCGCTGCCCGCCGTGCACGGCGGCGAGGTTCTCGGGCACCAGCGACATGCCGACGATGTCGGCGCCGGCCGCCCGCAGGAAGCGGTACTCGGCCGCAGTCTCCAGGTTCGGGCCCGGCACCGCGACCATCACGCCACGCTGCAGCGCGATCCCGAGATCGAGGGCCACGCGCTCCGCGAGCACGACCAGCGCCCGTGCGTACGGCTCGCTCATGTCGGGAAAGCGCGGACCCAGCTCGTCGTCGTTGGGGCCGACGAGCGGGTTGTCGCCCATCAGGTTGATGTGGTCGGTCGTGACCACGATGGACCCCGCCGGCAGGTCGGGGTTCATCCCCCCCACCGCGTTCGTGATGACCAGCGTGCCGCAGCCGAGGGCCCGGAGCACGCGCACCGGGAAGGCGACCTGGCGCATGGTGTAGCCTTCGTAGTAGTGGACGCGCCCCTTCATCACCGCCACCGGCCGGCCGGCCAGCCGGCCCAGGTGCAGCTCGCCCGCGTGGCTCTCCACGGTCGAGACCGGGAAGTGCGGGATCTCCGCGAAAGGCAGCACCGTCTCCAGTTCGAGCGCGTCCGCGAAGTCGCCCAGCCCGGTGCCGAGGATCACGCCGGCCTCGGGCCGCACCCGCGTGCGCGCGCGCACCGCCGCCGCCGCCTCTTCGATCTGCTTCAGGTACTCACTTGCCATGGGACGCCTCTCGGCCATGTCTTCCGCGTGCTCCAGCGAGCGCCTCGACGAGCCGGCGCTCGACCTCCGCCGCGTCCAGACCTTCGATCTCGACCTGTTTCAGACGTGCGGCTGCGCCGCCCACCACCTTCACCTGCGTGCGCCGGAGCGACAGCACGCCGGCCACCAGCACCTCCACCGCCCGGTTCGCCCGGCCCCCCTCGGGGGCCTCGGCCACCGCCACCTTGAGCGAGCCGTCCGCCAGCCGCCCCACGAGGCCCGGCCGTTGCGCGCCGGGGTGCACCCGCACCTGCAGGCGGACCGGCATGCCTAGCCCATCCGCAGGGCCACACCGCGCAACGACGCCACCACGAACTGCTGGATGAAGTAGATCGCCAGCATGGCGATGAAGGGCGCGAAGTCGATGCCGCCGAACACCGTCGGGAACAACCGGCGCAACGGCGCACAGACGAAGTCCGAGACGCGGTCCAGGAACGCCACGATGGGGTTCGAGGGATCCGGCCGCGCCCACGAGAGCACGGCGTTGATCAGGATCACGATCAGCAGGGCCTGCAGGATGATGTCCAGCAAGCCCGCCACCGCCCCCAGGAAATTGCCGACCACGAACATGCCGCGAGCCTCCCCGAATCCGTCGCTACGCGGACCGCGCTCCGAAGATCGCCGAGCCCACGCGCACCATCGTGCTGCCTTCCTCGACCGCCACCTCGAAATCACCGCTCATGCCCATCGAGAGCTCGGGCAGCGTCCGCCCGAGCTGCTGCTCCGCCTGGTCGCGCAGCGAGCGCAACCGGGCGAATCCCGAGCGCGCGGCCTCCGCCCGCTCGACCAGCGCCCCCACGGTCATGAGGCCGTCGAGCCTCAGGCCCGGCAGGGCCGCGATGCGCTCGAGCAGGGGCTCGAGCCCTTCCGGGGCCACGCCGAACTTGGTGGCCTCGCCGCTCACGTTCACTTCCACCAGCACCGACAGCGACCGTCCGGACGAGACGGCGTGCCGGGAGAGCGCCCCGGCCAGATCCACGTCGTCCACACCATGAACCCGGTCGAACAGCTCGACCGCCCGGCCGGCCTTGTTGCGCTGCAGGTGGCCGATGAGGTGCCAGCGCGCCCGGTCCCGGCCCACGGCCAGGATCTTGGCCTGCGCTTCCTGCACCCGGCTCTCGCCCAGATCGGCCAGACCGAGGGCGACCGCCGCCTGCACCGCCTCCACTGCCACCGTCTTGGTGACTCCGACCAGCGTCACCCGCTCCGCGGGGCGCCCCGAGCGGGCCGCCGCCGCAGCGATGCGGCCACGGATGTCGTCCAGCCGCTGCAGGAGGGTGTCCCCATCGAAATCCACAAGCGCGCGAGACTAAGCGCCCGGACCGGCCGGCCGCAAGAGGAATCGGACCGGCTGTGGCTGCTACATGATTCTGTCCGCCCTAACTGCAACGTGAAAGTGTCCTCCCCATGGGATACCTCACGATGAGCCAGAAGGAAGCACCCCGGCCCGGCCTGGTCCGGGCAGCCGAGCAGGGCAGCATCACCAACGCGGA
>JANXPZ010000139.1 GCA_025357055.1 Candidatus Eiseniibacteriota bacterium | reverse complement strand
CCGCTTGCGCTTCCGCATCCGACGTATGACACTGCCCATCGACGGCTCCTTTCGTCTGTGCCTGGTGGATGTCTCCCAACACCATCAGACCACAGAGGTTGGAGCCGCTTCAATTCCCAACTAAGAATCGCACACCTTCCGATGCCGCCCACGGCCGTCCTGCAACTCGACGGTCTGGTGGCCACGGCGACCTACTTTCGCGGGGCGTTCGACAAGTTCGGCGTGAGCCCGAACTTCGCGCACGTCGGGCGTTTCAAGTCCGGCGTCGAGCCGTACATGCGCACCGGCATGTCGCCCGAGGCGCGCGCGGATCTCGGTGTCCTGTTGGACGGCCTCTACGGGGCGCTGATCGACAGCCTGGGCAGCGCGCGCCGATTGCCGCGCGATTCGGTGGCCCGGCTCGTGGATGAAGGCCCGTTCACGGCCGCGGAGGCCTGGCGGCGCGGTCTGCTCGACACTCTCCTCTACGACACCGAGGTGGACTCGCTGGCGCTGCGGCGTGGTGACCGGCGGCTGCCCGCAGTGACCTTCGCCCGCTACCTCGCCGGGTTGTCGGAGCCTTCGCGCGGAAGCCACGTGGCGCTGGTGGTCGCCGAGGGGGCGATCGTGGGTGGCCACAGCCGGCAGCTGCCCGGACAGGACGCGGACCTCGGCTCGGAGACGGTGATCGAGGCGCTGCGGCAGGCCCGCACGCGCAAGGCCGTCAAGGCCATCGTGCTGCGGATCGACAGCCCGGGCGGGATGACGGGCCCTTCGGACGACATCTGGCGCGAGGTCCAGCGCTGCAGGGTGGTCAAGCCCGTCATCGTGAGCATGTCCGACGTGGCCGCCTCGGGCGGCTACTACTTCGCCGTCGCGGCCGACAGCATCGTGGCCTCGCCTGCGACGCTCACGGGCTCGATCGGCATCTACGGGGGCAAGTTCAACATCCTGGGCCTCTACCACAAGCTCGGCCTGAACGTGGAGACCGTCTCGCGCGGCCGTCACGCGGAGATGCTCTCGCCCTACCGCGACTTCACGCCCGAGGAAGCCGCGCTCTTCGAGCGCAGCCTCGAGAGCTTCTACCGGGGATTCGTGGCGCGCGTGGCCCTCGGCCGCAGGCTCTCGGAGGCCGCGGTGGACTCGGTGGCGGAGGGCCGCGTCTGGACCGGGGAAGCGGCGCGGGCGCGCGGCCTGGTGGACCGGCTGGGCGGCCTCGAGACAGCCCTGGGGATGGCGCGCGCCCGGGCGGGCATCCCGAAGGGCGAGGCGATGGTGGTCGAGCTCTTCCCGCGCGTGCGGCGCTCGTTCCTCGAGCGCGTGGTCGAGGGCCTCGCCGTCGGGGACGACGAAGCCGACGCGGCGCTCTCGCTGCCGCCGATGCTGCGGGCCTGGGCCACGGTCGAGCGCTTCCCGACGGGCGAGCCGCTCGCGATCATGCCGTACCGGCTCGAGGTGCGCTGAGGGGCGCGGGAGGCGGGGGTGGGCGAGCGGAGGCGCCATGCGGCCGCCCTCCCCGCTCCCGGCGCCCGCCGCGGATTCACGCCTGCCGGGCCGTCGATCGCGAGGCTGACGATCCGCACGAGCAGGGCAGCGGCCGTGCGTCGGGCGTAGGTTCGGATGCTGCAACCTCTTCGATGCACCCGGCGGCTGCGATCCGGACGAAGGTTCGGACGCGGTCGCGCTTGACCGGTTCTTGAGCGGAATGGTAGTTTCCATCGCCGCAAAGCCTTACGGTCAACGAGGCTTGCATTTTCCCTCCGAGCAAGTTCCCACGATTGCCGCACGATCCGCGCTGGCGGGGAGGTGTCTTTTGAAGGAGTTCACCACCGCTCAGATTCGCAACGTCGCTCTCGTCTCGCACCACGGTGTCGGCAAGACGTCGCTGGCCGAGGCGATGCTGTTCAACGCGAAGGCCACCACCCGGCTCGGCCGCATCGCGGACGGGACCACGCTGCTCGACTACGCCGCGGACGAGCTCCAGCGCCAGATCACCATCAACCTCAAGCTGGCGCAGTTCGAGTGGCAGGGGCACAAGATCAATCTGCTCGACACCCCGGGCTACCCCGACTTCGTGGGCGACGTCTACAGCGCGCTGCGCGTGGCCGACTCCGCCATCCTCCTCGTGCGCGGGGCCAACGGCGTCGAGGTGGGCACCGAGGTGGTCTGGGAGGTGGTGCGCCAGGAGAAGACCCCGGTCCTGGTCGCGGTCAACATGATGGACAAGGAGCACGCCAACTTCGGTGCGGCGGTGCGTTCCCTGCGCGAACGCCTCGGCATCAACGCGGTGCCGGTCCAGCTCCCGATCGGACAGGCCGAGGCCTTCCATGGCATCGTGGACCTGATCGAGAACAAGGCCTGGACCTTCTCCGGCAAGGGCATGGAGGAGAAGAGCGAGTCTGCGCCCATCCCCGGCGACATGGCGGACGAGGTCGCCGAGGCGCGCAACCACCTGCTCGAGGAGGCGGCCACCGGCGACGAGGGGCTCATGAACAAGTTCCTCGAGACGGGCGAGCTGACCGTCGAGGAGATCCGGCGGGGCCTCACGTTGCGCGTGGTCCAGCGCGACCTCTCGCCGGTGTTCTGCTGCGGGGCCTACCACAACCAGGGTGTCCGCGAACTCCTCGACGAGGTCGTGGATCTGCTGCCCTCGCCGCTCGATGTGGCGCCCGTGAAGGGCAAGGCCAACGGCGCGGAGATCGTCTGCAGGCCGGACCCGGCCGAGCCCCTGGCGACGATGGTGTTCAAGACCCTCTCCGAGCAGCACCTCGGCGACCTCTCCCTGGTGCGCGTCTACTCCGGGCACCTCGAAGCCGGCAAGGAACTCGCGAACACCACGCGGAACCGCTCGGAGAAGACCGGCACGCTCTATCACCTCGTGGGCAAGGAGCGCCTCGAGTGCAAGACCGCGGTGGCCGGCGACATCGTGGCCGCGGTGAAGCTCCGCGAGACGCACACCGGCGACACGCTGGCCGACAAGGCGCGGCCGGTCCTGCTCGCGCCGCCCGACTTCCCCACGCCGGTGACCGCGGAGTGCGTGCGGCCCAAGAGCAAGGGGGACGAGGAGAAGATGGCGCAGGGGCTCAATCGCCTGCACGACGAGGATCCCACCTTCAGCCGGGCCTACGAGATCAGCACCAAGGAGACGCTCGTCACCGGCATGGGAGACCTGCAGTTCGACGTCATGGTGGACCGGCTCAAGAAGCGCTTCGGCGTCGAGGTGCTGCTGCAGCGGCCGCGGGTGCCCTATCGCGAGACCGTCCGGGGCACGGCCAAGGGCGAGTACCGGCACAAGAAGCAGACCGGCGGCCGGGGCCAGTTCGGCGAGGTGCACCTGCGGGTCGAACCGCGCAAGCGCAGCGAGGGTTTCGCCTTCCTCGACGAGGTCAAGGGCGGCGTGGTGCCCAACCAGTTCATCCCCGCGGTCGAGAAGGGCGTCGTCGCCGGCATGGAGAAGGGCCCGATCGCCGGCTATCCGGTCGTGGACGTGGCGGTCGCGCTCTACTTCGGCAAGCATCACGATGTGGACTCATCGGAGATGGCCTTCAAGATCGCGGCTGAGAGCTGCTTCCACCAGGTGATGATGGAGTCCAGTCCGATCCTGCTCGAGCCCATCGAGGAGATCTCCGTGCGCGTGCCCGAGGAGTTCCTCGGCGACGTGATGGGCGACCTCTCCTCGCGGCGCGGCAAGATCCTGGGGACCGACACCGACGGGTCACGCCAGATCATCCGGGCGCTGGCGCCGACCTCGGAGATCTACAAGTATGCGACCCACCTGCGATCCCTGACCCAGGGCCGGGGCATGCACTCGGCCAAGTTCTCTCACTACGAGGAAGTGCCGCGCGAACTGACCGAGAAGGTCGTCGCCGCGGTGCGAGCCGAGAAGGAGGCAGGGGCGAACGCCGGTTAGGCGGCGCTCCCGGAAGCCATGTCCGGCACTCAAAATGGGCGACGATCAAGCGTAAGAAGGGGGCTACCGACCAGGCCCGCGGGAAGGTGTTCACCAAGTACATCAAGGAGATCACGCTGGCGGCGCGTGGCGGCGCCGACCCGAACATGAATCCACGGCTGCGCACCGCCATCGCGGGGGCGAAGTCGGTCAATATGCCGGCGAGCAACATCGACCGCGCCATCTCCCGCGGGGCCGGCCTGGAAGAGGGCGTCCGTTTCGAGGAGACCCAGTACGAAGGGTACGGCCCGGGCGGCGTGGCCATCCTCGTCGAGGTGGCGACCGACAACCGCAATCGCACGGCGGGCGAGGTCCGCAACATCTTCACCAAGCACGGATCGGCGCTGGCCGAGGCCGGCAGCGTGTCCTACCTGTTCAAGCCTCGCGGCGTGATCATCGTAGAGAAGTCGGTGATGGGCGAGGAGGCCCTCATGGAGATCGTGCTCGAGGCTGGCGCCGACGACGTCGCCAGCGACGGCGATACCTACGAGATCCTCACCTCGCCCGCGTATCTCGAGCCGGTGAAGGAGGCGCTGGCCGCGAAGTCGGTGCCCACGCTGAGCGCCGAGCTCACGAAGATCGCCAGTCAGCTGGTCCCGATCACGGAGAAGGTGGCCGAATCGCTGCTGAAGATCGTGGATATGCTCGAGGACCACGACGACGTGCAGAAGGTCTACGCCAACTTCAGCATGTCCGACGAGCTGATGGCGAAGCTCTCGCGCTGACGCCCGGCGCGGAGTCAGGGAGGGGACGGAGGCCATGAGGGTGCTGGGCCTCGACCCCGGGAGCCGGCGGACGGGCTACGGTGTGGTCGAGCGCGATGGCAGCGCGTTCCGCGCGCTCGCGCATGGAGTGTTCGCCCCGCCCGCCCGCCTCGATCTGGCGCACCGCCTGCACGTCATCGCCACGCTCGCCGGCGAGGTCATGGACGCGCAGCAGCCCGACGCGGTCGTCATCGAGGAGGCCTTCTACCACGAGAGCGTGCGCTCGACGCTGGTGCTGGGCCACGTCCGCGGGGCGCTGCTGGTGGCCGCCGTGCAGCGCGGGCTCGCGCTCGGCGAGTACAGCCCCCGCGAGATCAAGCTGAGCGTCACCGGCTCGGGCGCGGCCTCGAAGGACCAGGTCGCCTTCATGGTGCGACGCCTGCTCGGCCTGAAGGGCGCCCTTTCGCCCGACGCCTCCGACGCGCTCGGCGCCGCGATCTGTCACCTGCAGCGCGCCCGCCGCAGCGAGCCGGCGCGGGCCATGACGGCCGCGGCGAAGAGCCTCGAGGCGCTGCTGAAGGGCCGGGCCCGGCGATGATCGCCTCGCTGCGCGGCACCCTGCTCGAGAAGACGCCCGGCGCCTGCGTGCTCGAGGCGGGCGGCGTCGGCTACCTGGTCCAGGTCTCGAGCCACACCGCCGCGGGCCTGCCGGCCGCGGGGCAGCCCGTGTTCCTGCGCACGCGCCAGATCGTGCGCGAGGACGCGGTCCAGCTCTTCGGCTTCGCCGCAGCGGAGGAGCTAGAGCTCTTCGACCTGATGATCGCGGTGAGCGGCGTGGGCCCGCGGCTCGCGCTCGCGGTGCTCTCGGGGCTGCGGCCGCAGGTGCTGCGGCGCGCCATCCGCGAGGAACAAGTGGGGCTGCTCACCAGCGTGCCCGGCATCGGCAAGAAGACCGCCGAGCGGCTGATCGTGGAGCTGCGCGACAAGCTCGAGGCGCTCGCCCTGCCCGCTGGCGCGGAGCCCGCGCCCGAGGGCGGCCTGCTGCCGCGCTCGGAGCGCTGGAACGACGCCGTCGCGGCGCTCACGCGCCTCGGGTACACTGCGGCGCAGGCGCAGGAGGCCGTGCGCCGGGTCGCCGGGACCGAGGAGGATCCGTCGCTCGAACAACTGGTGCGCCGCGCCCTGGCCCTGCTGGGCAAGCCGGCCACCCCAGGCAAGGAGAGGCCGTGAGCCCGAGCGCGCGCCGCACGCCCGACCCGGCGGCACCCCCGGCAAGCGACCGCGTCGCCGGCCCGGAAGCGCTGCCCGAGGACCTCCAGGAGGAGCAGCGGCTCCGTCCGCTGGCGCTCGACGAGTTCGTCGGGCAGCCGGACCTGAAGGAGCAACTGCGCATCTTCATCGAGGCCGCCCGGCGTCGTGGCGAGGCGCTCGACCACGTGCTCTTCCACGGCCCCCCGGGCCTCGGCAAGACCACGCTGGCCTCGATCCTCGCGCACGAACTCGGGGTCGAGATCACCCACACCTCGGGGCCGGTCATCGAGCGCCCGGGCGACCTGGCCGGGCTGCTCACGAACCTGCCGCCGCGCGGCATCCTGTTCGTGGACGAGATCCACCGCTTGAGCCCGGTGGTCGAGGAGTACCTCTACCCGGCGCTCGAGGACTTCACCATCGACATCATGCTCGACCGCGGCCCCAGCGCCCGCTCGCTCAAGATCAATCTCGAGCGCTTCACGCTGGTCGGCGCCACCACGCGCTCGGGCCTGCTGTCCTCGCCGCTGCGCGCCCGCTTCGGCGTCACCATGCGGCTCGACTACTACGGCGCCGAGGACCTCGCGCGCATCGTCACCCGTTCGGCGGGCATCCTCAAGGTGGAGACCGAGCCCGAGGCCGCGCGCGAGATCGCCCGCCGGGCGCGCGGGACGCCCCGGGTGGCGAATCGTCTGCTGCGGCGCGTACGCGACTTCGCCCTCGTCCGGGCCGACGCGAAGGTCACGCTGCCGGTCACGCGCGAGGCCCTCAAGATGCTGGCCGTGGACGAGCGCGGGCTCGACGAGATGGACCGCCGCCTGCTCGAGGCGCTCATCCGGAAGTACGGCGGCGGCCCCGTCGGACTGGGCACACTGGCCGTCGTCGTGGGCGAGGAATCCGGCACGCTCGAGGAGGTCTACGAGCCGTTCCTCATCCAGGAGGGCTTCCTCAAGCGCACGCCGCGCGGCCGCGAGGCCACGGCCCTCGCCTACGAGCACCTCGGCCTGAAGCCCCCCGGCGGCGCCTCCGGCACCGGCGACGCCCAGCCCGAGCTGCCGCTCTCCTGAGTCCGGGCCCGAGCGGTGTCCCTCCTTCGAGCGTGAGCCCGCCCATGCGTCTGGAAGACCTCGACTACGACCTGCCGCCCGGGCTGATCGCGCAGCATCCGGCGGAGCGCCGCGAGGACGCGCGCCTGCTGGTGGTCGAGCGCGCGTCCGGCGCGCTCCACGACTCGCGCATCGCCGACCTCGGTCTCTGGCTGAGGCCGGGTGACGCGCTCGCCCTGAACGAGACCCGCGTGCGTCCCGCGCGGCTCGACGTGCGGCGCGCGAGCGGCGGGCGCGTGGAGTTGCTGGTCGTGCGCCCGGAGCCCGGCGGGCTCTGGCGCGTGCTCGCGAAGCCCGCGAAGAAGGCCGCGCCGGGCGCGGTGCTGACGAGCGACGGCGGTGGCGTGTCGCTCGAGGTGGTCGAGGCCGGGGCCGAGGGCGAGCGCGTGGTGCGCGTCATCGCCGGGGACCTCGACCGGGAACTCGAGGCGCACGGCCGCGTGCCGTTGCCGCCCTACATCCACCGCTCGCCGGACCCCGGGGACCGCGAGCGCTACCAGACCGTCTTCGCCCGCGTGGATGGCGCGGTCGCCGCACCCACCGCGGGGCTCCACTTCAGCGAATCCCTGCTCGGGTCGCTCGCCGCACTGGGCGTGGCGCGCGTGCCCCTGCTGCTGCACGTCGGGCCCGGCACGTTCCGGCCGATCGCGGCCCCGGATCCGCGGGAGCACGTGATGGACGAGGAGTGGTTCGACGTGAGTGGCGAGGCGGTCGCGGCCCTGAAGGACGCCCGCGCCCGCGGCGGTCGCATCGTGGCCGTGGGGACGACGGCAGTGCGCGCGCTCGAATCGGCCTGCGACCAGAACGGCGGCGCGCTCGCCGCCGCGCGCGGCTGGACGCGCAAGTTCATCCTGCCGCCCTACGAGTTCCGCGCGGTGGACGCGCTGCTCACCAACTTCCACCTGCCCCGCACCACGCTGCTGCTGCTGGTCGCCGCCCTGGCGGGGGAGGGGCCGCTGCGGCGCGCCTACGCCCACGCCGTGGCCGAGCGCTACCGCTTCTACTCGTACGGGGACGCGATGCTGGTGGTGTAGGCGCCCCGCCCATTGCCTTCCCCGGGCTGCCGAGGTTTCCTGTGGATGGGCCCGCTGGCCCGTGCTAGGTTCGTCGCGACGAAGAGGAAGGCCTCGCCGACACTTGGAGCCCCGGTTTCGGCGAGCGACCTGTCACCCTCCGACGGGCGGTGCCGAACCGTGGACCGGGTGGGCATCAGCAGAGAGGATGCGGGATTGCCTGAGTCTGCCCCGGCCCCGCGCCGGGAACCCTCGAGCGTTCGACTCCTGATCGCCTACGCGGCGCTTCTCAAGCCGCGCATCGTCGTCATGGTCCTGGTGACGTGTGCCATCGGGCTCCTGCTGGCCAGTGGCGGGCACCCGGGACCTGGTCTCGCCCTGGCCACTCTCCTCGGCACCGCGCTGCTCGCAGGGGGGGCTTGCGCCCTCAACCAGGTGCTCGAACGCACCGCTGATTCCCTGATGGAGCGCACGCGCCGGCGGCCCGTGCCCGGCGGCATCATCCAGCCCGCGCACGCCCTGGCCTTCGGGGTGCTTCTCGTACTGGCCGGCTGCGCCCTGTTGGCCGTCCGCGCGAATCTGCTGACCGCCTTCCTGGGCCTGTTGAGCGCCTTCCTCTACGTGCTGGTCTACACGCCGGCCAAGCGCCTCAGCTGGATCTGCACGCCCATCGGTGCCGTGTCGGGGGCCATCCCGCCGCTGATGGGCTGGGCCGCGGTCGCCGGCCTGGTCGGGGCCGGGGCGTGGGTGCTGTTCGCGCTGCTCTTCCTGTGGCAGCACGTGCACTTCTGCGCCATCGCCTGGCTGAACCGTGAGGACTACCGGCGCGCCGGCTTCCGCGTCCTTCCGGTAGTGGAGCCCGCGGGTACCTGGACCTTCCGCCAGATCGTGCTGGCTGCGGCGGCGCTGGCACCGGTCGCGGCGCTGCTCGTCGGCACCGGTCTGGTGGGCCCCGCGTGGCAGTGGGGCACTCCGCTGGCGGGGCTGGCGATGTTCGTCGCGGCGGTCGGGCTCTTCCGATCGCGCTCGCGTCGCGCGGCCCGTTTCACCGCGCTCGCTTCCGCCGCCTATCTTCCCCTGCTGCTCTGGCTCGTCGTCCTGGACCTGCATCCGTGACGCGGGCGCACGCCGGCGACGCTTTCGCGAGGGGATAGCCATGCAGATGCCGCACACCTCCGTCCTCGACCCGCACTCGCCGCAGGCCCAGTCGATCGCCCGTCTCTTCTACATCGATCTGTCCATCGCGGCGGTCATCTTCCTGCTGGTGACCGGCCTGGTGGCGTTCGCCGCGTGGCGCTTCCGGGCCCGCCCTGGGGACCCGGAGCCCTACCAGGAGTCCGGCGTGCGCTGGCTGGAGGCGCTGTGGACCGCGATCCCATCGCTCATCCTGCTCGTCCTGCTCGTCCTCACGGCCAAGACCATGCTTGAAGTCAACCCGCCGGTCGGAAAGCGGAAGCCGGACGTGACCGTCGTGGCGCACCAGTGGTGGTGGGAGTACCGCTACGGGGACCCGGCCGCCGTGGCCGCCAACGAGCTGCACATGCCGCTCGGTGAGAACTGGCTTCTGCTCATCAGCTCGGCCGACGTGATCCACGACTTCTGGGTGCCGGACCTGGGCGCCAAGATGGACGCCATCCCGGGACACCCGGGCTACCTCTGGATCCAGCCGCGCCAGGCGGGGACCTTCCTGGGCACGTGCGCCGAGTACTGTGGGACGGACCATGCGACCATGGGCATCCGCGTGGTCGTCGAGTCGCCGGCCGATTTCGCCGCGTGGCGGCAGCACCAGGCCCGTGCGCCCGTTCCTCCCTCGGACGCCGCCGGGATTCGCGGGGGGCGGCTGTTCGCGGCGCGCACCTGCAGGAACTGCCACTCCATCGCCGGGACCGACGCTCACGGCAGGGTCGGCCCGGACCTCGGGCACCTCGGGGAGCGCGCGACCCTTGCCGCCGGCGTGCTCACCAACACCCCCGACCAGCTCAGGCGCTGGCTCCTCGATCCGCAGCATTTCAAGCCCGGCTGCCACATGCCCGACGCGGGGCTGACCGACGCGGAGGCCCGCGACCTCGCGTCCTACCTGGAGGGCCTGCGATGAGCGATCCTCGTGCGACCGGGGGCGTCGCGACCTCCCTGGCGCAGATCCCCGAGTACCGCGGCCTGCTGAGCTGGCTCAGTTCCATCGACCACAAGCAGATCGGCATCCTCTACATCGCCTCGGCCGTCCTGTTCCTCCTGGTGGGCGTCGCCGAGGCGGTCCTGATGCGCATCCAGCTCATGTGGCCCGGGAACCATTTCATGTCGCCCGGCACGTACAACCAGATCTTCACCATGCACGGCACCACCATGGTCTTTCTGATGGCCATGCCCCTGCTCTTCGGCTTCTCCGTGTACCTGGTGCCCCTGATGATCGGCGCGCGGGACATGGCGTTCCCCCGCCTGAACGCCGCAGGGTACTGGCTCTACCTGTTCGGTGCTCTGATGCTCTACTTCAGCTTCATGGCCGGCGGCGCGCCGGCGGCGGGCTGGTTCAGCTACGCCCCGCTCACCGAAGGGGGTTACTCGTTCGGGCCCGGCATCGACTACTGGGCCCTCAGCCTGCTCGTCATGGGCGCGGGCTCGGTGGCCACCGCGATCAACCTGGTCGTGACGGTGCTGACCCTGCGAACGCCCGGGATGTCCCTGCGGCGGCTGCCGCTGTTCGTCTGGATGACGTTCGTCAACTCCTTCCTGGTCATCCTGGCGCTGCCCGCGCTGAACGCAGCCCTGGTCATGATCCTGGCGGACCGGCAGCTCAACACGCACTTCTTCGCCCCCGAGCACGGCGGCTCGGCGCTGCTGTGGCAGAACTACTTCTGGGTATTCGGCCACCCCGAGGTCTACATCCTCGTGCTGCCCGCCTTCGGAGTGATCTCCGAGGTGATCCCGGTGTTCTCCCGGAAGGTCATCTACGGCTACGGCTTCCTGGCCTCATCCACAGTGGCCATCGCGTTCTTGAGCTTCGGCGTCTGGGTGCATCACATGTTCGCGACCGGCCTGAGCTTCGCGGCGCTGTACGTGTTCGCGGCGAGCAGCATGCTCATCGCCGTGCCCACCGGCATCAAGATCTTCAACTGGATCGCCACCATGTGGGGCGGCTCGATCCGCTTCACCACGGCGATGATGTTCGCCACCGCCTTCCTGATCCAGTTCACCGCGGGCGGCCTGAGCGGCGTCACCTTCGCCGCGATCCCCATCGACTGGCAGCTCACCGACAGCTACTTCGTGGTCGCGCACATCCACTACGTGCTGCTCGGCGGCACGCTGTTCGGCATGTTCGCTGGCATCTACTACTGGTTCCCGAAGATCACGGGCCGGCTGCTCTCCGAGCGCCTGGGCAGGTTGCAGTTCTGGCTGCTGGTGATCGGTTTCAACGGCACCTTCGCGGGGATGCACGTGCTGGGGGTGCTGGGGATGCCGCGGCGCGCCTACACTTACCCGGACCGACCGCCGCTCGGCCTGCTGCACCTGATCTCGTCGAGCTTCGCCATCCTGCTGGCCCTGGGGCTCGTCCTGCTGGTGGTGAACGTCATCGTGAGCCTGCGGCGCGGCGCGGTGGCCGGCGACGACCCGTGGGGTGGCTGGACGCTGGAGTGGGCCACCACCTCGCCGCCGCCGCCCGACAACTTCGAGCGCGTGCCGCCGGTGCGCAGTCGTCGCCCGCTCTGGGACCTGGCGCACGCGCCGCCGGCCGTTCGGGACGCGGGGCGCGCGGAAGGGGGCGGCCATGACTGAGCGCAACCGGCTGGGCATGATCCTGTTCGTCCTGTCCGAGTCGGTCTTCTTCACGCTGCTGATCGTGGCCTACGTCTTCTACCACCACCCCGGCGCCGAGGGGCCGAGTGCGGCGGGCGTGCTCGACCGCGGGAAGGCAGCGGGCTACTCGGTGGCCCTCCTGTGCAGCAGCCTCACCCTCTGGCTGGCGGGCCTGAGCCTGCGCCGGCGCGAGCAGGCGCGGGCCGCGAGCTGGCTGCTGGGCACCTTCGTGCTGGGCGGTGTGTTCCTCGTGGGGCAGGCGCTGGAATACGCGCACCTGCTTCGCGCGCACGTCACCGTCAGCCGGAACCTGTTCGGGGCGAGCTTCTTCACCCTGACCGGGTTTCACGGCTTCCACGTGTTCGTGGGCCTGGTCATGCTGGCGATCCTCGCCGGACTGACCCTGGCGCGCAGCCGCCCCGAGCGCGTCGAGGCCGCGACGGAAGCGGTTGCCGTCTACTGGCACTTCGTGGACGGGGTCTGGGTGGTGATCTTCTCGATCGTCTATCTGTGGAGCATGGCGTGACCGGATGGCAGCTGCTGACGACCGCCTGGGACTGGGACGGCTCCGTCGTGGCCGGCTGCGCCCTGGTCGCGGCCGGCTACCTGGCGGCCGCGCGCTTCCGACTCGACCGCCCCGCCCTGATCTTCCTCGGTGGGGTCGCGTCGGTGCTGCTCGCCCTGGTCTCGCCGCTGGATCCGCTCAGCGACCACTACCTGTTCAGCGCCCACATGCTCCAGCACGTCGTGCTCGACATGGCGGCACCGGCGCTGTTCGTCGCCGGCGTCTCCGCGGACCTCGCGCGCCGCATGCTGCGCGTGCCGCTGTTGGAGCGAGCGGAGCGCGTTCTAGGGCATCCGGCGCCGGCCTGGCTGCTGGGAGCAGGCACCCTGTGGCTCTGGCACGTCCCGGCCCTCTATGACGCCACGTTGGCGAGCGAGGGGATCCACATCTTCGAGCACCTGACCTTTCTTGTGACCGGGACCATGTTCTGGTGGCCGGTCTTCCACCCGCTGGAGGAGCGCCGGCTGGCGACGGGGCCGGCCCTGTTCTATCTCTCCCTCGGCGCGGTCTCGAACAGTCTCCTCGGCATCCTCTTCAGCCTTGCCTCGACGCCGTTCTACCGGGGATACGTCCATGTCGATGACGAGCTGGGGGCGCTCTCGCTCATCCGGGAGCGCTGGGGGCTGAGCCCGATCGACGACCAGCGGCTGGGCGGGGCGCTGATGTGGGTGCTCGGCGGAGTCATCTTCCTGTGGGCTATCCTGGTGGTGGTGGCACGCTGGTACCGGGAGCCCGAGGAGGGGACTCAGCTGTCGGAGTCCCTCCCCGGCGCGAGGAGCGAAACATGAACCACGATCCGCGCAGCGAAGCCGCGGCCAGACCGGCCGACGCCGGCCCGCACGGTGCAGGGCGCAGTGGGTGGCACGAGCCGCTGCCCGTGTCCTTGCCGAAGCCCACGATCTGGCCGCTGGTGCTGGCTTTCGGCGCCTGCCTGCTGGCCTGGGGGGTACTGACTTCATGGGCGATCTCGCTGGTCGGGCTGACGCTGTTCGCGACCGGCCTCGGCGGGTGGATCGCGAGGATGCGAGATGAGTGGAATACCTGAGCGCCCCGCCGGGAGCGGGGGAGAGGCGGCCTCCGGCAGCCGCCGGCGTTTCCTGGCGACGCTCGCCGTCACACTGGGCGCGCTCGGGGCGGCCATCGCCGCCTTCCCGCCGCTGGGGCTCGTGCTCGAGCCGGTGTTCCGGCGGCCGCGTGTCGCGTGGCGACCGGTCGGGCGGATCGGTGCCTTCGCCCTGGGCGAGACCGTCAGGGTGAGCTTCGAGAACTCCGGCGTGCTCCCCTGGGACGGCGTGTCGGCGCGAACCGGAGCCTGGCTGCGCCGGGTCGGGGAGCGTGAGTTCATCGCCTTCTCGCTGAACTGCACCCACCTGGGCTGTCCGGTGACGTGGCAGCCCGGGGCGAATCTGTTCATGTGCCCCTGCCACGGTGGCGTCTACGACAGCGACGGCAAGGTCGCTGGAGGCCCGCCGCCCCGGCCGCTTTCGCGATATGCCGTGCGCATCCGCGGAGACCAGGTCGAGATCGAATCGGAGCGCATCCCAATCGGGTGAGCGGCCGGGACCGTTCAGGCCCTCGGGAGCCCAGACCATGAAGCTGCTGCTCGCGATCTGGAAATGGTTCGACGAACGGTCCGGCATCGGGGCGATCGTCGTTCCCCTGGCGTCGCACCTCGTCCCGTCGGGGTCGAGGTGGTGGTACGTCTTCGGCAGCGCCACGCTGTTCGCCTTCCTGGTCCAGGTTGTGACGGGCATCGCGCTGGCGACGATCTACGTCCCGTCCACCGCCCACGCGTACGCGAGCCTGCGCTACCTCAGCGAGGTGGCGCCGCTCGGGGCGTGGGTGCGCGGCATGCACTACTTCGGCGCCTCCGCCATGATCGTGTTCGTCGGGGCCCACATGACGCGGGTCTTCCTGATGGCGTCCTACAAGTACCCCCGGGAGGTGAACTGGCTCAGCGGGGTGGGACTACTGGCCCTCACGCTGGGCATGGGATTCACCGGCCAGTTGCTGCGCTGGGACCAGAACGCGGTGTGGTCCACGGTGGTGGGCGCCTCTCAGGCGGCGCGCATGCCGCTGCTGGGGCCGTGGCTCGTCCGGGTGGTGCTCTCGGGGGCCACGATCGGGGACGCCACGCTCAGCCACTTCTTCGTGCTGCACGTGTTCGTCCTGCCGCTGCTGATCGCGGGTCTCGTCGGGCTTCACCTGCACCTGGTGCTGCGCAATGGCATCTCCGAGCCGCCCTCCGCCGGCCGGCCGGTCGACCCGGCCTCCTACCGCGCCTCGTACGATGCGATGCTGGCGCGCGAAGGCGTGCCGTTCTGGCCGCATGCGGCCTGGCGCGACGTGACCTTCGGCGTGCTGGTCGTGGCGGGCATCGCCGTCCTCGGACTCCTGATCGGTGCTCCGGCCCTGGACCGGCCTCCCGATCCCTCCCTGGCCCAGGCCACGCCGCGGCCGGACTGGTACCTGCTCTGGTACTTCGCGGTCCTGGCCCTGCTCCCCCATGCGGCCGAGGACTACGTCATGGTGCTGGCGCCGCTGCTGGTGGGGCTGCTCCTGCTTTCCCCGCCGTTCCTCTCGAACCGCGGCGAGCGCAGCATGCGGCGCCGGCCGTGGGCTCCGCTCCTCGTGCTCTTCGCGCTGACCTGCATCGGCGTGCTGTGGCGCGCCGGCGCGCGCGAGCGCTGGATGCCCGACTTCGCCGCGCTGCCTCTCACCACGGAGTCCGTGGGTGAGCGGAGCGGCCAGCTGCCCGCGGGGGCGGCGGTCTTCAACACCAAGGGATGCCTCTACTGCCACGCTGTCTCGGGCCGCGGCGGCACCCGTGGCCCGGACCTGACCGACGTGGGGCGACGGCTTTCGCGCGACCAGATCGTGGTCCGCATCCTGAACGGCGGCCCGAACATGCCCGCCTACGCGAACAACCTGGCGCCACAGCAACTCGATACCCTGGTCGTGTTCCTGGAGTCTCGGTCCCGTCCCTGACAGGACCGCATGGACGCAATGGATAATCGCCGGGCCCGTTTCCGAACCACCTCCGCCCGATCCCACCCGTACCGCGAGGAGACGCGAGCATGGCTGGTCTGACGCAGAGCAGCTGCATTCCCTGCCGCGAGGGCGCCCCGACACTCACGGCCGCCGAGACCGCGGCGCTCCTTCCGCAGGTCCCGGCGTGGAGGACCGCGGAACTCGATGGCATCCAGCGCCTGCGCCGCGAGTTCGAGTTCAAGGACTTCCGTACCGCGATGGACTTCGCCCTCCAGGTCGGTGAACTCGCCGAGCGCGAGCAGCACCATCCCGATATCCACCTGGCCTGGGGCAAGGTGACGGTCGAGATCTGGACGCACAAGATCCGCGGGCTGCATCAGAACGACTTCATCCTCGCCGCGAAGATCGACGAGATCCGTCGCGGGTAGGAGGGGCGGGGCCGATCCCGCCGCAGGTCCAGACGGGGCGCCGTGCCGCCGACGATGATGGCGCCCCTCCCGGCCCGCCGCATACGGCGCCCGGGTTC
>JANXPZ010000135.1 GCA_025357055.1 Candidatus Eiseniibacteriota bacterium | reverse complement strand
CGCGCGGGCCGCGGGCCGCCGTCCCGCTCCCGGCCACCGCGGCCGCCGGCGCCTCGGCCGCCGAGTTCCACGCCCCGCACGAGGGACAGCGCCCGAACCAGCGCGACTCCTCGTTGCCGCACGCCGAGCAGAAGAAGTGCGCCTTCGCCGGCTTCGCCGCCTTCGTCGCCTTGGTCGCCCTGGGCATCAGAACACCGAGAACTTGAAGTACTTCCGCGGATTCGCCTTGAGATCCGCGATCAGCGCGCGCAGGTCGCGCACCGAGGCGTCGAGGTCCGCGTAGAGCCGCTCGTCCTTCACGAGCCTGCCGAGCGTGCCCTCGCCGCGGTCCAGCCGCGACGCCGCGCTCTGCAGCGAGCCGCGCAGCGAATCGAGTTTCCCCGAGACCCGGTCCAGGTTCCCGGCCGCCGAGACGAAGTGATCGAGCGCCGCATCGAGGCTCTCCTGCCGGTCCACGACCAGCTCCTTCGCCGAGGTCGAGGTGGCCGAGAAGTTGGCCATGGTGGTGCGCAGGGCCGCGCGGTTCTCCGCCACCGCCAGCGCCAGCTCCTCGCTCGCGCGCCGGAAGTTGTCGATCGACGCGGTCAGCCCGCCGCCCCGGTTCACGGCCACGGCCAGGCTGTCGAGCTGCCGCGCGATGGCCGTCACGCCGCCCGACGCCCGGCCCACGTCCGCCATCACCTCGGGCAACCCCTTCTCGTAGACGCCCGGGATCGTGTCGCGCGAGCTCCACGGCTCGCCCGTGCCGCTGTAGTCCACCGCGATCACCTTGTCGCCCATCATGCTGACGCTGCGGATCACCACCTTGCTGTCGCGCGTCAGCACGATGTCCTTCGCCAGCGCGAGGTCCACGATCACCCGGTCGCCCATCAGCCGCAGGGACGTGACCACGCCCTTGCGCACGCCGTTCACCTGCGCCTCGTTGCCCTCGGCCAGGCCGCCGCCCTGCGAGAAGCTCACGTGCCAGGTGCGCTGGATGCGCGCCCTCGCGAGCGTGCTCAGCCAGGCGATGCCCCACAGCAGGACGGCGAGCGCCACGAGCACCGTGGCTCCGACCTGGATCTCCGTCTTCCGGCTCATGTCCGCGGTCTTCCTCCCTGCCCGTCCGTCCCCGATCCGTCTACACCGGCTGGATCGGGCCCTGGCTCGAGCCCTCGATGAACTGCCGCATCATCGCATCGTCGGTGCGCCGTGTCTCCTCGGGTGTGCCGTCGAACATCACCCGCCCCTGGTAGAGCAGCACGATCCGGTCAGCCACCGTGTAGGCGCTCTTGATGTCGTGCGTGACCACGACCGAGGTCACGTGGAGCTGCTTCTGCATCCCGCGGATCAGCTGGTTGATGACATCCGCGGTGATCGGGTCGAGCCCGGTCGTGGGCTCGTCGTAGAGGACGTACTCCGGATCCATCGCCAGCGCCCGGGCCAGCCCCACGCGCTTGCGCATGCCGCCCGAGAGCGAGGCCGGTTTCAGCGCCGCCGCAGCCTGGAGCCCCACCCACTCGAGCCGCTCGATCACCCGCCGGCGCACCTCCGCCTCGTCCAGGCCGCGTGCGTGCTCCTGCATCGCCAGCGCCACGTTCTCGCCCACCGTCAGCGAATCGAGCAGGGCCGCGCCCTGGAACAGCATCCCGAAGCGCCTGCGCACCGGGTTCAGCTGTTCCTCGCTCAGGCCCACGATCTCCTCACCGTCGATGCGGATCGAGCCCGCATCGGGCTTCATCAGCCCGATGATGTGCTTCAGGAGCACGCTCTTGCCCGTGCCGCTCGGCCCCAGGACCACCAGCGTCTCGCCCGCGCGCACGTCCAGGTCGAGGCCCTGGAGGACCTGTCTGCGGCCGAGCCGCTTCGCCAGCCCGCGGATCTCGATCATGCGAAGATGATCCGAAACAGCACCGAGGCCAGGATGTAGTCCAGGATCAGGATCAGCACGCAGGAACTCACCACCGCCATGGTCGTGGCCCGGCCCACGCCCTCGGCACCGCCTTCGGTCTCGAAGCCGTGGTAGCAGCCCATCATGCCGATGATGCTGCCGAAGAACACCGCCTTCACCAGACCGGAGAGCAGGTCCTTCATCTCGAAGAACTCGCGCAGGCCCTGCAGGTAGATCGGCGACGGCACGTTCACCACCACCACCGCCACCACGTATCCGCCGAAGATGGCGATCGCGTCGGCGTAGATGGTCAGCACCGGCAGCATGATGATCGCCGCCAGCACGCGCGGCGCCACCAGGTGGCGCATCGGGCTGATGCCCATCGCGCGCAGCGCATCGATCTGCTCGGTCACCTTCATGGTGCCCAGCTCGGCCGCCATCGAGGCGCCGACGCGCCCGCCGATCACGAGCGCGGTGAGCACCGGGCCCAGCTCGATCACCACCGAGCGCAGGATGACGCCGCTCAGGTACTTGAGCGGCACCACCGAGGTGAGCTGGTAGGCCGCCTGCACCGCGGCCACCGCGCCCGTGAACAGGCTCACGACGATGACCAGCCAGAGCGAGTCCACACCGATGGCGCCCATCTGCTGCGCGATCAGCCGGACCGACGGCGGGCGACGCAGGCTGACCTGCGTGGCCTCCAGCATCATGGTCGCGGCACGGCCGACGCCGGCGAGTGAGTCGCCCAGCCGCCCGCTCGCGTAGCGGACGCCCTTGAGCGCGATGTCGTCGGGGGTCACGCCGCTCGCCATATTCTAGAACTCCGGCCGGGTCTCGCCCTCGAACGTCTGGGAGTACGGGATGAACTTGGTGCTCTCGCGCAGGAACGTGAGCTTCACCTTGCCGGTCGGGCCGTTGCGCTGCTTGGCGATGAGGATCTCCGCCTTGTTCGGCTCCGCCTCCTCGTTGTAGAGGATCTCGCGGTAGACGAACATCACGAGGTCCGCATCCTGTTCGATGCTGTTGTGGGCGACGATCCCGTCGGCGATGAAGTTGTGCGTGCCGGGCACCGTCGCGTCGAACACCGGCTGCTCGCCCAGCGGCGTGATGGAGACGATGCGGTCCCAGAACACGTCCGAACGGGAGAGCCGCTCCAGATCGGGGGACTCCAGCAGTGCGGCGACGACGCCGAGCCGCCCGCGGCTCGGAGCGTGCTTGTAGAGCGTGCTCCCGCAGTAGGCGGTGCCCAGACCCGCCGCCAGGGCACGCACGGTGACTCCATGTTCGGTCATCCGCCTCCTCACGCCGCTCCACACCTCGACCGGGATCGTGTCGACGTTCGTGTTGGGCGTGAGACCACGCAGATGCGCCATGACACGCGTGACCTGCAGGCCCCGAGCGCCATGAACACCGATGTGCTCCGCGAAGCGCAATTGGTTCTCGGCGCCGTAGACGTGAACCTGCCAGTTCGTCCGGTAGTCCGCCTTGCGCGTGGACTTGATCCGGCCGGCGATGCCGAAGCGGAGCAGCAGGGCCTGCAGGTCGTCGATCAGGCGCCGGCTCGTCGAGGAGTAGTAGACGCGCGCCTGCCGCCCCGTGCCCAGATGTACGCAACCATCGGTCGCCCACAGGTGACGCAGGAAGAGAGCGACCTGTTCACGCGGCAGCGCGGACACCTCGCGCGGGATGAACTTCTCGTGACTCCGCAGGCCGGCGAGTCCGAAGCGACCGAGCCACTGCTGCAGAGGATTGTGTCTGCCGCGGGCCAGCCGGTATGGCGCCGGCAGGTAGACGTGCGTCCAGTTCCCCTGGGCCACCCGCCGCGGCGTGATGCCGAAGTGGGCCGCCGCCTGCTCGACTGCCGCGAGGTTCTCCGGGTCGGCGCTCGTGTAGTGCACGGGCTGGCGCGAGGCAAAGCAGCCGTCCCCCAGCAGGTGCGCGAGCATGACCACTTCGGCCTCGTGCCATGGCGCGACCCGGGTCGGCTCCGGGATCAGCCTCGGCACGGCGAGACGCGTGCCGGCCGCGAGGCGCTCGAGCGGGCGCCAGCCGTCGAGCGTGAGGAACGGATGGTTGCCGCTCGCCTTGACCGTTCGGCCCGAGGCCAGCCGCAGCTCGAACACGGGCTTCACGCCGCTGGGGAAGACATGCGTCATCGTGCTCCGGACGATGCGCAGGTCGTCGTCCAGCGTCCAGACGGGGATGTCACGCGCGCCCTGCTCCAGCAACTCTCCCAGGGAGACCAGCGCACCCGTGTCCGCGCGCTGGACCCGCGTATCGGCCGTCAGGCATCCCGATTCCCTCAGGTCCGAGAGCTGCGGGCGGCCGGTCTTGTCGCGGGTCTCGACGGCGCGCGAGAGCTGCGACAGCGCCAGGATGGGGATGTTGAGCTCCTTCGCCAGGCTCTTCAGGCCGCGGGTGATCTCCGAGATCTCCTGCACGCGGTTCTCGGCCCGGGTGCTCGAGCGGATGAGCTGCAGGTAGTCGATGATCAGCATCCCGAGCCGGTTCTCCGAGCGCAGGCGGCGGCACTTGGCGCGGATCTCCATCAGGGTCGCGGACGGCGAGTCGTCGATCAGGATGGGCGCGTCGTTGAGCAGCCCGGCGGCGGTCGTGAGCCTGGGCCAGTCCTCGTTCGTCAGCCGCCCGCTGCGCACGCGGTGCAGGTTGATGCCGCCCTGCGAGCAGAGCAGTCGCTGCGCGAGCTGCTCCTTGCTCATCTCGAGCGAGAAGACCGCGACCGGCACGCGCTCGTGCTTGCCCGTCGGGATGGCCGCGTTCTCGGCGAAGTTGAGCGCCAGCGCGCTCTTCCCCGCGCCCGGCCGCCCCGCGATGATCACCAGGTCGCTGTTCTGGAACCCGGCGGTCAGCTCGTCGAGCTCGCTGTAGCCCGTGGGCACGCCGGTCACCAGCGCCTGCGCCTGGCGCTCGAACATCCGCTGGATGTGCTCGAACGCGGGCTTGAGCATGTCGCGCACCAGCACGAAGCCGGCACGCACGCGCTGGTCGGTGATGGCGAAGATCTTCTGCTCGGCGCGGTCGAGGATGGCGGGCGTCTCGTCGCCGCCGGCGAAGGCCTCCTGCTGGATCTCGCTCGAGGCCTTGATGAGCTGCCGCAGGATGGCTTTCGAGTGGACGATGCGGATGTGGTGGTCGAGGTTCGCGGTGGTGCTCGCGTACTCGAGGATCTGCGAGAGCGCGGGCGGCCCGCCCACGGCCTCGAGCTCGCCGCGCTTGCGCAGCTCCTCGGAGAGCGTGACCAGGTCGGGCTTCTCGTTGCGCTCGTAGAGCGCGACGATGGCCTCGTAGATCTTCTGGTGCGAGGTGCGGTAGAAGGCCTTCGGCTCGATCGTCTCGACCGCGCGGCCGATGGCCTCGGCGTCGAGCAGCAGCGCCGCCAGCACGGAGCGCTCGGCGTCGAGCGCCTGCGGCGGGGTCAGGGCTTCGCTGAACGACCCGGGGCCCGGCATCGCGTCACTCATGGCTGCTCCTCAACGGGCGCGGGCGACGGGCCCGCGCCTCCGGGCGGGGGACTTCAATCCGTCTGGTACTCGCGCGCCAGCAACTGCATGTCCTCCCACACCGGGCGCTTGAAGTCCGGGTTCCGCAGCACCGCCGCGGGGTGGTAGGTCACGATCAGCTTCGCGCCGTGGAATCGGTGGACCTGGTTGCGCATGCTCCCGAGCGTCGTCTTGACGCCGAGCAGGTGCTCGCCCGCGGTCTTGCCCAGGCAGCAGACGATGCGCGGCCGCAGCGCGTCGAGCTGCCGGTGCAGGTAGGGCGACGAATGCTCGACCTCGTGCGGCAGCGGCACGCGGTTCTCGGGTGGGCGGCAGTGGATCACGTTGCCGATGAACACGGTCTGGCGGTTGAGCGGCACGCCCGGGAGGAGCGGCGCCTCGTCCATCGCCTTGATGATCCGGTCGAGCAGCTGCCCGCCGCGGCCCACGAAGGGCTCGCCCAGGCGGTCTTCGTCCGCGCCCGGCGCCTCGCCCACGAAGACGATGCCGGAGAGCGCCGTCCCCACTCCGGGCACGGCCTGGTTGCGCGTCTCGCACAGGCCGCACTGCCGACAGGCCCGTACCTCGGCGGCGATCTGTTCGAGCACCGGCGCCGCCGCGGCCGCGATGGCCCGCCGCGCGACGGGGTCGAGCGGGGGCAGCGCGGGGGCGTCGGCGGCGAGCGGGGGCAGCACGGGGGCGCCGGTCCGCGGCGCC
>JANXPZ010000057.1 GCA_025357055.1 Candidatus Eiseniibacteriota bacterium | reverse complement strand
AACGCGGTCCGCGAGCGCCCCGGCCGGTGCCGGGGTCCGCGGGCCGCGCGGCGGGCAGGCCCGCCGGGACGCCGCGGGCTACTTCTTCGCCCCCGCGCACTTCTTCGCGCTCGGGCAGCCACCGCAGCCGGGCCCGCTCTTGCCATCCGCGGCCGCGACGCCGACCAGCTTCGCGTTCTTCGACACCGAGTTGACCGACTTGAGGATCTCCTCGGGGTTCGTCTGCTGCTTGTCGAAGGTGACGTTGAAGGTCTTCTTCTCCGGATCCATCTGGGCGAGCACCACGCCGGGCTTGTCCGCGAGGGCCTTCGCCAGGTCCTTCAACACGCTCCCCTTCGCCAGCTTCGGAACGGAGAAGACGGCCACTTCCTGCGGGCCGGCTGCGCTCGACTTCTCGGTGGTCGGCTCGCCCGCGAGGACCAGCCCGGCGGAGAGGGCCAGGAAGATGAGTACCGCGATGGATGCTCTCAGGCTGCGCATGGATGAACCTCCATTGGTCAAGGGAACCGGCTGCTGCCGGACATTCTACCGGATTGTGGCCCCGTCGAGCGAGACGACCTCGAACTGGTGGAAGCGGATCTGCCCGCTGGCCTCGTCCACCACCGGCCCCTCGATCGCCGCGCGCAGGGCCTGCGGGTCGGTGACGGCTGCGTCATAGGTCACCTGCGCCTCGTTGCGCGAGGCGTAGGCGACGCAGCGCAGCACCCCGGGCTCGTCCGCCAGCTGCCCGGCCACCTGCCTGGCCGTGTCCACGCACACCAGCCCGCGGACGACGAAGCGCACCGTCTCGACCCGCGCGCCCGCGGCGGCAGCGTAGTCCCGCGTGAAGCTCGGCGCGGCGAGGAAGCGCGCTCCGCCGATGCCGAGCACGGCGGCGAGCACCACCAGGACGGGCACGACCCAGGGCGACACCCTCATGGCTTCCGGCCCTCCAGGCGCAGCTCGAGCGCGCCCGCCGCGGGGCAGGCGTCCGTGCACTCGAGGCAGAGCGTGCACTCGCCCGAGCGCACCGCGGTGCCGCCCGCGACATCGATCCCGTGCGGGCAGGCGCGGCTACAGGCGGCGCAGGCGGTGCAGCGCGACTGCGTGCGGCGCAGGCGCAACCGCCCCAGCGCCGAGAACGGCCACAGCGTGATGCCGAGCGGGCAGAGATAGCGGCACCAGGCCATCGGGACGACCACGCCCAGGGCGAGCACGGCGGCGAGGATCGCGTAGCTCCAGAGCTTCACCTCGTGGCCATGCGCGCTCGTCAGGATGTAGTACGGATCGTAGCCGCGGAAGACCAGCTCGCCGGTCCGCCAGGTGAAGAACAGGATCACGGCGAGCACCGGCAGGCGCAGCCAGCGCAGCGCGCGGTCCACGCGGGGCGGGGGCTCGAGCGGCAGCCGCGCCCCGGGTCGGCGGGCGAGACGGAAGATCCACTCGTTCACCGAGCCCACCGGGCAGACCCACGAGCAGAACGCCTTGCGCGCGATGAGCGTGAGCCCCAGCAGCGCGAGGAAGAGCGCCAGGTTCAACTCCCCCGCCGCGCAGCTGAAACTACGGCGGGTCACGAACGACCAGATCGTCTCCAGCCCGCCGAACGGGCAGTACTTCTCGACCCCAGCGAGCGACCAGCCCCGCGCGAGCCGCACCCCCGCGGTCAGGGCGATCGCGGCGACCGCGACCTGGCTGGTCAGGCGGACCCACTGCAGAGCGGAGATGCGTCGAGCCATGGTGCGCGAAACGCTACGCGGGCCCGCTTGCCAGCGTCAAGCGGCGCCGGGCGCACGGACCTGCCCGCAGCAGGCCCGCCCCCGCCGCAACCGCGGCGGCCGCGCTCATCGGAGCGGGTCGTCCGGCTTGCGCAGCGATCGCTGGAACTTCTCCCCGCCCGGACCGCTGGCGCGCAGCCACTCCAGTAGCTTCCGCGCCTGTGCCGTCTCTTCCGGGAACTCCCCGCCCAGCGCGAGGAAGCGCTCGATCGAGCGCCGGGACTCATCGTAGCGCTTGGCCTTCGTCTGGACGTAGCCCAGCAACCACCAGTGCCGCCCGACCCCGGGCGCCAGCAGCGTCGCGGCGTAGGCCTCGACCGCAGCGTCCGCTTCGTAACCATCCAGGTTCACGAGCAACCCGCCCAGCATCGCGTGCGCCGCGGGATCCAGCACGTGCTGCGTCATGGCCCGCGACATGAGATCCACGGCGCCCAGGGTGTCGCCCGCCGCCACCAGGCCCGCCATCCTGGCGATCTCCGGCGTGGGCCCCGCATCCAGAGTCATGCCCGCCTGCCGCAGCTCCGCCCGCGCACCGGTCGTGTCCCCAAGCGCCCAGCGCATCCACGCCCGCCAGTAGGGCGCAAAGCGATCGTTCGGGCCCACCATCTCGGGAAGCTCCAGCAGGTCCAGCGCCAGACGAGGGCGCTCCGAGGCCACCGCCGTCAGCACCAGCGAGAGCAGCCGGTCCCGATCGAGCCTGATCTCCCCGAGCGTATCGTTCCTGACGATGAAGCCGAACGCCGGCCCGCGGCGGTAGCGTTCCGCGGTGAGCTCCATGAGGTAGTACGAGCGCAGACTGCTGTCGCGATAGGCCCAGCGCAACAGCGCGCCGTCACCGGCCTGGAAGCCGGAGAACGCCGGCAGCCCACCGAAGAACACCGTGCTCTTCGGCGGCAGCGTGGGCCGCGCGGCGCGCAACTCTGCGAGGTAGCGCTCGACGAACGAGTTCGATCGCTCCACGTAGCGGCGGTTCACGTGGGACTGGCTGGTCCAGGCGCCCGGGGCGGTGATGAACTCGTCGAGCCGCCGTCCGTTCTCCGAACCCCAGACCAGCAGCGCCAGCACCACGAGCACCGTCACGCGCGAGCGTGCGGCCAGCCCGGCGCCGAGTGCGAGCCCGGCACCACAGAGCGCGAACAGGTAGTAGTAGGCGCTCCAGGCCGGGGCCACGGCCGTCACGGGCACGGCCCCGAGCAGCGCCCAGACCAGTCCCAGGACGACCGGCGGGAACCCCGGCGCAGCGGCAGCGCCCGCCACATCGCGCCGCTCCTTCGCCGCGAACGCGACCGCGGCGAGCGCGAGCGCCAGCGGCACGAGCGGCGGCAGCAGCGTAAGGAAGCGCAGCGCCCCGCCCGCGCGCCACTCGAGCCCCAGCGCCACCTGCAGCAGGTGCGCGAACACCGCGGCTGCGCCCTCCGCGCTCCAGGCGACCGCCCGGCGCGCCCCCGCGCTGTGCAGCATGGTCGTGCCCCACAGCGCCGCCCACGCCATGACCGCGAGCCCGAGCGGCCAGGCGCGCACGAGGCTCCGGCGCCACGGCTCGCCGGCGCGACGCGCGGCCAGCAGCGCCACCAGGGGAGTGAGCAGCACCGTCTCCTTCGAGAGCAGGCCCAGGAGCAAGACCACGGCGGCGAGCCAGCGCCGGCCGGCGAGGAACAGCGCCAGCGCCCCGAGCGCACCGGTCAGTGCCAGCAGGTCCTGGCTGCCCGAGGCCCACAGCAGCGGCACGTCCGCCGCGTAGTGGAGCGCCACGAAAGCCGCTGCGAACGCCGCGGCCACCGTCCCCGCGAGCCGCCGCGTCACGAGGAACAACAACGTCACCACGCCGAGGAACAGCACGAGGTTCGCGGCGTGGAAGACCACCGCCGACTCGCCGCTCGCGCGCGCGAGCAGCCAGAAGTGGAGCTGGCGGCCCACCGGGCGCACGAAGTTGCCGATCGGGTCGGGCGTGGTGAGCGCGGCCCACAGGGAGCGGTTCCGCGCCTGGTCCAGGAAAAGGAAGTCGTCCGCGAAGAACGGCGCGCGCAGCGCCGCGCGCTGCAGCCACACCGTGGCGAGCAGGATGAGCGCGAGCACGGCGGGCCAGGGCAGGACAGGCCAGGGGCGCGCGGGCAGCGCGGTGGGCGCGGCGGATCCAGCGCGCCCCTTCGCCCGCGACGGCGGCCGGGCACTCCGCTTCACGGGAGCGGCCGCGCGCTTCACGCCGGCAACGGCGTCACCGGCACCACCGGGCGCACGACGTCCAAGGACCTGGGCTCCATCGGGATCCTCCGTGGAATGCGGCGCGAAGACCCTGCGAGCGCGTGAGTGTAGCGCGGCGGGCGGGGCCCCGGGAAACACGAAGGGGCGGCCGCGAAGCTCAGGCCGCGATCGCGACCCGGTTGCGTCCGTCCGCCTTCGCCCGGTAGAGCGCGCGGTCCGCGGCCTCGATGAGCCCCGGCGCGTCAGCCCCCGGCGTCCGCGAGATCGTCGCCACGCCGAGGCTGAGCGTCGCGCGCACCACGCCGGACGCGGTCTCGAAGCGCTCCGCCTCCACCCGCCCGCGCATGCGCTCCGCGATGGTGAGCGCGGCCCTGGCGTCGCAACGCGGCAGGACGGCCAGGAACTCCTCGCCGCCGAAGCGTCCGACGGCGTCGTACGGCCGCACCGCCGCGCGCAGGTTCGCCACGACGCCGAGCAGCACACGGTCGCCGGTCGGGTGACCGAACGAGTCGTTCACGTCCTTGAAGTGATCCACGTCCGCCATGATGATCGAGAGCGGCGAGCCGTCACGCGCGGACCGCGCCAGCTCGCGCTCCAGCACCTCGAGGACCGCGTCCCGGTTCCACGCGCTGGTGAGCGGGTCCAGCAGGGTGCGGCGCCGCAGTTCGTCCCGTTCCGCGATGAGCGCCGCCCGGCCCTCGTTCAGGACCTGCATCTGCAGTTCGTCCTGCACCCAGCCCGCGAGGAAGCGCAGCGTCTCCAGATCGGCCTCGCGCAGCCGTCGCGGGCGCGTGTCCATCACGCACAGCGTGCCCACCTTGCTGCCATCCACCATGCGGAGCGGATGTCCCGCGCAGGAGCGGATGAACGGCGCGCCGGTCACGAGCGGGTGCTCCCGCAAGCGCGGATCGTCGAGCGTGTCCGGCACCACCGACGTGTCGTCGCCCGACACCAGGGAGCCACAGAAGGAACGTACGCTCGCGGTCCCGGTGGCGCGCGCATCGTCGTCGGCCGTGAAGCCCAGGAGGCGCGAGTCCACCAGTGAGACCCGGGCCATCGGCATGCGAAGGAAGCGCGCCGCGAGTCTCGTGATGCGCTCGAAGCGCTCGTCGGACGGCGTGAGCGCAGACCCCGGGGCACCCGGCGCGCGCACGTGTTCGGCCCGGTCGGGCGGCAGCGCGGCTTCGAACATCACTCGTCCTCCCTCCTGGCGTCCCTGCCATCCGGAGCGCAAGGCGTCTCCCCGGAAACTGCAGCCCGGCGACAGCGCCTGGCGTGCCCTTATAGATGCGGGGAGCAGGCCACGGAGCGCGCCGGTTCACATCTCTTGGACAGCAGGAGGGCGCCTGCGCGGTCGCGGAGGGCGGCGATCGCGGGAAATGAACATGGGCGGCCACCCGAGAGGCTCCAGGTGGCCGCCCATGAGGCCGCTCTCTACCGAAAGTGCGTCTTCATCTGGCCCCAGGTTCCGCGCAGGGCGGGAACGATGTCGCAGCAGGCTGTTTCCACAGACATGCTCGGGTTGCCCGGGAATCCGACCGCCACACACAGATCGTCGAAGCCACCCGGGTAGACGTTGTAGGACTCGCAGGGGTTGCAGCCTTCGGTCGTGATCAGCCTCGGCAGCGTGGTGCACGAGCCCGCCCCGGTGAAAGTGACCACCAGGAACGCCTTCTCGGTGATGCAGCACCCGGAAGGCAGCGCGAACATGAAGTCGTAGTCCCCGGCCGCCCCGGGGACGAGATCGTAGTTGACCGGGGCGCAGAGGTACTGGCCCGGCACGGGAACGGGGCAGAGTGGGTCCGTCAGATCCGCTGCGACCACCGCGACCGACACCGGGATGCTGCAGGCCATCGGGAAATTGAGCAGCACGTGGGCGTTCGACAGGAGCACTCCGTTGGGTCCGGGGCACCCGCAGGTCGCCGGGTCCAGCAGCGTGTAGTACGCGTCGTTCGGGGGAAGGAGATAATCGATGTAGTACGCCGGAGCGGCGGCGACACCCAGTCCACAGAGGACGTTCATCTGCTGCGGCGTGCCGACCACGACCCTCTGAGGCGTCCCCTGCAGCGGCTCGGCCACCGCGGCCGGCCGGGCCGCGTGACTGGCGCTCGCGACGAACGAGAGCGCGACCAGAAGCAGGACGGTGATGAGTGGGTAACGATGACGCATCGGGAACCCTCCTCGGGTAGACGGCAATCGCCAATGCACGAGAGAAGGTCCCGGTGGCCGGTGACGATTGCCGAGGGGCGCATGTCCGGCCAGCGAGAATCGACGAACGGAGAGGAGCCTGCTCTCCGCTCGAAGGCCCGTCAACAGATATCTGGCCGCACGCCGGAACGTCGCCCTGCCCCCTTCGCACGGGCGTGCAGGAGCGGATGGAGTACAATCGACCGTGGTCCGCAGCGCTCCGGGCCATCCGCTTGCAGCTCGCAGGACCACCCGGGGCAGGTCCGCTGTCCCCCACGCAGGGCGTGCGATGCACAGGCGCAACAGATTCGTCGTCCTCGTCCCGGGCGCGCTGGTCGTGCTGCTCGGAACCTCCCTCGACGCGATGGCCCGGCAGAATGGCGCCACCGTGTCCGCCAGCGCGGGCGCGACCATCGTCGCGGCGATGGGCATCGTCGCGAACACCGCGGAGCTGGACTTCGGCAGCATCGTCGCCGGCGTCAACGCGCCGGGCACCGTGGAGCAGACCGCGGCCGCGAGCCCCGAGCGCACCGGCATCGGCGTCACGCTCGGCAGCGCCGCGACCGTGTCCGCCGCGACCTTCAGCGTGACCGGTGACGGCAGTGCCACCTACGACATCATGCTCCCGAGTGGCCCGGAGACCGTCGCCCGCACGAACGCCACCGACGAGGTGACCGTCACCCCCGTCAGCAGCCTGCCGAGCGGCACTGGCCTGCTGAACGCCGGGCGTACGCAGACGATCTACGTGGGCGGCACGCTCAAGGTCGCGAGGAGCCAGCGCCCGGGCGCGTACACCGGCACGTTCAACGTGACGCTGACGTACAACTAGCCGGGGCACGGCCGCTGGCGCGCCATCGGGAAGGCGCGTTATGCTGGGCGTGAAGTCGCAACCCGTGCCGGAGTGGCGGAACTGGCAGACGCGCGGGACTCAAAATCCCGTGAGGCTCAAACCTCGTGAGGGTTCGACCCCCTCCTCCGGCACCAACTTCGCAACGACTTACGCGCTCGGCATGCGCTGCGCATCACGCCCCCCTTTCGCCGATTGTGCTTGAATTGTGCTAGTTCTCGAATTCCCCGCCTCCGAGACACCCACAACGCGGTGCACAGCATCCGGACTGCTGGCCTGCATCGCCGCCACCTTGCGCACACCCTCGGCGAGATCGGCCTCGCTGACGATCGCGTAGCGCCGGTACACACTCTCGGTCTTGTGCCCCGACAGCTTCATCGCCACCGAGCGCGAGACTCCCGCTCGCTCGAAGTTTCGGACCGCCGTGCGGCGCAGGTCATGGATGAGACGGCCCGGGACACCCGCACGCTTACAGGCAAGACGCCACGCCATGTAGAAGTCGCGGATCGGCCTCCCACCCCGGTGAAAGACCCACTGGATGAGCTGACCACGTTCCCGCTCGATCGACCGCGTACGGGCACGCTGCGCGCACAGAAGCACCTCCAGCGGGGGCAGCGCCTCGAAGGGGAACGTCCGACCTTCGTCGTTCTTGGTACTGCCGGGCTCCAGCCGGACCACGCCCCCCTTGAAGTCCACCTGCCGCCAAATCAGCCCCTTGGCCTCGCCGATCCGCCACCCGGTCAGGTAGACGAATTCAATGAGCACCCGCAGATCCAAGGGCAAGTGGGACAGCACCGCTCGCAGGTCGGCCTCCTCGAAGAATCCGCTTCGCGTGTTCCGCACCTCAATCGTGGGGAAGTAGGGTCGGTGCGACACCTTCTCCGCTCGAGCGGCCAGAGTGAACATCCGCTTGAGCGCAGCCAACTCGAGGCGGACCGTCGCCGGCCGGGCCG
>JANXPZ010000219.1 GCA_025357055.1 Candidatus Eiseniibacteriota bacterium | reverse complement strand
TAAGCCTCGGGCTGGTAGTAGTCATAGTACGAGATGAAGTAGCCCACGGCGTTCTCGGGGAAGAACTGGCGGAACTCCCCGTAGAGCTGGGCGGCCAGCGTCTTGTTGTGCGAGATGACCAGGGTCGGGCGGCCCCACTCGGCGATCGCGTTGGCGACCGTGTAGGTCTTGCCGGAGCCGGTCACCCCCAGCAGGGTCTGGTGGCGGTCGCCCCGGCGCAGGCCCTCCACCAGTTGGCGGATGGCCTCGGGCTGGTCACCCTCGGGCGGGAACGGACGGTGGAGCTGGAAGGGCATGGCCGCGCGATGCTACCCGAGCCGGGGCGAAGGGTCGAGCAGGGACGGGCCGCGCCGTTGCAGGGCGAAACGCGCGCCGTGCGCGCCGCGGGGACCGCCGGCGCGCGCACGGCGCGGTGAAGCCGGGTCGCAGCCCTCGCCCCGGCTCAGTACCGCACGCGAGCCGTGTAGCTCAGCACCGCCTCCCGGCCCGCCACCACCGGGATCGCGAACTCGATCGTGTTCGCGTCCAGGCGGGTGAACTCGTGGGTCTTCTGGGTGATCTCCGTGTCCCCGCCCACGCTCTCCCGGACCAGGATCACGACGTCGGTCGGCTTGTGGTCGCGCAGCTTGATCTCGACCGAGACCTCGCGCTCGCGATCGCTGATGCGGCGGTTGAAGAGGTCGCGCCGCTCCGCCTTGAGGTCGAAGGCCGCGCCCATCTCGAGTTCGAGCTTCTCCCCCTCCGGGGTGTGCTGGATGCTGCTCTCACCGGTGAACTGCGGGGCGCCCGCCGGATCGGTCTCGTAGAAGCGCACGCGCCCGGCGGGCAGCGGCAGGCCGAGCCCGGACTCCTTCGAGTCCACGATCACCATCTGGCTCATCACGCCGCGGGCGTCGCCGCCCCGATAGACGTAGCGCGGCGTCACCTTCACGGTGCGCGGCTCGATCATGGTGAAGGACTGCTGCTCGCGTCCGCGCAGCGTCGCCGGGCGGCCCAGCGTGTACAGGTGGTAGTCGGAGAAGCTCTCCTCCGCGAGGTCGGGCGCGCCCGCCACCTGCATCACCGCATCCATCGCCATGGCGCGCATCCTGGGCATGGGACGCGCCTGGTCACGCCTGGGCTCTCCCGCCACGAGCTTGAGCGTGGCGTCCACGTAGTCCCGGCCGGTCGAGTTCTCCACCGTCACGGTGGCCGACCAGGTCGCTTCGCGCTCGCCGCGCCGCACCACGGTGTGCTCGGCGCTCCAGGAGAGCCCGCCGGTCAGGTAGGACAACTCCGCGGCCACGCTCCCCCTCCGGCCCTCCTCGAGCACGGCCTCCAGCGTGGGCCGCAGCGAGAGCCGCGCCGCCGGCGTGGCCAGCCGCACCGCCTCGACCGCGCCGCGCGCGAGCGTCGAGAGCGAGCCGTCGTCGGCGCGCACCACCAGCCACGAGCCGTCGCTCGCGACCAGCGTGCCCTCGGTCATGCGGTCGCCGCGCGAGCTGACGCTCACCCGCCGGCCGACCGCATTCTCGAGGAAGGCGTCGCCACTGGCCACGTCCCAGCGGTAGGCGAGCCGGGTGAGACGCGCCGCGCCCCCGGGGACGAGCCGCACCGAGGAGAAATCGAGCCGCTCGGGCAGATCCGAGAGCCGCACGGTGTCGCGCCCGCCCGCCAGCTCCAGCGTGCGGGTCTCGCGCACGTAGCCGAGGTCGCGGGTGTAGACGGTGACCGCGGGCCCGGCGGCCGCGGCGGCAGAGGGTCGGGCCGCGGCCACGGCGACCGTGGCCAGCACGAAGGTCAGGCCGAGGGCGAGTCCCGCAGCATTCGATCTGCTCATGGTTCCTCCTGGTTTCGTCGGGGGGCCACCCCGGATACGCCTTCCGTCCGCGGGAATTCCACCACGCAGAGCGCCCCGCAGCGCTTCACGGTGACGAACGGACGAGACATCGGTCGTCGCTCCCGAGGTGGCCGGGCCGCGGGGCGCCGGGCATGCCGGCCAGGCGGGCCCTCGCGGACCGCGTGTCTTCGCTTCCGCGGCGTGAAGCCGGAACCACATCCGCTCCTGCTCGGACGGGGGGCGCCCGTCGCTTGCGGAGCGCGGCCCTGCCTGGTCCGTGACCATAGGGGCCGCGGACGAGGCGGGCAAGCCGCGCCCCCGCCAGCCTGGCGGCGGTCGTGGCCGCGGTCCGCCGGTCGGGCATCGGCGACGGCGGCCCGGGGCGGTGCCCGGCGGGGGTCCTTCCCGCAGGACCGAGCCATGGACCACGTCACGAAGTTGCCCACCCGCCCCTTCCACGCGTAACCTGCGTGATCCATGCGACCGTCGCCCCACCGCGCTCACGCTGCAGACGGTCCGGGGAACTGCCGACAACCTGATGACAGAGCCGCCGGCGCCCGCGACCGGATGCACCGGGCCCGGCGCTCCACGCCACGCACCGCACGACCCCGGCCGCCCCTGGGCGCGAGGAGTCCCATGCAAGCGCAGGTCGCCCCCATCCGCGGCAGCGGCTTCGGCCTCGCCAGCGCCCTGCGCGTGTCCGGTCCCGGGCACCGGGGGACGGGCACGCCATGAAGATCGCGGTGGTCGTGGGCACGCGGCCGGAGATCATCAAGATGGCGCCCGTGGTGCGCGCCTGCCGGGCCCGCGGGGCGCCCTGCCTGCTGCTCCACACCGGGCAGCACTACTCGTTCGAGCTGGACGGCGTGTTCTTCGCCGAGCTGGGCCTGCCCGCGCCCGACGTGAACCTCGAGATCGGCTCGGGCTCCCGGACCTACCAGGTCGCTTCCGCGATGCTGGGCCTGGAGCCGGTCCTGCGGGCGCACCGGCCGGACGTCGTCCCGGTGGAGGGCGACACGAACTCGGTGCTGGCCGCGGCGCTCGCCGCGAACCAGGCCGGGATCGCCGTGGGCCACGTCGAGGCGGGCCTGCGCTCCCATGACCGCGGCATGCCCGAGGAGATCAACCGCATCCTCACCGACCACGTCTCCGATCACCTCTTCGCCCCCACGACCGGGGCGCGGGCGATCCTGCGCGGCGACGGCATCCCGGAGTCGCGCATCCACGTCACCGGCAACACGGTCGTCGACGAGTTGCACCTGCAACGCGATCGCGCACGCCGCCCCGGGCTGCTGGAGCGCTTCGGCGTCGAGGCGCGCCGCTACGCGCTCGCCACGCTCCACCGGCCCGAGAACGTCGACCAGGAGGATCGTCTGCGCGGCATCCTGGCCGGGCTCGCCGCCGCCGGCGATGCGCTCGACCTGGTCGTGCTGGCGGCGCTGCACCCGCGCACGCAGGCCCGCATCGCCGCCACCGACCCGGCCCTGACCGCCCGCCTGCGGGTCCTGCCGCCCCTCGGCTACCTCGACTTCCTGGGGCTCCACGCCGACGCGGCCCTCATGCTCACGGATTCGGGCGGACTGCAGGAGGAGGCGTGTTGCCTGCGGGTGCCCTGTGTGACGCTGCGCGACAACACCGAGCGTCCGGAGTCCGTCGCGGCGGGCGCCAGCGTGCTGGCGGGGGCCGACCCGGGGCGCATCGTCGCCTGCGCGCGTGCCATGCACGCGATCCCGCGCGACTGGCCGAACCCGTTCGGCGACGGCCGCAGCGGCGAGCGCATCGTGGATCTCCTGCTGGGGATGCGCGCGTAGGACTTCGCCGGCCTGCCGGCGCGAGCTCAGCCCTGCACCGAGCGCAGCGACTCCTGTGCCCGCTTGAGCTTCTCGAGCGTCTCCTCGAGCTGGACCAGGCGCTGGCGCTCGCGCTCGACGACCTCGGGCTTGGCCTTGGCGAGGAACTCCGCGTTGTTGAACTTCCTGCGCGTACCCTCGAGGTCGTGAAGCAGCCGGTCGGCCTCGCGCACCAGGCGTTCGCGCTCGGCATCGAGGTCGATGAGGCCCTCGAGCGGCAGGAAGACCTCGGCGCCCTGCACCACGGCGGAGGCGGCCACGCGCGGGCGGGAACCGTCGCGGGCCAGCGTGAGACTCTCGATCCTCGCCAGCGGCCGGAGCTGTTCGGCGAGCTTCTCGACCAGGTCGAGCTGTTCCACCGCACCGCGCACCACCACCGCGACCGGCCGGCCGGGTGCGACCTTGTTCTCGGCGCGCAGGTTGCGCACCGCCACCACCAGTTCCTGCAGGAAGCCGACCTGCCGCTCGACCTCGGCGTCGAACCAGGCCTTCCTCGCCCGCGGCCAGGCCGCCAGCGCGAGGGTCTCGCCCTCGTGCGGCAGCGCCTGCCAGATCTCCTCGGTGACGAACGGCATGAACGGGTGCAGCAGGCGCAGGATGCCATCCAGCACCTTCCACGACACCCAGCGCGCGGTGCGGCGGTCCGCCGGGTCGGCGTCCTCGGCCCAGCGCGGCTTTGCCATCTCGAGGTACCAGTCGCAGTACTCGGCCCAGGCGAACTGGTAGAGGGTGTTCGCCGCCTCGTTGAAGCGGTAGGTCTTCAGGTTTCGCGTCACGTTCTTCACCGCGTTGGCGTAGCGCGACAGGATCCAGCGGTCGGCCAGCGTGAGCCGCAGCGACGACTCGCGAACCTTCGACAGGTCCTCGTCCCCGAGACGCATCTGCACCAGCCGGGCCGCGTTCCAGATCTTGTTGGCGAAGAACTTCCCGGTCTCGAGACGCTTCTCGTCGAACAGCAGGTCCTGGCCGGTGGGAGTCAGGTAGATGAGAGAGAAGCGCACCGCGTCGGCCCCGTAGCGCTCCATGATCTCGATCGGGTCGGGCGAGTTGCCCAGCGACTTGGACATCTTCCGGCCCTGGGCATCGCGCAGGATGCTGGTGAAGTAGACGTGCTGGAACGGCACCTCGCCGCGGAACTGGATCCCGGCCATGACCATGCGCGCGACCCAGAAGAAGATGATGTCGGCCCCGGTGACCATGAGCGAATTCGGGTGGAAGCGCCCGAGGTCCTCGGTCTCCTCCGGCCAGCCCAGGATGGCGAACGGCCACAGCCAGGACGAGAACCAGGTGTCGAGCACGTCCTCGTCCTGCGTCCAGCCCTCCCCCTCGGGCCGGTCGAGCGAGACCCTCATCTCCTCGCCGCGGTACCAGACCGGGATGCGGTGCCCCCACCACAGCTGGCGCGAGATGCACCAGTCGCGGATGTTCTCGAGCCAGTGGAGGTAGACCTTCTTGTAGCGCACCGGGTAGAACTTGACCTGGCCCTTCTTCGCCGCCTCGATGGCGGGCGCGGCGAGCGGAGCCATCTTCACGAACCACTGCCACGACAGGTAGGGCTCGATCACGGTGTGGCAGCGCGAGCAGTGCCCGACCGGCACGGTGTAGGGCTCGGTCTTCTCCAGGTAGCCGGAGTCGGTCAGCGCGGCGACCACGCGCTTGCGGGCCTCGAAGCGGTCGAGACCGCGGAAGTCGCCGGCGTTGTCGTTCATCACCCCGTGCTCGTCCATGACGACCAGCTCGGGCAGGTCGTGGCGCTTCGCGATCTGGAAGTCGTTCGGGTCGTGCGCGGGGGTGACCTTCACCGCGCCCGTGCCGAACTTCGGGTCCACCATATCGTCGGCGACGATGGGGATCTCACGCCGCATGAGCGGCAGAACCGCGGTCTTGCCGATCAGCTTCGCGTAGCGCCGGTCCTTCGGGTTCACCGCGACCGCGGTGTCACCCAGCATGGTCTCGGGCCTGGTGGTGGCCACCATCACCGATTGCTTCGAGTCCTTGACCGGGTACCTGAGGTACCAGAGGTGCCCCGCGGTATCCACGTGGTCCACCTCCTCGTCGCTGAGCGCGGTGAGGCAACGCGGGCACCAGTTGACGATGTAGCGGCCGCGGTAGATGAGCCCCTGGTCGTGGAGGAGCTTGAAGGCGTGCAGCACCGCGCGCGAGTAGCCCTCGTCGAGCGTGAAGCGCTCGCGCGTCCAGTCGGTCGAGATGCCGAAGCGGCGCAGCTGGCGCAGGATCAGGCCACCGTACTGTTCCTTCCAGGCCCACACCTCGCGCAGGAAGGCCTCGCGTCCCAGGTCGTGGCGGCTGCGCCCGTCCTCGCGCAGCTTCTTCTCCACCACGTTCTGCGTGGCGATGCCGGCGTGGTCCATGCCCGGCAGGTAGAGGGTCTCCCGGCCCTCCATGCGCTGCCAGCGCAGCACCACGTCACGCACCGACTCGCCCAGCAGGTGGCCCATGGTGAGGGAGCCCGTGACGTTCGGCGGCGGGATCGAGATGACGAACGGCTTCCCGGGCGGCCGCTCGCCCGGACGCCCCTCCGCGCGCGGCAGGAACACGCCCCGCTCCACCCAGAATTCGTACCAGCGCTGCTCGATGCGTCCGGGGTCGTAGGGCTGCTGAAGGGCCTGGGGATCGCCGCGTTCCAAGGACAAGCCTCGTCGGTCAGGGACGGTGCGGGAGGCTCCGGAGCGGCCCCCCCGCCAGGTGAGATGGGGCAACGGAGGCTAGCACACCGCCCGAAAGAGCCTCAAACCCGGCGGCACACGAGGGAGAGCGGTG
>JANXPZ010000234.1 GCA_025357055.1 Candidatus Eiseniibacteriota bacterium | reverse complement strand
GAGCCCGTTGTTGACGTCGATGTAGCGCCCCCGCTTGTGCGCGCCCACGGTGATACCGCCGCCCAGGTGGCAGACGATGACGTTCACCTTCTCGTAGAACGTCTCGTGCTCCTCGGCGTAGCGGCGGGCGGTGGCGATCTGATTGAGGGCGTGGCTGATGACCTTGCGGCGCACGGCCTTCATGCCGCTCACGCGGACGCGGTCGGGCGCCTCGTCCACCACCACGGGGTCCACGATGAAGGCGGGCGTGGCGAGGCCGGTGGTCAATTCGCGGGCGATCAACGCGCCCAGGTTCGAGGCGTGCTCGCCGTATCGGGCGGCGCGCAGGTCGGCCACCATGTCGTCCGAGACGGCCAGTGTGCCGTGCGGGATGGGGTGCAGCAGCCCGCCGCGGGCCGAGACCGCGTCCAGGTCCGCCACGCCCAGGCCATGGTCGGACAGGGCCTTCGAGATGATCTCCTTGCGGAAGGCGTACTGCTCGGTGATGCTCTTGCCCTCGAACGGGAGCAGCTCATCGGCCGTGTGCTGCAGCTCGAGGGTGAAACGCTCCTCCTCGCCCTCGAAGACGCCGATCTTGGTCGAGGTCGAGCCCGGATTCAGGGCCAGCACGCGATGGCGGCGGAAGAACGTGTCGCGCGGCGTGCGCTGCCACTCGCCGAAGCGGTACATGCGCAGGACCGAGGCCTTGATGGCGAGGCGGATGTCCTCGGGGGTGCAGTCCATGGGCAGGTCCACGCCGCGGAAGCGCAGGCCGAACATGGCGGGGAACTTCTTGGCGTCCGGGAAACGCGCCGCATAGAGATAGTAGAGCAGGTTCCCCATCTCGAGGTTCGGGCAGATGATCACGTTGGGACTGCCGCCCCACTTCACCTCGAGGTCCCCCTCGTGGTACATGGCCGAGCGCTGCGAGAGCGCCACCGAGACCTTGACCTCGCCCTGGATGCGGATGGTCGAGTAGCGTTCACCCTTGTCCACGCGCTCGGCCAGGACCTCCGGGATGAGCGCCATGGCCTGGCGGACCAGTTCGGGCGAGGGCCCCTCGTCCGAGCCGCGGTTCGAGTACGACACGATCACGCCGCGGATCTCGGGAAGCACCTCGGGCGGGATCAGGTCGCGGGCGACCACGCAGGTGCCGACCGCCACGTGGGCGAGCACCTCCGGCGTCATGGTGGCGTTCACGCCGACATCCCCGAAGACCACGATGTTGTGCGGGAAGACGTCGGGCGCGGAGTCGCCGGGGAGCACGAAGACCCCGGCCTCGCAGCGCACCTGCTGCTTGGCGAGCAGCCGGAGCATGGGCCGGAAGTAGTCCCTGGGCGTGTGCCGGGCGCCGGCAACGACGGTGTCGGCATGGTCGAGGCGTACGGACCAGATGCCGAAGCGGGCGGGTTCCATGACCATGCGCCGCGCGGCCTCCATCGGGATGGGCGAGCCCATCTCCTGGCAGAACTCGAATTGCGCCCTGGTGAACTCCTCGATCAGGTCGGTGCGCGCGGGGACGTCCACGAAGGCGCTCTCCGACAGGAGGAAGTCCACGCGATCGGGATCGACGTGGCCCAGGTCCCGGGCGATGACGTCGCGGACCTGCGCCTCGGGGGCGAGGAACACGGGGCGCACGAAGCGGGCGAGATAGCAGACGGCCTCGAGGATGCGCGGGTCGAGGGCCTCCGGGAAGACGACGGTGGGGCGGACCTTCGTGAAGCTCTGGATCTGCTGGTCGAAGGAGCCTTCGATATCGAACATGCGGCCTCCGGCTCCCGCGCTGGCCGGGGAGCAGGGCCGGCACATGCGCGCGGGGGTGCGGGGTTGAGGCATCGGATGACCGGTGACACCGGTCGCGGCGGTGCATTCTAGCAACGGAACGGCCCGGTGGATACCTCACGGGTCCGGCCCCGGGTGCCAGAGTGCTCCGGGCCGCTTCCCGGGGGGTGGTGGCGCGGTTCGGCCCGCTGCCCGTGCGGGAGTTCCGCCGCCCGCGAGCGCGCCTCAGTCGCCGATCAGCCCTGCCCTGCCCGTCCGAGCGCCGCGGCGATCCAGGGCCCTACGCGAGCTCTCCGGCCTCGTCCCCCGGCCCGATGCCCTCAGGCGGCCGCTGCCTGCACTTGTCGCAGAGCTCGTCCGCGCGCAGGAAGTCGGGGTGCTTGCGCAGGAAGACCCGCGCCTGGGCGAGGGCATCGGAGGCTTCGCGGCTCGCCCCGCAGCCGGGGCAGAGGGGGAGGAACTCGCGCAACTCGACGATCTGGGTGGCGTCCTCCAGCACGACCAGCACGAGCCTGCGATCCCCGAGCACGAGCGGAGAGGCACTGACCAGGAACCAGCGGTCCTCGCTCCGTCCGTTCGTGCCGAGGATCATGTGCGCCACGCGGCGCGGCGCCGGCTGCCCCGACAGCACCGCCTCGATGGACCGCCGCACAAAACAGGACGGGCAGAACTCGGTGGTGCCGCAGTCGCCGTGGGAGTCACGCGGGAAGATGCAATGGAGCACGTCTCCGGGAGGCAGGCTCAGCCGGGTCCCGACCCCGTCGCCCAGCCACTGCCGGGCGGACCGGTTCGCTTCGAGGACCGTCACGTTGGCATCCGCGATGAAGGCCAGGGACGGGAGCGCATCGAGCAGTGCGAGCAGGCTGGAGCCTTCCGGCAACAGTGGTTCCATGGAGGAGACCTCGGAGCGGGCGACATGAGTGCGGCGTGACGAGAACCGGGCTCGGGTGGCGGGTCCCCTGGAGGGGGCGGACGCTCCGGTGCCGAGATCAGGTGGAGCCTGCCACAGCGCCGGAGCGCAGGCAAACGATCCGGCAGGTTCGGCGCCGCGGCCGCGGAGACGGTCGCCGGACGAGCAGCCTCCTCACGCCGCGAGTGCCTGTGCCTAAGCCGGGCAGCCCCGGGGCCGCATCCGCCGCGCCCGGGGCCGGGACTTTGACTCGGGGTGCCCGCTGGCGGACGATGCGGTCGTCGGCACCCCGGGCGACCCGCCTTCTGGCTGGGTGCATCGGCGCGGGGAGCGCTCGATTAGACCAGCGTCCTGTCCCATCCCGGCCCTCCGGTCCTCACCGGTCGGGCCGCGTCCCCGGGGGAGAACTCATGAGCCGCACTGCCACGCTCCGGCGCGGAACCCGCGCCTTCGTCGCTTCTGCAACGCTTCTCGCCGTGCTGGTCGCCGCGGTCCTCGTGCCGGCCGCCGTCCGCGCCGACGAGGGAATGTGGACCTTCGATCACCTGCCGCTCAAGCAGCTGCAGGAGCGCTACGGGTTCGCGCCCACGCCCGAGTGGATCGAGCACGTGCAGAAGGCCTCGATCAATTTCGGCGGCGGCTCGGGCGCCTTCGTCTCGCCCGACGGGCTGGCGCTCACGAACCACCACGTCGCGCTGAGCCAGCTGGCCAAGCTCTCCTCGCCTGAGCACGACTACATCCGGGACGGCTTCTTCGCGCGCAGCCGCTCCGAGGAGCTGCCCTGTCCCGACCTCGAGCTCAAGGTGCTCATGACCAGCGAGGACGTGACCATCCGCGTGCTGGGCGCGGTGGACTCGGCGAGCGCCGACTCGGCACAGAGCGACCAGCGCAAGGCGGCCATGGCCCGCATCGAGCAGGCGGCGAGCCGCGACGGGCTCAAGGGCGAGGTGGTCGAGCTCTACCGCGGCGGCGAGTACTGGCTCTACCGCTACAAGACCTACAAGGACGTGCGCCTGGTGTGCGCGCCCGAGGAGCAGGCCGCGTCCTTCGGCGGCGACCTCGACAACTTCAGCTTCCCGCGCCATGACCTGGACTTCGCCTTCTTCCGCGTCTACGAGGACGGCCAGCCGGTCCGCCCGCAGCACTGGTTCCGCTGGAGCAAGGACGGCGCGCGTGAGGGCGACCTCGTCTTCGTGTCGGGCAACCCGGGCACGACCAAGCGCCTCTACACCGTGGCCCAGCTCGACCACGAGCGGAACCTGGACCTGCCGCTGCGGATCCGCCTCAACCAGCAGCGCCTCGCGGCCTACAACGCCTACGCGGCGCGGGGGCCCGAGCAGGCGCGCCAGGCGCGCGACCGGATCCGCGGGCTCGAGAACAACCTCAAGCGTCAACACGGTTTCCTGGAGGCGCTCTCGGACACCGCGGTGATGGGGATGCAGCGGCGCGCCGAGGCGAAGCTGCGCCAGCGCATCGCCACGAACCAGGCGGCCTCGGGGCTGGCGATCCTCACCTGGGAGCGCATCGCGGGGGCGATGAAGGAGCTGGGCCGCCGGCACACGGAGTACGTGACGCGCGAGTTCGGGCGCTCGAGCCGCCTGCTCGACATCGCCAACGGCATCGTGCGCTACACCACCGAGGTGGCGAAGCCCAACGAGCGGCGCTTCAAGGAGTACCGCGACACGAAGCTCGACTCCGAGCGTTTCCGGCTCTTCTCGCGCGCGCCGGTCTACCCCGAGATGGACGAGATGATCCTCGGCGTGGTCCTCCAGCAATGCCGCGACGAGCTGGGGGCGGACCATCCGTTCGTCCAGCTGGCGCTGGGCGGGCGCACGCCGCAGGAGGTCGCGCGCACGCTGATCGCGGGCACCAAGCTGGCCGATCCCGCCGTGCGCAAAGCCCTGGTCGAAGGCGGCGCGAAGGCCGTGGCCGCATCGAAGGATCCACTCATCGTCTGGGCGCGCAAGCTCGACGCACCCTATCGTGAATTGCGCGCCTGGAACGAGGGCCGCGTGCAGAGCGTCGAGACGCTGGACGGCGGCAGGATCGCGCGGGCGCGCTTCGTCCTCGACGGCCGCGCGCTGCCCCCGGACGCCACCGGTTCGCTGAGGCTCTCCTACGGGAAGGTCGCCGGCTACCCGCAACTGACCACGCAGGTGCCCTGGGCCACCACGTTCCACGGTCTCTTCGACCGCTCGCTGGGCTTCAGCGGCAAGCCGCCCTTCGACCTTCCTGCGAGCATCGCCGGACACGAGCAGGACCTGGACCTGAACACGCCGCTCAACTTCGTCAGCACCGACGACATCATCGGGGGGAACTCCGGCAGCGCGGTGCTGAATCGTGAGGGCGAGTACGTGGGCCTGGTCTTCGACGGCAACGTGCAGTCCTACGCCTGGGACTACTACTACACCGAGGAGCAGGCGCGCTGCGTCTCGGTGCACTCGCGGGCGCTGACCGAGGCGCTGCGCAAGGTCTACGACATGGGCGCGCTGGCGGACGAGGTAGAGGGGCGCTAGTCGGAGGCCCCTGGCCGTTTCGACCGCAGGCCGCGCTCGAGCGCATCGCGCGCGGCCTGCGCGTCGCGCAGGGTCGAGTCGCGGCTCCCGGCCAGGAGGCTCGCGAGCTCGAGCCAGGCGGGCGCGTCGTCCGGTCTCAGTCGCGTGGCCTGGCGCAGCGCCGAGGCGGCCTCGCGGTCCCGTCCAAGGCTGCGCAGCGCGCGGGCGAGGCCGAGCAGGCCGGACGCATCCCAGTGTGTGCCGCCGGTGGCGGCCAGCGTGAGCGTCCAGGCCTCGACGGCGTCCGCCGCCCGGCCCGCGGCGGCCAGCCGGGGCGCGCGAACGCGCTGCGCGTCCAGGTAGGCGAGCGCCTCGTCCTGGTCGCCGGGGATCCGCTCCGTCGCGCGGGCCAGCCAGAGATCGGCGTCCGTGGCGCGATCGGCGCGGGCCGCGATCAGACCGAGCAGCGCCGCGGTCTCGACCCTCGTCCCGGGCAGGCGCGTCAACGCGGCGGCGTCCGCGCGGGCGCTCTCGAAGTCGCCCCGCTCGGCGCGCGCCCGTCCGCGCAGGTAGCACGCGGCCCTCGACGTCGAGTCGATCGACAGGGCCGTCGCGGCCTCGCGTTCCACTTCCGCCCAGCGTCCGGTGCGCGCCAGGGCGCGCGCGAGGCCCACGTGGGGCCAGGGCTTGTAGGGCGCCGCCCCGACGGCGGCGGCGGCGAAAACCACCGACGAATCCAGCTCGCCCTTCGAGCCCATGATGTCCGAGAGCAGCAGGAAGGCCTGGAGGTCCGGTCCGCCGAGGGCCAGCGCGCGACGGACGGCGGCCTCGGCCACTGCGACGCTGTCCTCCGCGTAGAGCAGGCGCCCGACCTGGTACCAGGCGCGCGGGTTGGTGGGCGAGACCCGGGTGGCCTCGCGCCAGAGCGCGAGGTCCGAGCGCCACACCTGCGCGCGCCCGCGGGTCGCCCAGCCGAGCGGCAGCGCCGCCACGAGGGCCAGCGCGAAGAGTCCCAGGTGTGGCGTCAGTCGCAGGCGTGGCCCCGCCCGCACGGCGAACCAGGCCAGGGCCCACCCGGCCAGCGCAGCCGCCGCGGGCGTGGCCATCGTGAGGTAGCGCTCGGCCACGAACTCGCGGTTCGGGATGAGCGAGGTAGGTGCGAGGGCCGCCAGCCACCAGGCGCCCCAGAAGCCGACCCACGGCGCGCGCCGCAGCGAGCGGACCACGATCGCGAGGAGGAGCAGCACGGCAAGCGCGGCCAGCCACGCGGCCGGCTCGGCGGGCGTGAGCATCCCGAGGGTGCGGTCCACCGACAGTCCGGCAGGCCAGAGATGGAGGCGCAGGTAGAGGAGCAGCACGAGCGGCTGGGTCGCGTAGAAACGCGCCGCGTCCACCACGCCGCCGCCGAAGACGCCCCCGTGCGGGTTCCGCAGGAGGGCGAAGGTCAGTGCGAGGGGCAGCAGGGCCGCCCAGACCGGCAGGTGGAATCGCAGGAGCCGCTCGCGCAGGCCGCGCGCATCGCTACGCGCCGACCGGGTGGCGTCCCAGAGCAGCACGAGGGCGGGGACGACGGCGCCGGTCTCCTTGGCGAGGGCGCCCAGCGTGACGGCGAGCGCGACCGCGAGAGTGCGCCAGGCGCGGTGCCGCGCTTGCTCCCAACGCTCGATGGCATCCACCGCCGCGAGCATGGCGGCGAGGGCGAACACGGTCGAGAGCAGGCCCGGACGGCCCTGGATGTAGAGCACGGAGGTGCTCTGCGTCGGGTGCAGGGCCAGGATCAGCGCCGCCACCGCGGCCATCAGCCCGCCGTCCCGCAGTCCGGCGATCCCGCCGGCCGGGCGCAGGCGCAGGAGCAGCAGGAAGAGCAGCAGCACGCTCGCGAGGTGGAGCGCGAGGTTGACCAGGTGATGCCCGCGTGGGCCGGGGCCGAACGCCGCGATGTCGAGCGCGAAGCTCAGATTGGTGAGCGGGCGGGTCTCCTGTGTGCCCGCGTGGATCCAGCCTGGCGGCCACAGCTGGAGGAGCGTGGCGTTGTCACGGACGTAGCGTTCATCGTCGAAGAGGAACGGCGAGGAGAGGCCCGGCGCATACGCGAGGACGGCACCGAGGAGGGCCACGCCCAGCAGGAGGATGGCGAGCGCCCCGACGGGAGCGGGGGACATGGATGGCGGGGAGGCGAGACGGGTCTTGCGGTGCATGGATCCTCGTCCGGCAGTCGGATCGTGGTCGGCGCCGGCCCGGGACGCACCGTCGCGGGCGACGAGCGCAGGATACCGCGGCGACCTGCCACGCTTCCATCGTCATCCCGGCCGTGCCGCGTCCCCCCAGGGCGATCCCGAGCCACGACCTGCGGGAGGTCAGCCCGCCCCCGCGCCGCCAGGCCCGCGCCGGACCTCGTTGGAGTCGCACTCCCGCCCTGTGGCATAGTGCGGCACGACCATGGCCTCCACCCGAGCATCCGGTCTCCTGCTGCACCCGACGTCGCTGCCCGGCCGTTTCGGCATCGGCGACCTGGGGCCCGAGGCTTCGCGCTGGGTGGACTTCCTCGCCGCGGCCGGGCAGAAGTTGTGGCAGGTCCTGCCGCTGGGTCCCACGGGTTATGGCGACTCGCCATACCAGAGTTTCTCGGCCTTCGCCGGGAACCCGTACCTCGTGAGTCCCGAGCGACTGCTCGCGGACGGTCTCCTGGAACCTGCGGACCTCGCGGGCGTGCCCGCGTTTCCCGCCGACCGCGTGGACTACGGCCCGGTGATCGAGTGGAAGCTCGCGATCCTGGCGAAGGCCCACGCGCGGTTCTCGGCGGGCGCCGCCCCGGGGCTGCGTGGGGAATTCGATGGCTTCTGCCAGGCGCAGGCTGGCTGGCTCGAGGACTTCGCCCTCTACATGGCGCTCAAGGAGTCGCACGGCGGGGCGACCTGGACCTCGTGGGAGAAGGAGCTGATCGCGCGCGCGCCCGGGGCACTGGCCACCGCGCGCGAGCGCCTCGCCGGGGCGGTGGATTCGCAGCGCTTCCGCCAGTTCCTCTTCTTCCGCCAGTGGAACGCGGTGCGCACGCGGGCCCGGGCGGCGGGCGTGCGCATCATCGGCGACCTGCCCATCTTCGTCGCGCACGACAGCGCCGACGTCTGGGCCCATCCGGAGCTCTTCCAGCTCGACCCCCGGGGCGCTCCCGCGGTCATGGCGGGCGTGCCGCCCGACTACTTCGCGAAGACCGGGCAGCTGTGGGGCAACCCGCTCTACCGCTGGGACGTCATGGCGCGGGACGGCTACGCCTGGTGGATCGAGCGGCTGCGCGCCACCTTCGAGGTCGTGGACATCGCGCGGCTCGACCACTTCCGCGGCTTCGAGGCGTACTGGGAGATCCCCGGGGGGCAGTCCACGGCCGAGAAGGGCCGCTGGGTGAAGGGGCCGGGCGCGGCCTTCTTCGAGGGCGTGCGCGGCGCACTGGGCGCGCTGCCCATCATCGCCGAGGATCTCGGCTTCGTGACCCCCGAGGTCCTCGCCCTGCGCGATCGTTTCGGCCTGCCGGGCATGAAGATCCTGCAGTTCGCCTTCGAGAAGGGCGCCCTGCACCCCTTCCTGCCGCACAACTTCCCCACTAACTGCGTGGTCTACACCGGCACCCACGACAACGACACCACGCGCGGCTGGTACGCGGGCGCGCCCGAGCCGCAGCGCCACTTCGCGCGGTCCTACCTGGGCTGCACGGGCGACGATTTCACCTGGGAGCTGATCCGCGCCGGCCTGGGCTCGGTGGCCGACACCTTCATCGCGCCGCTGCAGGACATCCTGGATCTGGGCCCCGAGGCGCGCATGAACCTGCCCGGGCGCCCGGGCGGGAACTGGGGTTGGCGCTTCCGGAGCGAGCAGTTGACCGACGCCGAACGCGCCCGGCTGCTGGATCTCACGGAGACCTACGGGCGGTAGCCGATGAGAGCCCTCTCCCGGTGTATATTCCCGGATTCCATGACCCGCCACCCGAGGCCCGCCGCATGAATCCGGTTCCCGACTCGCCCGCCCTCCAGCCGCCCTCCGATCTCAATCCCCGGCACGAGCCGGTGCTCGACTTCCCCGACCGCGAGCTCGATGAGATGACGCCCGCGGACTACCAGGCGCTGGGCTTCATGTCGGGCCTCGAGGTGCACCAGCAGATTGTCACCCGCGGCAAGCTCTTCTGCCGCTGCCCGGCCGGCCGGCGCGTCACCCGCGTGGACGCCGAGGTGCTGCGCCACATGAGGCCCACGCTCTCGGAGCTGGGCGAGTACGACGGCTGCGCGCTCATGGAGTTCAAGACCCGCAAGGAGATCGTCTACCTGCTCGAGCGGGGCACAGTCTGCACCTACGAGATCGACGATACGCCGCCCTTCCCGATGGACGACGAGGCGGTGCGCGTCGCCCTCGAGATCGCGCTGCTCTTCGGCCTGAACCTGGTCTCCGAGCTGCACGTGATGCGCAAGCAGTATCTGGACGGCTCGATCCCGACGGGATTCCAGCGCACCGCGATGATGGGGCTCGCCGGGAGCATCCCCTTCCGCGTGCCCGAGCTGGGCGTGGACCGCGAGTTGCGCATCCGGCAGTTCTCGCTGGAGGAGGATTCCTGTCGCGAGGTCTCGGACGTCGGCCACCGCATCACCTTCCGCACCGACCGGCTGGGGATGCCGCTGATCGAGACGGTGACCGAGCCCGATCTCCTCACCCCGTACGAGGTCGCTGCGGGTGGGCGCCTGCTGGCCCGTGTGGCGCAGGCTTCGGGCAAGGTGCGGCGCGGGGCGGGCGCGGCGCGTCAGGACACGAACGTCTCGGTCGCCGGGGGCCGGCGCGTCGAGATCAAGGGCGTGGGCAACCACCGTCACCTGCCGCTGCTGACGCACAACGAGGCCTTCCGGCAGCTGAACCTGCTGCGGGTGCGGGCGGAGCTGCGCAGCCGCGGGGTGAAGACGGAGGGCCTGACGGTCCCGGACGGGCCGCGGCCCTGGGAGCGCTCGACGCTCGTGGTGCACGCGGGCCCCATGCTGCGGCGCTGCGACTACATGCCGCTGCGCGAGGCGCGCGAACGCGGCGACACGGTCGTGGCGCTCGCGCTGCCCGGCTTCGCGGGTCTGCTGACGCGGCCCACGCAGCCGGGCGTGACCTTCGCGCGCGAGTTCGCCGACCGGGTGCGGGTGATCGCGTGCCTCACGGCGCGGCCCTTCATGATCCACTCCGACCTGACGGACTACGGCCTGACTCCGGCCGAATGGCGCGCGCTGCGCAAGAGCCTGCGCGCGGGGCCGTCAGACGCCGTCCTGGTGCTGTGGGGCACCGAGCAGGACGTGGAGACGGCGGTGCGCGAGGTGTTCCTGCGGGCGCGCGATGCGCTGGTCGGCGTGCCGGCGGAGACGCGCCAGTCCTTCGCGGACGGGACCAACGGATTCGAGCGCATCCTGCCGGGTGCCGATCGGATGTACCCGGACACGGACACGCCCCCGAAGGCCATCCCCGAAGCGTGGGTGGTCGAGATCACCGGGCGCCTGTCCGAGCGCCCCTGGGACCGGGAGCAGCGCTACCGCGCCCTCGGGCTCTCCGCGGCGCTGGCGAACCGGCTGGCCATCGCGGCCGGGACCGCGGATCTCTTCGACGCGCTCGCCGTGCCGGCCGGACCGGCCGCGGCGCGTGTGGCGGGGGCGCTGCTCAAGCGCCCGGCGCGCTGGCGCCGCCGGCGGGCGGGTGAAGCCCCGGCGGATCCGGGACGGCTGAAGCCCCTGGTGGACGCCTTCGTGCGGGGCGAGCTGCGGGCCGAGGGTTTCGAGCGCGTGCTCGAACGCGCGCTGGCCGAGCCCGAACGGACGGTGGCGGAGCTGCTCGATGACGTGCGGCCGCGGGCGGGCGATGCCGAGCTGGCGGCGCGGCTGGTCGCCGCGGCGGTGGAGCGCTGCCGTGCGCTGCCGGACCGCCCGCGGGCGAGCCTGGTGCGCTGGGCCATGGGGCTGGTGTTGCGGGACCTGATCGGGCGCGTGGATCCGCGCGAGCTGCAGGCGCGGCTCGAAGCGGTGCTCGCGGCCAGCGGGGGCGGGGTGGTGCGATGAGTGACGAGCGCTACAAGGGCTATCGCGAGCCCTGCCTGTCGGTCCTGAAGCGCTTCGACGTGACCGTGTGGTGCGAGGTGCGGGCCCGCACCACCCGCGGGGACTTCGAGGGCCTGTTGCTCCCGCGCTCGGAGACCGCCGACCCGCTCCACCTCGTGCTCAAGCTCCCGACCGGCTACAACGTCGGACTGCGCCACGACACGGTCACCGGGCTCGAGAAGATCGGCTACCGCGAGGCGCACTACCAGATCCCGGAGCGCCTGTTCCCGGTGAACCCCTCGATGCCCCGGGTGAAGCTCCTCGGCACGGGCGGCACGATCGCCTCGCGGCTCGATTACCGCACCGGGGCGGTCATCCCCGCGTTCAGCCCCGGCGAGCTCTATGGCTCGGTGCCCGAGCTCGCCGACATCTGCAATCTCGAGACCGAGAAGCTCTTCGGCGTGTTCTCGGAGAACATGGGGCCGGAGCAGTACATCGTCCTGGCCGAGCGGATCGGCGAGGCCATCCGTGACGGCTGGGACGGCGTCGTGGTCGGACACGGCACCGACACCATGCACCACACCGCCGCGGCGCTCTCGTTCATGGTGCAGCGCTCGCCGGTGCCCATCATCATGGTGGGCAGCCAGCGTTCGTCGGACCGGCCCTCCTCGGACGCGGCGCAGAACCTGATCAGCGCGACCTGGGCCGCCGCCCACGGCCCGATCGCCGAGGTCATGGTGTGCATGTTCGGCCCGACCTCGGACCGCTACAACCTGCTGCACCGGGGCACGCGCGTGCGCAAGATGCACACGTCCTACCGCAGCACCTTCCGCACGCTGGGGGACATCCCGCTGGCGATGGTCGAGCGCGGGAAGCTCACGCCGCTCAAGGAGGACTGGGCGCCCCGGCGGAAGGACCGGGAGGTGACGGTGCAGGCGGTCTTCGAGGAGCGCGTCACGATCGTCTACTACTACCCGAACATGAATCCCGACCTGATCGATGCGCTGGTGGAGAAGGGCTACAAGGGGATCGTCATCGCGGGCACGGGCCTGGGG
>JANXPZ010000199.1 GCA_025357055.1 Candidatus Eiseniibacteriota bacterium | reverse complement strand
ATTTCAACGCCGGCCGCGGCCGGTTTTGCGGAAATGTTCAAAGCGCGTTCTCCCATCGATGTTGCCAGCGTTCTTGCAGCCGGGAAATATCGCGTCAAGCAACAAGGGTTGAAAAGGTTAGCTCGAGGTGCTCCAGCAGATGAAGAAGCCCCGGCTCACGCTCAGCGACACCATGAACTACTGGATCGCGCGCAAGCCCGACCTGGTGCTGGAGGTGCTGCGACGGGTGGACGTGGCTCTCCTGAACGAGGAGGAGGCCCGCGCCCTCGCGGGAGAGAGCCTGCTGGTGCGCGCGGCGGACCGATTGCTCGAGCAGGGCGCGAAGTCCGTCATCATCAAGAAGGGCGAGCACGGGGCCCTCTTCCGCACGGCCGACGAGCGCTTCATCACCCCGGCGTTCCCGGTGGACGCCATCCGCGACCCCACCGGCGCCGGGGACTCCTTCGCCGGCGGCTTCCTGGGTTGGATGGCTCGCTGCGGCTGGCCGGACGGAGGCATGATCCAGCAGGCGATGGCCTGCGGGACGACGATGGCATCGCTCGCCATCGAGGACTTCAGCCCCCGGCGGCTTGCCGAGACGGGGCCGGAGGAGATCTCCCGGCGGGTCGGCCTGCTGCACCGCATGGTGCATTTCGACCTGGAGCCGCTCTCCTAGTCTCGACGTGGAAGCCCGCAGTCCAGCGTGGCGACCCCGCGGAGTGCTGTGCTAGGATATTGCCGTCGGTCCCCCTGACGGTGAGGAGAGCAAGGCCGTGGAAGACACCCGGAGACCCTGGACGACGGACGCTGAGATCGGGATCCGCGGTCTGGCGGACGTGGAGGACGCGAAGATCCTCGTCGAAGGCGGCGAGATCCGCGAGGTCCACGTCATCTCGGGCTCCCGCAAGCCGGCCAAGCTCATCGTCAAGGACGTCGTGGGCCTGATCTGGACGCGCTACAACCGCCGCATCGATCACCGGATCGTGGGTGTCGTGCGAGTCCGGGCCCAGGGGAACGGCGCTCCGAAGGTCGAAGCCGGCCCCGTCCTGGAAGAGACCGCTCCGGCGCCCGGGGAGGCGAGCCGCACCCGCTTCGATGAGCCCGCTCCGGCGCTCAAGGACGCGAGCCGCGTCCGCTTCGATGAGCCCGCCCGGGCGCCCGAGGTGGCGAGCCGCATCCGCTTCGAAGAGCCCGCTCCGGCGCTCGAGGACGCGAGCCGCATCCGCTTCGGGAGCGTCAATCTCTACGTGGATGGCGCGCGCGCCCAGGCGCAGGTGGAGTTGCGCTGGAAGGGCGTCCTGCGCATGGGAAGCGCCTCCGGCTGGTGTTCGCGTGAGGGTTCCCACCGGCTGGTGGCCACCGCGACCCTGGCAGCGCTGCAGGAGTTCCTGGACGACGACATCGCCCTGGGAGTCGAGGGCGTGCACGTGGTACGGATGGGCGGACACGAGGTCGCGATCGTGGGCCTCGCGCTGCTCTCGCACCGGCAGGAGAAGCTCCTGACCGGCTGTTGCTCGGTGGGCCGGGATCTCCCGCAGGCGGTCGTCCTGGCCTCCCTTTCGGCCTTGAATCGTGTGATCGGCGGCCTGAAGACGAAGGAGCCGATCGAGTACATCTTGAGACCGGCATCGACCTAGGAGCCAGCGAAGCGACAAGATCATCGAGAAGCGAAGCGAAGCCACCTGTCGGGAAGAAGAACGTACCCGCAGAATCCCATGCCAAGTAAGGAGGTGGGCTTCGTGCTCTTCATCCTCGAATTCTTGAAGTTTCTCGGCCGCGCGGGCTGGTAAGTACGTCCGGTCCGTCTGAGCGGACCTAGGTAGTGACCTCCGAAGTGGATGCCGGTCTCTGCATCCTCCGCACGTGGAAATCCATCCGCCCTCGATGACCGACGAAGCATGAGCGACTCACCAGCTGCGATCCACCCGCGGGCATTCCGGCTCTACTATGCGCTGGCGGTGATCGCCGCCGGCGCCTTCTTCGTGCTGGCCACGCCCACGGCCGGTCCGCCGCAGATCGTGGCCCTGGGTGTCGTCCTCGTGTTGATGGTCGTGAGCGAGGCCCGGCCCGTGCCGCTGCCGAGCGGCGGCTACGCCACCGGCAGTGCCGTGCTCGATCTGGCGTCGATCATCATCCTGGGTCCGGTGTGGGCCGCCTGGGTGGACCTGGCGAGCACGGTGATCGTCCAGGGGATCCTGCTGCGCAGGCCACTGGTGCGCGTGCTGCACAACGTGGCCATCTTCGCGCTCACCTCGTTCGCGGCCGGCTACGCCTTCCTCGCCGCCGGGGGCCAGGTGGGAGCGCTCGTCTTTCCGCGGCACCTGATGGCGCTGCTGGTGTGCGGGGGCGTCTACTTCCTCTTCAACTCGGCGTTCGTCTCGATCGTGCTCGGGCTCACGGTCGGTCCGGGTCCCTGGCGGATCTGGCAGCGCAACTTCCTGCAGGGGATCCTCCACCACCTCTCCTTCGTCGCACTCGGCACGCTCGTGGCCGTGGTCTATTTCAGCGCCGGGCCGTGGGGGCTGGTGCTGGTGGGGATCCCGTTCCTGGTCGCGCGGCACTCGTTCGGCGTGTACATGGAGATCCGGGCGGACCTCAAGGACTTCGTGCGCGCCCTGTCCGAGGTGCTCGAGGAGGTGGACCCCTACACCCGGCACCACTCGCACCGGGTGGCGCAGTACGCGGTGCTGCTGGCGCGCGGCATGCGGCTCTCCGAGCGCGAGGTCGAGGAGATCGAGTACGCGGCCCTGGTGCACGACCTGGGCAAGATCGGGCCCCAGCACCAGCACATCCTGCAGAAACCGGGCTCGCTCTCGCACGAGGAGCAGCGGACGCTTCGCGCCCACCCCGCCGCCGGCGCCGAGATCGTCGCGCGCGTGCGGGCGCTGCGGCGCTCGGCGGAGATCGTGCGCACGCACCACGAGCGGCCCGACGGCCAGGGCTACCCGCTCGGTCTGCGCGCGGAGGACGTGCCGGTGGGGGCGCGGATCCTGAACGTCTCGGACGCCTTCGACGCGATGACCTCGGACCGCCCGTACCGGCGGGCGCTGTCCGTGGGTGCCGCGCTGGAGGAACTGCGGCGTGGCGCGGGTTCGCAGTTCGACCGCGCCGTGGTGGAGTGCCTGCTGCGTCTGCACGCGGCGGGGCAGTTCCCGCTGATCCCGAGCCCGACCAGCGAGGACCTGCAGCTGCTGCGCCTGAAGCCCCGCGAGGCCCAGGGCTGATGCCTCAGCGGGACGCGCAGGCGGAGGTCGCGCAGGAGTGGCCGGCCGCCGGCGGGGACCGGGTCCACGTCCTGGCGCAGCGGCGCCCGGCGGTGGTCGGCGGGCTCGTCGCGGCCGGCGAGGTCCCCGAAGGCGATGCGCCGGCCACCCCGGGCCAGGGCATCGGCACGGTCGTGGTGTGTGCCCCCGGTGAGTCGGACCGGCTCGCGTGCGTTCGGGCGCGTTCCGGCAAACGCGTCCTCCCGCCGGGGCCGGTGTCCGCCGGCGAACGCGGCGTGGAGAGGACGGAGGATTCGGGGCCTTGAGCGCTGCCCGCGACGTTCCGTGGGGCGGAGGGGGGAGGACGGGGGATGGAGCGCCTGCGAAGCGAACGAGAGCTGGATGCGTCCGCCGCGAGTGGGAACCACGCGGCGATGCCGGCCATGCTGGGGGAATCACCGGCCTGGGCGGCCGTGCGGGAGGTGCTTCCCCGGGTGGCCCGGAGCGGACTTCCGGTGGTGGTGCTGGGGGAGACCGGGACCGGCAAGGAGCTGGTGGCGAGGGCGATCCATGTGCTCTCGGCCCGCGCCACGCAGGTCTTCGTGGCGCAGAACTGCGGCGCCACGCCCGACACGCTGATCGAGAGCGAGCTGTTCGGCCACAGTCGCGGGGCCTTCACCGGCGCGGTGGCGGACCGGGCGGGGCTCTTCGAGTCCGCCGCCGGGGGCACGCTGTTCCTGGACGAGATCGGGGACGCGAGCGCGCTGCTGCAGATGAAGCTCCTGCGGGTCCTGCAGGAGGGCGAGGCCCGGCGCGTGGGAGACACGCGCCTGCGCCGGGTGGACGTGCGCGTGGTCTCGGCCACCCACCGCTGCCTGGAGGATGCCGTCGCCGGCGGCGCCTTCCGGGCGGACCTCTTCTTCCGTCTCAACGCTGTCCGCGTGCGCCTGCCGCCGTTGCGCGATCGCGGCGACGACGTGCTGCTGCTGGCGCGCCACTTCCTGGCCGGGGCCGCGGCCCAGCTGGGGCAGGAGGCTCCCGAGCCGGGACCGGCGCTGGCCGACCACCTGCGGGCGTACCCGTGGCCGGGAAACGTGCGGGAGCTGGCGAACGCCTGCGCGTTCGCCGTGCACGTGGGCGAGGCGCGAGGGCGCGTGGGCCTGGAGCACTGGCCGGAGACGCCGGTGCTGCCGGGGGCCTGCGCGGGCCCCGTGACGCCGGGACTGCACGCCGAGACCCGCGCGCTCGAGGAGCGCCGGCTGCGCGAGACCCTGCAGCGCACGCGCGGGAACAAGTCGCAGGCGGCCCGCGCGCTGGGCCTGTCGCGACAGGGGCTACTGAAGAAGCTCCGCCGCTACGGGCTCACCCCCGCCGAGTCGGCGGCGCTCGCTCTTGACGGTGCGGGGGGCGCTCCCTAGAGTGCCCGTTTCGGAGGAGTGACTCGCGGTCCGCTGGCGCACCCACCGGGTGGGGGCGCAGGATCGGCGGGTTGGAACCGTGCACGAGGGAGGCGATTCGTGGCCCGCAAGACGCTTCGCATCGGGCTCGTCGGCGTCGGCGCCGCGGCCCAGATCAACCACATCCCGGCATTGAAGAGGATCGAGGACTTCGAGCTGGTGGCGCTCTGCGACCGCGACGCCGAGAAGGGCGCGCGCGTGGCGCAGAAGTTCCAGATCCCGAGATCGTACGCGCGGATCGAGGAGCTGCTCAGCGACGAGGAAGTGGACGTGGTGGACCTGTGCACGCCCAACTACCTGCACGCGCCCATGGCGGTCGCGGCGCTGGAGGCCGGCAAGCACGTGTTCTGCGAGCGCCCGCTCTCGCGCAGCGCGGACGAGGCCGCCGCCATGATCAAGGCGGGCAAGAAACACGATCGCGTCGTCATGTGCTCGGTGCAGCACCGGTTCCGCCCGGACGCGCAACTGCTGCGCAAGTTCGTCGAGAAGGGCGACCTGGGTGAGATCTTCTTCGTCAAGGCGGGCTGGCTGCGCCAGCGCACGCACTGGGATTCCGACGAGTGGCGCCGGCAGAAGCGCGAATCCGGAGGCGGCGTGATCCTCGATCTGGGCTTCCAGACGCTGGACCAGGCGCTCTGGATCCTGGGCGGCCCGAAGGTGGAGTCGGTGACCGCGAGCGTGCACCGTGCCCGCAAGGGCGAGGTGGAGGACAACGCGATCGCGTTCTTCCGCCTGGCCTCCGGGGCGACCCTGACGCTCGAGGTGACCTGGGGCCTGCTCATGGAGAAGGACTTCGCGTACGTCAACCTGTTCGGTTCGGGCGGCGCGGCGCTGCTCAATCCGCTGCGCATCCACAAGGGGATGCACGGCACGCTCGTGAACGTGACGCCCCAGGTGGACACCTCGCGCTTCCAGTACAAGCAGTCCATGGAGGCCCAGTTCGCCCACTTGGCCGATGCGCTGCGCAAGGGCAGCCGGCCGATGGGGGCGGCGGAGGAGATCCTGCCCGTCATGGAGATGCTGGACGCGGTCTATCGCTCGGCCGAGCTGGGCAAGGAGGTCCGACTCGCCTAGGTCCGCCGCATCTCGAGAGCGCGCGCTGGCGATCCTCTCGGGGATCCTGCTCGGAGTCGCCTTCCTGCCGCGCGTGCCCGGTTTCGTGGCGTGGGGCGCGCTGGTGCCCCTGCTCGTCGGGCTCGAGCAGCG
>JANXPZ010000179.1 GCA_025357055.1 Candidatus Eiseniibacteriota bacterium | reverse complement strand
GGACATCCGGGATGTAGTCGAGAAGAAGCTCGCTCAAATGCTCGCCAGCAATCCCACGCGGATGGACTATTACAAGAAGTACCAGGAGATCATCGCGGACTACAACCGAGAGAAGGACCGAGCGACGGTCGAAGCCACGTTCGCGCAGTTGGTTGCCCTGGCGGCCGGTCTCGACGTGGAACAGAGGCGTGCGGCGCAGGAAGGGCTCACTGAGAACGAGCTGGCTCTGTTTGACCTGCTATTCAAGGACAACATCACGAAGACGGATCGTGAACGGGTGAAGCAGGCGAGCAGGGCGTTGCTCTCGTCTTTGAATGATCTGCTTCGTCCCATAACGGACTGGACGCAGAAGGCCGTGACGCAGGCCGAGGTCAGGGTCTTCATTCTGGACAAGCTGTATGGGACGCTTCCCCGCCCGCCGTTCACCGATGCGGAGACAGAGGCGATCGCTTCCCTCGTGTACGACTACGTGTGGCAGCGGAGTGCGGCAGGCCTGGATCTCGTGGCCGCGTAGTTGCGGTGTCTGGTCGCAGGCGGCCCAGCGGCTTGCTTGTAGCCCCCTCACCCCTTCTCAAAGAGCATCGGCGTGATCCGAGGGTCATGGATCGCGGTGTAGTACCGCTTGCTCAATCCGTCCGCCGAGAGGTGCCTGAAGCGGGTCTTCGCGAGTTCCTCGAAGATCTGGTCCCGGGACTTGCCTGTCTGCGAGTGGATCCGGTCAACAAGCACCACCAGGCGCATCGCAAAGACCGCAGTGTCGGGGTCTTCTCCTGGGGGCCGTCCACGACCTCGGCGCACTTCCACGGGGTGGTGTTCGATCTCCTCGAGTGCGCGCCTCACCCAGGGCTCGGTGACGAACTCGGGATTCACGTCGAGTAGCCGTCGGACGGCTCCACGATCCCCTGACTCATAGCGGCGCCTAAACTCCTTGCTGACAAGTTCTCTGTCGCGGACAGCCTGCTCCACCGTGGTTGGTCGCGACGCGAGGACCGTCCTCCTGATTGCGCGGCGCTTCAGGAGCGGAACGGAGATCGTGGCAGGGATCACCTCGATCTTGGAGTTCCGAGTATTCCTGCGACGCGCCTTCCGCTTTGGGGGCAAGGCGTTACCTCGCTCAGTTGCGAATTCTATTCACTGTGAGCCGACGGAGGCATGGCCTACGTTGGCCCGTGAGCATCCGTACGAACGTGGGGAAAGGAGACCGACTCATGGTGATCGAAAGGCTTCTGAACGTCAACGATGTGGCTGGATTGCTAGGGGTGTCCATCCACACGGTCTATGCCTGGGCCGCGCGGGGGCAGCTCCCTGTCGTCAAGGTCGGCACGCGAACGATGTTCGAATCTCGCGAGATCCAACGCTGGGTGCGGGAACGATCCCGCCCGGAAGCGACCGCGGTCGAGGGCGTCCTCGAACAGCCCCCCTCCAAATGCGCAGCCTCGAGCTCATGATCGCAGGAGTATGCCGGGAGAGGGCACCACGCCATGTCTGAGTACCTCACCATCGCGCAAGCCGCCGCCCTTCTTGGGGTGACTGTGGACACCGTGCGGGTCTGGGAGCACCAAGGCAGACTGCGCGCGTACCGCACGGCAGGTGGCCATCGGCGATTCCTTGCGGAAGAAGTGCGGAGCCTGGGGGGGCCACGGCAGAGCGCGGCCACGCCTGGTGGCAGAGCCGGTGGATTGCCGAACACACGAGAATCGCTTCCAACACCGAGCCAGCTTCTGGGCGGCCGTGAGTCTGCCTACTGGCCGGGGCGTGCCCGGGACGCTCGCGCCAAGCTGGAGGCGATTCGGGCTCGAGAGGCAACTCGCGAGCTGATCCAGGGCAGAGAGGCCGAGGAAGCCCGCGCTCGCGCTGACGCCGAGGCCGCGGCACGTGAACGAGAGTGCCGGCAGCGCCTCGACGCGCTGAAGGAGTACGGCCGTCAGCGCGCGTATCAGGCCGGGTTGCCCCCCGAGTGGCGAGCCAGGGTCACGGCGGACCTCGAAACGTACGTCTCGCCAATTCAGTTCCCATCCTCTTTGCCCGAAGACGAAGCACGGTCATTCGTGGCGGCAAGGGTCAACGAGATCGTCGAGGAGTTCCGTGCGGAATGCGCTCGACTCGAGCAGGACGAGGAGCGGCGGCGGGAACGGCAACGGACACACGCACGCGTTCAGGGGCTCGTTGCCTTCGGCATGACTCGAGCAGGATGGGCGACTCTTCTGTGGGATTCGACCGAGTCCGAGCGCGCGAAGCGAGAGCTCGAGCGGGAGCTTCGGGCGCGGGTGCGTTCGGATTGGACCGAGACCGACGTGAGCGGGTTCGTCGAGGACTTCTTGGAGGAGGTGGACGAGGAAGACGAGGACGACAAAGAGGACGGCTGAATAGGCGGAACTGGAACTTGGAATCCCTAGAGAATCCAGGTTCTGACAGACAACAGATCGCCCGGGAACGGCGATCCTGGCGGAAGGCGTTCCCGGGCGGGCACCCAGCGAGATCTTCGAGTGCTTGATTCAAGACTATCCCATCCCCGCCGTCGCGGTGCAAGGCTTCTTGAGCTCGAGAAGCTCTTCGACCGTTGCTGCACGCCTCCCGACAAAGTCGCCAGTGACGAGGAGGCGCAGCGCCGTGCGCACCTCGACCTCAGCGGGCGGCCGCGCTTGGAGCTGCAGCAGGAACGGGCAGCCATCAAGCTGTGGTGTTGGCTCTTCCCGGACCATGACGCGTGGCTTGACGAGCGATTGCAGCGCCTGGATCAGGTCCTTTGCCATGCGTCCTGACACGTCAAGATGCCTTGAGCCCGATATGCAGGGCGTCGGTTCCACCGCGGAACAGGGCTGGCCGGGGCCGGTCGGTAGTCAGGCAATGCACGGCCTGGCCGGCGAGTTTGTGGCCACCATCGCTCCGCACTCAGAGGCAGACCCCGTTGCCCTCCTGACGCAGTTCTTGGTCGGCTTCGGGAACATGGTCGGGCGGGGCCCGCACTTCGTGGCTGAGGCTGACAGGCACGGTGTGAACCTCTTCCTGGGCCTGGTGGGGGCGACCTCGAAGGGGCGAAAGGGATCCGCCTGGGGGCACGTGCTGCGACTGCTCAGGGCATCTGACGGGGACTGGGCAGGCAGGCGGGTCCAGTCGGGGCTTTCCAGCGGGGAGGGCGTGATCTGGGGCGTGCGAGATGCGATCGAGGCGCCCGACGCCGCGGAAGGCCAGAGAGCCGGGCGGGGGCACGGGGCTCGAGGCCCAGACCCAGGCGTTGCGGACAAGCGTCTGCTCGTCGTCGAGGCGGAGTTCGCTTCGACCCTCAAGGTGATGGGTCGGTCGGGAAGCACGCTATCTCCGCTGCTGCGGCAGGCGTGGGACACGGGCGATCTTCGCATCCTGAACAAGAACTCGCCCGCCGTCGCCACAGGGGCCCATATCTCGGTAGTCGGGCACATCACCAGGGACGAGCTGCGGCGCGAGCTCAACGAGACGGAACTCGCCAACGGATTCGCAAACCGCTTCCTGTGGGCCTGTGTGCAGCGCTCGAAGGCCCTGCCGGAAGGCGGCGACGTATCCAAGGTCGACTTCGGGCCGATCCTGCGGGCGCTCGCGGAGGTGGTCGAGTTCGCGCAAGGGGTCGGCCGCATAGATCGTGATGACGCAGCGCGCGCGCTGTGGGCCCAGGTCTACCCGGCCCTGTCAGAGGGGCGCCCCGGGCTCCTGGGGGCCGTGACTTCGAGGGCGGAGGCGCAGGTGATGCGGCTGGCTTGCGTCTACGCGCTTCTCGACAAGTCCCCGTTGATTCGGACAGAGCACCTCGAGGCTGCCCTGGCCCTCTGGCGATACTGCGAGGCGTCCTGCAGGCACATCTTCGGGAGGGGGCTCGGAGACGCCTACGCCGACCGAATCCTGGCGGCCCTCCGAGTAGCCCCGGCCGGACTCGCACGGGCGAAGGTGTACGAGGTCTTCTCCGGGCACGCTGACCGCGCCGCTATCGAACGAGCACTTGCGACCCTCGAGAGCAAGGGGCTCGCGCGGCGCGAAGTGGAGCGCACCGCAGGGCGGCCGGCAGAGCGATGGTTCGCTGGCAACCAGCCAACGCAGCGAACTCGTGAGACGCATGCGAGGGAAGGGTCGCGGGGGCCGCTTGGCGCCCTACTTTCGCTTCTCTCTCATGGCACCAGCAGCGGGCGCGACACGAAAGCCTCCGGATCTGGGAGGGTGCGGGGATGAGCCAGGTAATGTCTTCCTCACCCCACCCCGGTGCGCCCGCGTCAGGGGGCCTCGAGCCCATGATGACGCTCAAGGAAGTCGCTTCGTTCCTGAACGTTTCTGAGCGCACTGTGCGCCGTCTGGTCGTATCCGGTCACTTCCCTTGTGTCCACGTGGGGGCACAGCTTAGGTTCATCCGCAGCGATGTGCTTCGGTGGGTCTCGGCGAGAAAGGGGGCTTGAGGTGCCGAGAGTCCCGAAGGGCATGTTCAAGCGGAAGGGGCGTGGGTGGTACACGAGGATCCACGCCGGTGGAAAGGACCGATGGGTGGCACTGGGCAAGGACTTAGGCGCGGCGAAGACCAAGTTCCACCAGGCGAGAGCAGCACCGATGATCCCGCCCAAGGCCACGGTCGCGCAGTTGTCCAGGAAGTGGCTCGAGACGTACATCCCGACCGCCCGAAGCGCTTACGGCCAGGGTCAGGCGGCGAGCCTTGTCAGGAGGTTTCTCGACGTGTACTTCGGGCCGAAGTTGGTCTCCAAGGTCACGGCTGACGATCTCCGGGAATACCGGCTCTGGGCGGAGTCCAAGCGACTGAGCCCGGCGTCGGTCAGACACGTGCTCGGCGATGCACGATGCTTCCTGAACTGGTGCGAGGACTGCGGCTTCATCGCGCGGAATCCATTCCCCAAGCGACTGATGCCGAAGTTGCAGGAGCGACCCCCGGATCGGTTGACGGACGAAGAGGTCCGGGCCGTGAGCTCAGTGCCCGACCCGTACGGCTTCGTGGTGCGGCTGGCACTCGCAACGGGGATGAGATGGGGCGAGCTGACACGTGTCACGTCCTCGGACATCCGGGATGGTGTGCTCACGATTCATCACACGAAGAGCAGCAAGCTTCGCCGCGTACCGCTGCCGCCCGAGCTGCTGTCCGAGCTCAGGCTCCGTGTTGGGAAGCTGGTGCCGTTCGCCTCATCCGGGCAGTTCAACACGCGGGTCCGCATCCTGAGCGGGGTGTGGCGGTTTCACGTCCACCAGTGCCGGCACACGTTCGCTTGCCGGTGGCTGGAGCGCGGTGGTAGTCTCGTTGCCCTCCAGCAGCTCCTGGGTCACTCGACGGTCGTCATGACGCAGCGGTACGCTCGCATCTCGGACGAATTGGTGATCGCAGAAGCCCGTCGACTGAATTCTGTAGC
>JANXPZ010000136.1 GCA_025357055.1 Candidatus Eiseniibacteriota bacterium | reverse complement strand
CCCCCCCGCCGCCCCCCCCCGACGGAGTTGCGCCGCCCGGACCCGGGTCCGAACCCATCGTCCTCCACGTGGACGTCGACGCCTTCTTCGCGAGCATCGAGCAGCGCCGCGACCCGCGGCTGCGGGGCCGGCCGGTCATCGTGGGCGCGGGGGTGATCGCCTCGTGCTCGTACGAGGCACGGCGCTTCGGACTCCGGGCCGGGATGACGCTCTCGGAGGCGAAGCGCCTCTGCCCGCAGGCCGTCGTACTCGAGGGCCACGCGCAGGTCTACCGCTGCTTCGCCGAGCAGGTCTTCGCGCACTGCCGCGACGTCGCGCCCGCGGTCGAGACCCACCTCGACGAGGCCTACTGCGACCTCACCGGCACCGAGCGGCTGCACGGCGACCTGCTCGAGGCCGCGCGCCGGCTCAAGCGCGCGATCCTCGAGTCCACCGGCCTGACCGTGACCTGCGGGCTCGGCCCCAACCGCATGCTGGCGAAGCTCGCGGGCAAGGTCGCGAAGCCCGACGGGCTCGCGCGCGTCACCGCGGCCGAGGCCGGAGCCTTCCTGCGCGACCTGCCGGTCGAACAGGTCGCGGGTGTGGGCCATGCGCGCTCGAAGATGCTGCGCTCGATGAACGTGCGCACCGCGGGCGAACTGCGCGTGCTGCCGGTCGAGACGCTCGAGCGCCTGTTCGGCGCGCCCGGGCGGCTGCTCCACGAGCGTTGCCGCGGACGCGACACCGCCGTGGTGAGCGAACGCGAGGTGCCGCTCTCGATCTCGCGCGAGACCTCGTTCCATCGCGACACCGCCGACCCCCGGGAGGTCGAGGGCATGCTCGAGTACCTCGCGGGGCGGGCCTGCCGCACCGCGCGGGAGCTGGGGATCCGGCCGCGCACCGTCACGGTGCGCCTGCGCTACGCCGACGGCGATCCCGCGGAGCGCGCGCGGTCGCTGCTGCAGCCCTCGGACACCGACCCGGTCGTGCTGGCGCTGGCGCTCGACGTGCTGGCGCGTCTGTTCACGCGGCGCGTGGCGCTCCACCAGGTCGGCCTCGCGCTCTCGAATTTCGTGCGCGCCGGCTCCGAGCAGGGCGCGCTCTTCGAGGAGCGCGAGGCCGGGCGACAGGCCGCGCTCTACCGCGCCTTCGACGGCGTGCGCGACTCCTTCGGCCACGGCGTGATCGTCTCGGGCCGCGCCCTCCACCTGAAGGGGCGGCTCGAAGAGGACGAGCACGGCTTCGTGCTGCGCACACCCTCGCTCACGAGGTAGCGGAGGAGCCGGGCGCATGGCGGACACCGACCGACCCTGCACGGGGCGGGGATCCCCCGTGAAGTTCGTCCCCTTGCGGGTCCGCTCGCACGGCTCGCTGCTCGACGGCACCGCGTCGCCGCGGGCACTGATCGAGCGGGCGATGACGCTCGGCTACGATGCCCTGGCGCTCACGGACCGCGACAATCTCTATCTCGCCCTGGCGTTCCACCGCACGGCACGCGCCGAGGGGCTCACGCCGCTGCTCGGCGCCGAGGTGACGCTGCGCGATGCGGCGGGCCCTGCCGTGCGCGCGGCGGGGGCCGCTTCCCCGCGGCGGCGCCCCGGCGCCCTGCTCATCGCGCTCGACCGGCGCGGCTACGCCAACCTTTGCGCCGTGCTCACAGCGCGGCAACTCGACGCCGACTTCGATCTCGTGCGCGCGCTGGCCGAGTGGCACCTGGGACTGCACGTCGTGGTCGAGACGCAGGGCCTGGCCGCGGCGCTGCTGGCGGCCGGCGTGCCGGCGGCCGCCGGCCTGCACCCCGGGCCGGCGCGTCACCGCGCGGGCCCCGGCGGACTCTGGCTGGGCGTGCGCGGGATCGCCGCCGAGCGCTCCCCCGCGGGCGGGTGCCCCCTGCGCGAGCGCGTCGCGGCGTCGCGGCGGCTGGGCGTGCCGCTGGTGGCGACCGGCGATGTCGTGATGCTCGAGCCGCGCGACCGGGACGTGCACCGCATCGCCGTGACCGCGGCCGCAGGCGAGCTGCTCGAGCGCATGCCGTCCGCCGCCTTCGCCGCGCGTGAGGCCTGGCTCGCAGGCCCCGCCGAGTGGACGCAGCGCGTGCGCGCGACCTGCGCCGCCGCCGGCGTGCCCGGGGCGGCCGACGAGGCGCTCGCCAACAACGCCGCGCTCGCCGCCCGCTGCCGCCTGGAGATCGAGTCGGGCGTGCCCATCTTCCCGAGGCCACCGCTGCCCGATGGCGAATCCGGCCCCGGGTGGCTGCGGCGTCAGGCGGAGACGGGACTCGAGCGGCGCTACGGCCACGCCGGCGCAGCCGTCGGACCGGCCCGCGCCCGGCTGGCCGGGGAACTGGCGATCATCGAGCGTCTCGGCTTCACCGGCTACTTCCTGGTGGTCGCCGGGATCGTCGCGTTCGCCCGCGCGCAGGGCATCCCCACCGTGGGCCGCGGTTCGGGAGCCTCTTCGATCGTCTCGTACGTGCTCGGCATCACGAGCGTGGACCCGCTGCGCCACGCGCTGTGCTTCGAGCGCTTCCTGAACCCGCAGCGGCGCGACTGTCCCGACCTCGACATCGACCTGTGCTGGCAGCGACGCGACGAGGTCATCGCGCACGTCTTCGAGACCTACGGCCGCGACCGTGTCGCCATGATCTCGACCCACGCCACGCTCGGCGCGCGCTCGGCCTTCCGCGAGACCGCGAAGGCCCTGGGCGTGGCGAACGCCCGCGTCAACGCGCTGGCGAAGCTCATCCCGCGCGAGCTCGAGGCGCCCTACCTGGAGAAGCTCGAGCGCCTGCCCGGGGCGAACGGCGTCGACTGGCGCGAGCCGCCGCTCGCCGAGGCGCTGCGCCTGGCCGGGCGCCTCGACGGCGCGCCGCGGCACCTGTCGGTCCACTGCGGCGGCATCGTCATCGCCGACCGGCCGCTCACCTGGTACGTCCCGCTCGAGCGCGCAGGAGGCACCCGGCGGCCGGGGACCGGCGGGCCGGACGTCGTCGTGACGCAGTTCGAGATGCGCGCCATCGAGCAGCTCGGGCTCGTCAAGCTGGACCTGCTCGGCAACCGCGCGCTCAGCACCATCCACGAGTGCGTGACGCTGGCGCGCCGCGGCCTTCCGCCGGGGGCGCCGCCGCCCGCGGTGCTCGATCCGGACCTCGTCCCCGAGGACGACCCCGCCACCGCCGCGCGCGTCGCGGCGGGCGACACGCTCGACTGCTTCCAGCTCGAGTCGCCCGCGATGCGCCACCTGCTGCGCATGCTCCGCGCGAGCACGCTCGAGGAGACCATCGCCGCCGTGGCGCTGGTGCGGCCGGGGCCCGCCGGGGCACCCACCGAAGGTGGGTCGGGCATGAAGGAGACGTTCTGCCGCCGCCACCGCGGACTCGAGCCGGCCACCTTCCACCATCCGGACCTCGTGCCCGTGCTGGAGGCCACGCACGGCGTGATGCTCTACGAGGAGGACGTGATGCGCGTGGCCGCCGCGTTCGCGGGGCTCTCGCTCGCCGAGGGCGACGACCTGCGGCGCGCGCTGGCCGCCGCGCGGGACGACGAGGAGTTCCGTTCGCTCGAGCGCGGCTTCGTCGCGGCCTGCGCGCTCCGTGGCGTGGCGGGCGACGCGGCGCACGCCGTCTGGCGCGACCTTGCCCGCTTCGCCGCCTACGCCTTCTGCAAGGCGCACGCCGCCGGCTACGGCGCGCTCGGCTGGCAGAGCGCGTACTTCAAGACGCATTTCCCGACCGAGTGGGCGGTCGGGATCATGAACCACCACGCAGGCATGTACGCCACCTGGGTCCACGTCGAGGACCTGCGGCGTCACGGAGTGCGCTTCCTGGCGCCGTGCGTGAACCGCTCGGACTGGGCGACGACGCTGGAGGATGATCGGAGGCAGGGTCCGGAGCCGGGAGGGTTCCGCGGGCACGCTCGCCTCCGCGATCCCGCTCCGGCTCACTCTTCCTCGGCGGGCTCCGCCATCCTGGCTCCGCCCGCCTCCGGGCGGCCTCGCGGAACCCTCCCGGCTCCGGACCCTGCTGTGCCCGATCCCGGCGACATCCACGTCGCCCCGCCGGCCGCGGGCCCGCCACCCGCCACCGTCCGCGTCGGGCTCGGGCGCGTGTTCGGGCTCGCGGAGGCGACCGGCGGACGCATCGTGGCCGGGCGCGCCGCGCGTCCCTTTCGTACGCTCGCCGACTTCGTGGACCGCGTGCGCCCCACGCTGCCGGAACTGGAATCGCTCGTGTCCGCGGGCGCGCTCGACTTCACCAGGCGCACGCGGCCCTCGCTGCTGCTCGAGGCGCGGCTCGGCGCCTCGCCGGCCCGCCAGCGGGGTACCCACGCGACGCGTGGGTCGGCCGTCGCGCGCGCTCCGGCGCTCGTCACGCCCGACGGCACGGACCTCGCGCCGGAGCCGGTCTCCCCCGTGGCCGCGCCCGAGTTGCCCGAGTTCGATCCCGCCGAGCGCGTGCGGGGCGAGTGCCGCGCGACCGGGCTCTGGTTCAGCGCGCATCCGCTCGACGTGTTCGTCGGCCGGCACGCGCCTGGCACCCATCGGGCCGGGACCCACGGACCGGGCACCGTGTCCGCCGCGCAGGTCCCGGCACACGCCGGGCGCCGCATCGCGCTCGAGGGGATGCCGTGCGCCTGGCGCCGCGTCGAGACGAAGAGCGGCGGCACCCTGCTGTTCCTGACCCTCGCGGACCACAGCGGCCTCATCGAGTGCGTGCTCTTTCCCGGCGTGTTCCAGCGATGCGCGCAGGCCGTACGCGCCCGGATCGTGCGCGTCGAGGGCCGGGTGGACGATGCGCTCGGCGCGGTCACGCTCGTGGTGGAGCGCGCCGTCGCGCTGGCGTAGGCTTGCGGGGAGACGCCGCGCATCCGACACCGTCCGGGAGGAGACCATGAAAGCGATCCGCATCCACGCCTTCGGCGGACCCGAGGTCTATCAGGTCGAGGAGGTCCCCGACCCGACCGCCGGCGCAGGACAAGTGCTGGTCGCGATCGAGGCGGTCGGGGTGAACTTCATCGAGGTCTACCAGCGCACCGGCCTCTATCCCGTCGCGCTGCCTGCCACGCCCGGCTCCGAGGCCGCGGGTACCATCGTGTCCGTCGGTCCCGGCGTGACGGAGTTCCGCGCGGGCGACCGCGTCGCCTGGCAGGGCGGATCCGGCGCCTACGCCGAGCGCGCCACCGTGCCGGTCGAGCGGCTCGTGCGCCTGCCCCAGGACGTGAGCGCGAGGCAGGGCGCCGCCGCGATGCTCCAGGGCATGACCGCGCACTACCTGGCCTGTTCGACGTTCCCGCTCAGACCCGGCGACACCTGTGTGGTGCACGCCGCTGCGGGCGGCGTGGGACTGCTGCTCTGCCAGATCGCACGACGGCGCGGCGCGCGCGTGATCGGCACCGTGTCCACGCCGGAGAAGGCCGGGCTTGCGCGCGACGCGGGCGCGGACGACGTCATCCTCTACACGGAACAGGACTTCGAGATCGAGGTGAAACGCCTCACCGATGGGGCCGGCGTGCAGGTGGTCTACGACTCCGTCGGCCGCACGACCTTCGAGCGGAGCCTGCGCTGCCTCGCCCCGCGCGGGGTGATGGTGCTGTACGGGCAGTCGAGCGGGCCCGTGCCTCCGTTCGATCCACAGGTGCTCAACCAGCGCGGCTCCATCTTCCTCACCCGGCCCATGCTGGGACACTACACGGCGACGCGCGCCGAACTGCTCGAGCGCGCGAACGCCGTGCTCGGCTGGGTGCGCGACGGAACGCTGCGGCTGCGCATCGAGCGGGAGTTCCCGCTCTCGCAGGCGGGCGAGGCGCATCGCCAGCTGCAGGGTCGCGCGACCACGGGCAAGCTGCTGCTGATCCCGGGGGCGTAGCGCGGACGCTCACGTCCTGCGGGTCAGACCCCGACGCCCACGTGGAATCCCCAGAATCCGTCCCGGTCACCGTCGTCTCCGGAGACGGGCCAGTAGTGGCCGGCCCCCACGTTGACGACGCCCGTGAGACTGGTGCGGACCTCGGCCCCGACGAAGGTGCGGTCTGCGCCGCTCACGAGTGGGCGCCCCCAGGTGCGCAGGAGCACGACACGCGCCTCGCTGAGGAGGGCCAGGCGGCTGAACACGTTCCCGTAACCGACCCCGAGACGTCCGCCGGAGGTGCCGGGAATGGCAGAGACCGTGAGGCTGTGCAGCCAGGGCTTGTGATCCCGCACCGATTCCTTGTCGAACATGTGGACGTACCGGGACGTGAAGGACCAGCGATCGGGGCTTCCCCACTCGAGGGACGAGATGGACAGGACCACGTCCTGGGGGCCCGCGTACGGCAGGATCCACGAGCGGCCCGTCGTCTTGCGGGGCAGCGGCTTCTGCTCCGCGCTCCGGGCCGGGAGCGCGAAGGCCAGGAGGAGCAGGACGATGCTGGCGCAGCGGATCATGCGCGATGAATCCATGTGTCCTCCTGCCGGCGGGGGCGGGCGGCGTCCTCCCCGGCGGCGGATGCGGGAAGCCGCCGTCGCATCAATCGACGCCTGCCAACACCTGCGGTTCGGCCTCCCCGGACACGCCGTCCGGTTCGCCGGCACGGCGTTCCTCCTGGCCGCCCAGCAGCGCCACGCCACTCGCGAGCAATGGCCCGATGAAGAGCACGGAGACGCCGAGCTTCACGAGGAGCAGCAGGTTCCCAAAGTGTCCCGGGTAGAAGTAGTACCCGAGGAAGAACAGCGACAGCGCGACCAGGAACGCCCCGACGACGCGCGGCCAGCGACGCGAGACGTAGGCCAGCACGAAGAAGGGCGCGGTCGTGACCAGCAACTGCATGAGCATGCCGACGGGGTCCTTGAGGTTCCCGAGGATGTTGAAGACACCCCACACGCAGCCGAAGCCGATCAGGATCCGGAACGCGGTCTTGTGCGGGCCCCAGTAGGTGAACAGCGAGCTGAACATCCAGGTGAACCAGAGCAGGGCGAGGTAGACCATGGAGAGCTCCTCGGCCTGCTTGAGGGTGCCCCCCGCCCGCATGTAGGCGTAGATGAGGAACGCGACGAGCCCGGTGACGATGAATGCGTGGTAGCCCGCACGATGTGCAGCGCGGCGCTGGAACTCGTCCTGGTCGTTGAGCCAGCCCATCTCGCGCAGGATGCCCGGACCGAAGGCGCCCACTCCAACCAGGGCCAGGAAGCCCCACCGGTACCACTGCGCGAGCGCGAACCCGAGGATCACCACCGCGCCTCCGATCAACGTGGCGGTGGATGGCCTCCAGCGAAACCAGCCAAAGCGACTGCTCATTGCGTCCTCCTTCTTCAAGCGGGGCTCGCGGCCTGAGCGTTCAGTCGTTCGGGTCGAGCGAGAGCTCGTCGAACGGGATCGGCTGCTGGTCCTTCAGCTCTCCGAGGATCTTCAGCGTCTGCTCGTCAGGCTTGAACAGCTTCGCGAGCCGCAGGGTGACGTCCACGACCTCGACGGAAGCATCCCGGTAGGGCAACTCCCACTTCGAGACGATGAGGACGACCCCCGCCTCGCGCGCGACACCCGGCAGCGCGTCCGACACCTTCACCAGGAGATCGCCCACGCCGGCGGTCGAGAAGCCGCGCTGGTGAAGCCGCACCTGCATCCACGGCCCCTCCTGCCCCAGCTTCTTCGACAGCGCGCTGTCGCCCTCCGCCCGGGCACGATCGTAGTCGGCGCGCAGCTTGACCATGCTCTCCCAGAACTCCGTCGACCGCGCGTAGGCGATCGCCACGCCGCGGGAATCGTAGATGCCGATCTTCAGCGCCGGCTTCGCCGCCTGCCCCGCCGTCGCCGGAGCGACACGGATCGTCAGCGTCGCCACGACCAGGAACATCCCCATCACCGCGAGTCCCTTCCTCATCACGCACCCCTTCCTTTCCTGCCACCCCGGGAACCACGCGGCCCTGCTTCCCCCCCGAGGATGAACGCACCCTCGACGGGAACCCCGAACACCCTGGCGATCCGGATGGCCAGGCTGACCGACGGGTCGTACATCCCACCCTCGATCGCGACGATCGTCTGCCGGCTCACCCCGACCCGCCTGGCGAGTTCCTCCTGCGTCATCTCGCCATTCAGGAACCGCAACTTCCTGACCTCGCTGCGGACGTCCCTATTCATGGGAAAGAGCCTACGAGCGGTCGCGGAGCGATGTCAAGTTAAGTTTACACGACGTCAAGCCTGCTTGACTCGGCATCCGTCGCTCGACGGAGGAACGGCGCGGCGCCGGGCCCGCTCCAGGCGGCCCGGCGCGCGGTCTGCGCTCAGGAGCGCGTGGGCTCGGGCGGTCCCGGGGCGGGGCGGGCTGCGGAGAGGATCCGGCCCTCGGCCACCCCCATGTCCTCGGCCGCGAAGTAGGCCGCGACCTGCTCCCGCATGCCCGGCCGGGTGTAGACGTCGGCCTGCGGGTGCTCGATCAGCTCCGCGATGACCGCAGCCACCTCCTCGACCGGTTGCGCGTTGGGCACCTGTCGCGAATCGAATCCGCCGCCGAGCGCATGCACTCCGAACTCGGTCGCCACGACGCCCGGAGACACGGTCGAGACGTGGATGTCGGGCCAGCGCCCGCGCAGCTCCATGCGCAGGCTCGCGGTGAGCGCGTTGAGCGCATGCTTGGCGGCGGTGTAGGCCGAGCGCTGTGGCATGAGCGGCACGCGGCCGAGCATCGAGGAGACGTTGATGATGTGGCCACGACTGTGTTCCTGGAAGTGCGGCAGCACCGTCTGCATCCCGTAGAGGGCGGACTTGACGTTCACGAGCATCATCTCGTCGAAGTCCTCGTCGCTCAGCGCCGAGACCGGCCGGGTGATGCCGCGCCCGGCGTTGTTCACCCAGACGTCCACGTGGCCGAAACGCTCGAGCGCGGCGGCGAGAATGCGCTGCACGTCCACGCGTCGCGTCACGTCGGCGACCACCTCGAGCGCATCGGCTCCCGAGCGCGCCGCCACCTCGCTCAACTCCGTCGAGCGGCGCGCAGCCAGCACGACGCGGGCGCCACGGCTGCCGGCGAGCCGCGCCAACGCCCCGCCGATGCCGCCGCTCGCCCCCGTGATGACGATCACCTGGTCCTTCATCGCCGACCTCCCTTCCGACTCACGACCGGCGCCCCGCCCCGCGGCGGCGCACCCGTCACTCGTAGCGCAGCGCCTCGATCGGGTCGAGCGAGGCCGCCCGGCGCGCCGGCCAGACCCCGAAGACGATCCCCACGACCGCCGCGAACACGAACGCGATCAGGATCGAGGTCGGGTCCACGGCCGTGCTCCAGCGGAACATCGTGCGCAGCAGGATCGCCCCGCCCCCGCCGAGCGCGATGCCGATCAGGCCACCCAGCATGCAGAGCACCAGGGCCTCGATCAGGAACTGGAGCAGGATGTCGTTCTGCGTCGCGCCCAGCGCCTTGCGCACGCCGATCTCGCGGGTCCGCTCGGTCACCGACACCAGCATGATGTTCATGATGCCGATGCCGCCCACCAGCAGGCTCACCGCCGCGATGCCGGCCAGCAGCAGGGTGAAGACCTTGGTGGTCTCGCCGAGCGTGGCGAGGAAGTCCGACTGGTTGCGGATGTTGAAGTCGTCCACCTGCCCGGCCCGCAGCCGGTGCTCGCGCCGCAGGATCTTCTGCACCTCGGCCATGGTGAGCGGGATGTCCTTCTCGCTCGGCGCCAGCACGTTGATGACGCGCAGCAGGTCACCGCCCAGCAGGCGGTAGCGTCCCGTCTGCAGGGGGATCAGGACCTGGTCGTCGGGGTTCATGAAGCCGCCGCCCTGTCCCTTCGAGGCGAGGACGCCGACCACGGTGAACTGCACCTTGTTGATCCGGAGCTCGGCGCCCACCAGCGCCTGCGCCGACGTCACGCCGAGGTCCGCGATCACCTGCGATCCCACGACGGCCACGCGCCGCTTGGCCGCGTCGTCCGCGGTCGTGAACATCCGCCCCGCGGCCAGCTTGAACTTCCGCACCTCGAGGTAGTTCGCCGACGTGCCCACGATCGAGGTGTTGGTGTTGCGGTTCTCGTACTGCACCTGGAGCGAGCGCGACATCTCGGGCTGCACGGCCACCACATAGGTGGCGCGCTCCTCGATGGCCCGCGCGTCGTCCACCTTGAGCTCGGCGTGATCCGAGGCCGAGGCCACACGGCCCGCGCCGAAGCTGTGGGCGGGCATCACCGTCAGCAGCGTGGTGCCCAGCGCCGCGATGCGGTCGTTCACCGACTGCTGCGCGCCGCGGCCCAGCGCGACCATGGTGATCACCGCGGCCACGCCGATCACGATGCCCAGCATGGTGAGGAACGAGCGCAGCTTGTTCGCCCCCAGCGCCTCGAGGGCGACATTGACGGTCTCGCCGATCAGCATGTCAGTGCCCTCCCGGTCCGCCGCGGCCGCCACCGGCGGGCGGGCTCCCCACGCCGGGCATGCCGCTGCCCATCCGCTGCCTCATCTGCGCCTGGTCGCTCTGCCGCTTGACCTGCACCTCGGCCACGCTCAACAGGGCGACCTCGTCGCCCTCCTCGAGGCCGTCGACCACCTGCACGTAGTCGAAATCGCTGATCCCCAGCCTCACGATGCGCGGCTCGAGCCCGCGCGGGGTCTTCACGAAGACGACCTGCGCCTGGCGAGAGCCCGCACCGGCGCCATGCTGCCCTCCGCCGCCACCGGGGCCCTGCGAGAGCCCCGCGGCGCCGGCCGCACCACGCCGCGCCCCATCGCCGGCGGGCCCTCGGCCCGGATCCCTGCTGCCTGCCCCGGCCCCACCGGGGCCGCGGCCCGGTTCGCCCCCGCGCGCCCATCCACCGCCCCCGCGCGTCGAATCGGCCGCGGCCCGTGCCGCGCGGCGGACCTCCACCTGCCGCTCCACCTGGGCCTTCACGGAATCCGCATTCACGCCCAGCGCAGTGGCGACCGCGGGCAGTTCGCGGACGGTGCGCACGGCGTCCAGCGGCACCGCCAGCACGCCCGTGCGCTGCTCGATGTAGACCGTGACCTCACCGTTCATGCCGGGCAGCAGCAGCCCGTCCTCGTTCTCGATGGTCACCAGCACCGGGAACATGGTGACGGACTGCTGCACCACCGCCTGGGGCTCGACCTTGACGACCTGCCCCCGGAACGTGCGGTTGGGGAACGCGTCCACCGCCACCGTGGCGGGCTGCCCGGGGCGCACGCTGCCGATGTCGGTCTCGCCCACCAGCGCACGCATCTGGATGCGGTTGAGATCCGCCATCATGAGCAGCGTGGTCCCGCCGCTCATCGACTGGGTCGCCGAGGTGATCACCTGCCCCTTCACCACGGGCTGCGCCAGGATGGTCCCGTTCCCGGGCGCCCGCACGGTGGCATCCTCGAGGGCCTGCCGCGCGATCTCCAGGCTCGAGCGGGCCCGCACCAGGTCCGACTGGGAGTTGGCGTACGCCAGCGTCGCGCTCTCGTACTGATCGGTCGTGATGACCTCGCGCGAGAACAGCTCGTCGGCGCGCTTCTTCTGCGCGGCCGTCACCTCGACGCCGGCCTGCGCGGCCCGCAGCGAGGCCAGCGCCTGGTCGTACTGGTTCTGGACGTTCACGGTGTCGATCTGAGCCAGCAACTGGCCGGCCCGCACCACCGAGCCCACCTCGACCGGCATGCGCAGGATCTGGCCCGAGGCCTTCGACTTGATCTCCACGGTCTCGACCGGTTCCACCGTGCCGGTCGCCTGGACGGTCTGGTCGATGTCCCGCCGCGCCACGGCCTCGGTCGCCACCGCCGAGACCTTGCGCGAGCGGCCCAGGAAGGAGCACGACGCTCCGAGCGCGGCTGCCACCACCACCAGCGCCACCGCCAGCAGCGCGGGACGCGCGATCCGTGAACGCAACGCGCGCGGCTTCACGGCATCCTCCTTCCGGCTGCTCCAACGCAGGGCCGAACTGGATTCACATGCATGTCACAGGCTCCTTCCCACGAGTGCCTCGAGCTGCGCCCGGGCGGTGCGTTTGTCGTAGCGCGCCTGGATGAGATCGTGGCGCGCCTGGTCCAGCGTCGTCTGCGAGGTCAGCACGTCCAGCAGGGTCGCGGCGCCGATCTCGTACTTGTCCTTCTGCATGCGCAGGTCCTCCTCGGCCGCCTGGACCGTGGCCGTCTGGATGGCCACGCGCTCCTCGGCCGCATGGAACGAGCCGAGCGACTGCGTGAGGCCGGCCAGCGCCGTGAGCCGCGCGTCGCGCAGGGCCGCCTCGGCGTTCTCGCGGGCCACCTGGGACTGCGTCACGCGCTGCTCGTTCTGGAACTGTGTGAAGATCGGGAGCGACAGGGAGAGCCGAAGCCCGCCCGAGTACGAGAAGTCGTCGTTCGAGAGCGAGAAGCCGGCCCCGGTGCCGCTCCCGTTTCGCGAGTAACTCGCGGTCACGGCGGGCAGGTAGCCCGCCCACGTGCCGCGCAGGGCCGCGCGCGCGCCGTCGACCGACGCCAGCGCCTGGCGCACCGCCGGACCGTCCAGCACCTGCGCGTGCAGCTGCTCGTCGTCCAGCGCCAGTCCGGGCCGGTCGAGCGAATCGTCGGCCGCCGCCGTCACCGGAACCGGTGAGCCCACCAGGCTCGCGAGCGTGGCGTCCGCGAACTCGAGGGCGGTGCGGGCCTGCAGCACCGCGAGCTGGGCGTTGTGCACCTGGATCTCCGAGCGCAGCGAATCGGAGCGGGTCACGACCCGCTGCCGCAGGCGCAGGATCGAGGTCTTGAGCTGCTGCGTGGCCTGCTCGAGCTGGGCGCGCGCCACCCCCTCGGACTCGCGGGCGGCCAGCACGCCGAAGAACTGCTGCTTGACCGAGAGCGCGGTCGCGTAGCGCTGGGTGAGGAGGTTCGCCTCGGCCCCGACCGCCTGGGCGCGCGCCTGCTGCAGATCGAAGAAGCGGCCGCCGCCCGAGAAGAGGGTCATGCTCGCCCCGAGTCCCGTGCTGAACGACCACGGTTCCGACGCCAGGGTGACCACCTGTCCGTTCTCGACCCGCGTCTGGTTCGCCCGCGCGGGGAGCTGGCGCGAGGCCCCGGCCGAAAGGTTGAGCGACGGCAGGAACGCGGCGTAGGCGGAGCGCACGCCGGCTGCGGCCGTGCGCTGCTGCCCCTGCGCCTGGATGACCGAGACCGCGTTCCGCTCGGCCAGCGACAGCGCTTCCGCCAGGGAGATGGGTCGCGGATCCGCGCCGGCGGACGCCGGGACCGAGATCGCGACCGTCACGAGTAAGACACACCGCCACGTCATGATCGGACCTCCTCTTGTCGTCCCTGCCCCGGGCGCGCGCCGGCGTGACCGCCTGCGCCCCCGCGCGTCATCGTCTCCTCGTCCGACTCGACCGCACCGTCGCGCAGCACGATGCGCCGTCGCGCATGCGCCGCGACGTCCGCCTCGTGCGTGACGACAACGATGGTCTGCCCCTCGGAGTGCAGTTCGCGGAAGAGCGCCAGGACCTCCTCGCCCGTGCGGCTGTCGAGGTTGCCGGTGGGTTCGTCGGCCAGCAGCAGCGCCGGCTGCGTCACCAGGGCGCGCGCGATCGCGACCCGCTGCCGCTGCCCGCCCGACAGCTCGTTCGGGCGGTGGTGCATCCGGTCCGCCAGCCCGACACGTTCGAGCGTGGCCCGCGCGCGCCGGCGCCGCTCTTCGGCGGGGACCCCCGCGTAGACCAGCGGCAGCTCCACGTTGCGCTGCGCCGTGGCGCGCGCGAGCAGGTTGAAGGTCTGGAACACGAAGCCGATCTCGCGGTTGCGGCTCCTCGCCAGCTCGGCGTCGCTCATGCCCGAGACCCGCTGGCCGTTCAGCCAGTAATCACCGCGCGTCGGCGTCTCGAGGCAGCCAAGGATGTTCATGAGCGTGGACTTGCCCGAGCCCGACGGGCCCATGATCGCCACGTATTCGTTGCGCTCGACCACGAGGTCGAGGTCCCGCAGCGCCCGCACGGTCTCGCTGCCCATGACGAAGTCGCGGCTCAGGCCCCGCACGCGGATGACCGCGTCCGGGGCCGTTCCGATCGCAGGAGACATCGCCGGCCGGTCCATCAACCGCCCACCCGCCGGTAGACCCGCTTGTGCTCACGGGCCGGCCGGTCGCCGAAGGCGGGCATCGCGGTGCGGATCACGAGCAGCGCTCCGCCCTCCTCGAGGGTGATGGTCTGCGTGACCTGCGCGCCGTCCGGCCTCGCCTGCTGCGCCTGCAGGCGGCCGTCCTTCCATTCGCCGCCCAGCACCTGCGCACCCGGTGCGTGGGCCTGCCGGTCCACGGCGCCCGCGAGCGTCGTGATCTCCTGCAGCACCTTCCCGGTCGAGTCCTCGAAGCTCACGAGCGCCGCGGTCATCGTGACGTGCATCAGGTCCGGCAGTCGCCCCGGCCGTCCCGCGCCACCGGGGCCGCCGCCGCGCGGCCCGCGCTCCGCGTCACCGCCGGGCGCCCGGCCGGCGCCGCCCATGTCGCCCGCGCCTCCCATCCGCCCCGGACCGCCCATGCCGCCGCGAGGCCCGCGCTCCAGCGGCCCGCCTCCGGGCCGCTGCATCGAATCGCTGCGCTTCGGATCGAACTTCCAGGTTCCGGTCAGGTCGGGCGCCTGCACTGCAACGGTCGTCTTTGCCACCTGTGCCGTGCCGGCCACCCCGGCCGTCACGGTCGTCCCGGCCCCGCCCGCCACACCCGCGAGCCCCACGCCCGCGATCAATCCGAGCCCGGTCACCATTCGACGGATCATCCTGAGCCTCCTGCGTTGAAGTGGGCGCGGACCCGGGAGGGGATCGCCGTTCCGTGCATCACCCATACCATAAGCGGGCCATGTGGCAGAGATGTGACGGCGAAGCGGCAAATTCGGGCGGCCGGTCGGGGCATCGTCCGCGCAGCCGCGCGTCGTTTCGCGGTGCGCGACCGCCGGCAGCCGGGCCACGAACGGCCACGCACCTGCCACATCTCTGCCACACCGACCGGATAGGGTAGAGTCCTGACGCGGGGCGGGACCCGCGCCGCGCACCCTGGAGCCTCACGTGGGACAGACGATCCTGGTGGTCGAGGACGACGCGCGCATCGCCGACGTCATCGCCAAGAACCTCGAGGCTGTGGGCTTCGAGTGTCACCAGTCGCCCGACGGCGGGCGGGCGCTGGCGGATTTCGCGCGTCTCAAGCCCGCACTCGTCGTGCTGGACCTTGGCCTGCCGGGCCTCGACGGGCTCGAGGTCACGCGCCGCCTGCGCCGCGACAGCGACGTGCCCATCCTGGTCGTCACTGCGCGCACCAGCGAGAGCGACAAGCTCCTCGGACTCGAACTCGGCGCCGACGACTACATCACCAAACCCTTCAGCACCGCCGAGCTGGTGGCGCGCGTGCGAGCGCTGCTGCGGCGCTCGGGTGGCACACTCACCGAGCGGGTGACCGAGACCGCCGGGCTGCGCATCGATCCGGGCCGCCGCACGGTGGAGCGCGATGGCCAGCCGGTGCCCCTCACCACGCTGGAGTTCGACCTGCTCCACTTCCTCGCCACGCGGCCGGGGCGCGTCTTCAGCCGCGAGGCGCTCATGGAGCACGTCTGGGGCAGCGATCGCGTGGTGGACGACCGCTCCATCGACAGCCTCGTGAGCCGGGTGCGGCGCAAGCTGGAGACCGACCCCTCGAAGCCGCGCTACGTGCAGACCGTGTGGGGCGCGGGCTACCGTTTCCCGGAGGAGGGCGCGTGAGGACCGGACCGCGCGGGCGCAGCCTGTTCTGGACCATCTCGGGCATGTTCCTGACGGCGATCGCCGTGGGAACGCTGACGCAGATCCTGATCGCGGTCGCGGTGCTGCGGCCGCTCGAGGTGCGCGAGGCACGCGCACGCGCCGAGCTCGTGGCGTCGGGCCTGGCCACCGAACTCGCGGCCGAGCCCGAGTCCCTGGGCGTCGCCACCGTCCACGCGCTGCTCGAGAAACACCGCAGGGTGCTGGGCCCCGGGCCCGGCTTCGTGGCGTTCCGCGACGCGCTCGGACACCTCGACGCCGACCCGCCCAATCGCAGGCACTTCATCGAGCGCGTCATCGAGGGCGCCGACCCCGAGCACCGGCCCGGCGAGTCCGCCGAGCGCAGCCCGTGGATGCGTCGCGAGGTGATCGTGCGCCGACCCGTCCTGCGCGGCGCCGTCACGCTGGGCGAGGTCATCGTGGTGCGACCCGTGTGGCCGCGCGACCCCGGCTACATCGATCCGCAGACCGCCCTGCTCTTCCTGCCCATGGCCGTCATCGCCTCGTTCCTGGTCGCGCTCATCGTGGTGCAGATGCTGGTGCGGCGCCTGCGCGCCATGGAGACGCTGGCTGCCTGCGTGGCCGAGGGTGACCTCACCGCGCGGATCGGCGACACGGGGCGTGATGAGATCGGCCGCGTGGCCGCCCGCCTCGACTGGATGACCGAGCGGCTCGCCGAGGCGCGCACACGCGTCGAGGAGACCGAACAGCAGCGTCGCCAGCTCTTCGCCGACATCACCCACGAGCTGGCCACTCCGCTGACGTCGATCCGCGGCTACGCCGAGACCCTGCTCGACCCCGGCGTGTCCGTGTCCGACGAGGAGCGCGCCCGTTACGTGCGCGGGGTGCTCGACGAATCGCAGCGGCTCGACCGCCTGATCCGCGACCTGTTCGAGCTGGCGCGCCTCGAGGCCGGGGCCTCGCCGCTCGCGCTGGAACCGCTCGACTGGGCCGCGCTGTGCCGCAACACGACCGCGCGCTTCGAGCCGCGCTTCCGCGAGGCGGGCCTGAGCCTGCGCTGGCTCGAGTCCGCGGAGACCGCCTGGATCGAGGCGGACGGCCACCGCACGGAACAGGTGCTGGAGAACCTCCTGGCTAACGCGCTGCGCTACGTCCCGGCGGGTGGCACGGTCGAGCTGGCGCTCACGCCCGTGACCGGACTCGATGGCCGCTTCCGCCTCACGGTGAGCGACGACGGACCCGGGCTCCCGCCCGAGGACCTGGCGCACGCCTTCGAGCGCTTCTATCGCGCCGCGGGCGCCAGGGTCGCCGGCGCGACCCGCGAGGCCGGCGGCTCGGGACTGGGGCTGGCGATCGTGCGGGAGATCGTCGAGCGCCACGGCGGCACCGTCAGCGCCGAGACGCGCGAGCCGCACGGGCTCGCGATCATCATCGAGCTGCCGG
>JANXPZ010000134.1 GCA_025357055.1 Candidatus Eiseniibacteriota bacterium | reverse complement strand
GGACCACGGACGGATCGGGTTCGCAGGCTGCGGGCTCGTGGATCCCCGTTCCTACAGCCCCATCACGTGGTAGCCGGCGTCCACGTAGAGGGTCTCGCCGGTGATGCCGCTCGAGAGGTCCGAGAGCATGAAGAGCCCGGCGGAGCCGACCTCCTCGCGCGTGATGTTGCGCCGCAGGGGCGCCCGCTCGGCGTGGTGCCGCAGCATGCCGACGAAGCCGTGGACGCCGCGCGCGGCCAGCGTGCTCACCGGGCCGGCCGAGATGGCGTTCACCCGGATCTCCTTCGGGCCCAGCTCCCAGGCCAGCTGGCGCACGCTCTGCTCGAGCACCGCCTTGGCGCTGCCCATGACGTTGTAATTGGGCACCGCGCGCTCGGCGGCGAGGTAGGAGAGCGTGACGATGCTCGCCCCGTTGCGCTCGAGCAGCGGCAGCAGGTGGTTGGTGACGTTGAGCAGTGAGTAGGCGCTGACCTCGAGCGCGATCTGGAAGCCCTCGCGCGAGGTCGCGACGAACTTGCCCTCGAGGTCCTGCTTGCGCGCGTAGGCGATGCCGTGGACCAGACACTCGACCGAGCCCCATTCGCGCTGCAGCCGGCGCGCGACGGCGCTGATGGTGCGGTCCTCGGTCACGTCACAGGCGAGCGTCAGCGTGCCGGGCAGGCGCGAGGCCAGCTGCTCGACGTCGGCCCGCAGCCGCTCGCCGGCGTAGGTCAGGCAGAGTGCGGCTCCCGCGCGGTGCAGCTGCTGCGCGATGGCCCACGACAGGCTGCGGTGGTTGGCCACGCCCATGACCACGGCGTGCCTGCCACTCAGATCGATGGTGATCACGGTGTCCCCCCGGCCGGCGGGCGCCGGCGCGATCAAGCGACCTGGATGTGGTCCCAGACGCGGATGGGCAGGATGACGACCTGGACCCCGCGGAACTGCAGGCGGCGCTGGACCGAGAAGGCGGTCTCGTGGTGGAGCGAGCGGGTGAAGAGGTTCTCCTTCTGGAACACCAGCTGCCCGGCGAACACCACGCAGCGCCGGAACTCCCGGGTGACGTCGAGGCTCATGGTCTCGAGTTCGGAGATGAGGTCCGTGCCGAGGATGTAGCGATACTCGGCGTACACGCCCATGCGCTGCGCCAGTTCCACGAACTTCTCGAGATCGGCGCGCACCTTGGCCTCCAGGGCCTCGACGTCCTTCGTCCCCTTGAACTGCCCCGAGTCCACCAGGCCCACGGCGCAGAAGACGAAGTTCTTGTAGTGGCGGGGGAACATCCGGATGATCGAGAGCAGGGTGTGGATGCCCAGCCCGCTGTAGGACTCGACCAGCACGATGGCGGTGGGGCCCTCGGTGGCCAGCTCCGCGGGCGCGCCGTGCTCGCTGAGCGGCAGGTTCCCCAGCACCTCATCGAGCGAGCGCAGCATCTTGCGCACCCGGCGATAGTGCGTGCGCACCATGTAGCAGAAGCCGACCAGCACGCCCGTGGCGATCAGGGTCACCCAGCCGCCCTCGCGGAACTTGATCACGGACGTGATCAGCAGCACGGTCGCAGTCACGGAGGTGCCGGTCATCGCCACGATCATGCGCCGCCGCCAGTGCCCGCCCTCGGCGCGCATCTGCCACCAGTGGCGCACCATGCCCAGCTGGCTCAGGGTGAAGGTCATGAACACGTTGATCGAGTACATGACGATCAGGATCTTGACCTGGCCCGTCGTGTAGATCAGCACGGCCGTGGCGGCGAGCCCCATGGCGATGACGCCGTTCTGGGTCACGAGCCGCTCGGAGAGGTGGGCCATGCGCTTGGGGACCCACTCGTCCACCGCCATGGCCGCGAGCGTGCGCGGGCCCGCGGTGAAGCCCGTCTGCACGGCGACGAACAGCAGCGCGCCCTCCGAGATCAGGGTGATCGCGACCACCAGCGGGCCGATCGGGAAGCCGCCCACGGTCCAGCCGCTGGTGAGGATGTCCCACAGCGAGGCGTTCAGGGTCCGGCCGGGCTGGCGCTGCACGCCGTTCAGCAGGTAGCAGAGCAGGATGCCACCGGCGGTGAACGAGAGCGAGGTCGCCATGTAGAGCATGGTGCGCTTGCCGGTCTGCACCCGCGGCTCGCGCAGGATGTCGGTGCTGTTGCTCACGGCCTCGATGCCGGTGTAGGTGCCGCCGCCCATCGAGAAGGCCCGCAGGAACACGGCGGCGACCCCCAGCATGCCCAGCTCCGCGATGGCCGCGTGGGTATCGGCCACGGTGTCGACCATCAGGGTGGGCAGGGCGTTCGAGTGGCGCAGCACGCCGTAGAGGATGAGCGGGATGTGGGTCAGCATGAAGGTGAGGAAGATGGGGGTGAGCACCAGGATCGATTCCTTGACCCCGCGCAGGTTGAGCCCGGTGAGCAGTGTAACCATCAGGAGCTCGGTCGGCAGTTTCAGGGGCTGTAGTTCGGGGGGCAGGAACGAGAAGATGGCCTCGACGCCCGCCGCGGTCGAGATGGCGATGGTCAGGACGTAATCGATGACCAGCGCGCTGCCCGAGACGATACCGGCGGCCGGGCCCAGGAGCTTCGTGCCGACCAGGTAGCCGCCGCCGCCGGTCGGGAACAGCTCGATGATCTGGCTGTAGGAGGCCGAGATCAGGAAGACGGTGACCACCGTCGCCACCATCAGGTAGAGGGCGAGATGGACGTGTCCGCCCAGATTGAGGAACGCCTCCTCGGGGCCGTACGAGGAGGACGAGAGTCCGTCGGCACCCAGCCCGATCCAGGCCAGCATGGCCACCAGGGCGAGGTTGTGATGGATGCGCGGATCGAGGAGGTTCTTGGGACCGCCGAGCAGGAGTCCCTTCAATCGGGCGAGCACGGGGGGGAAGATAGGGACTCGCCCGGCCCGAATCAAGGGGCTGCCGGGTCTCGGGCGTGCTCGATCGCCGGGCGCACCGCCGCCTCGACGAACCGCCGGTGCGCGAAGCGAGCGACCCGCGCCGCGCCGTTCCGCCTGCCGATGCGTTCCTTCTTGACAGCGACCGCCACGCGGGGCAGTGTCCGCGCGCAGTCTTCCGGGTGCCGCAGCGCGCGGCTAAGAGGGAAGGGGGGTGAGATGCCCCCACGGTCCCGCCACTGTGATGGGCATACCGGGTCTCGAACGCCACTGGCCTGCGATGCGGGCTGGGAAGGCGAGACCCCGCAGCAGCCCTGAGTCAGGAAACCTGCCCGGAGGCAACGGCCCGCAGCTGCCGACGCGCCAGACGCGCATCGGGAGAGGGCGGGTGCAGCCCGTGATGCCTCGCTGGAGGGCATCCGCGGGGAACGGCGTCCGCGTGGCCCCGTTTCCGGTGGATTCCTCCCGGGGCGGGGCTGTCGGATTGGGGCGCGCGTGACGCCGTGATCGTCCAGGGCCTGGCAGTCCTCTTCCTGCTCGTCGGGAGCGATTCGCTCACCGCGCTGGCGGGCGCGCGAGCGGCGGATGCTCTGGCGGCTCTCCGACCGGACTCGCTCTCCGCGCGCGCCGGCGTGCGCCCGGCGCCCGCGCCGGCGGCCAGGTCCGCAGCAGCGCGCCGGGCGAACCTCGCGGACACGGTCACCGTGCTCCCCGGGGTGCAGGTCGAGCGGGAGCGCGTGCTCTCGGAGGCGCGCCGGCTGCTGCCCACCGCGTTCGTCACCGAGCTGCGCTCCAATGTCTCGGTCCGCGCGCTGGAGAGTGTTTCGGAGCTGCTCTCCGAGGCCGTGGGGGTGCGCGTCGCGCAGTACGGCGGGCTCGGCTCCTTCAGCACCGTCTCGTTGCGCGGTGCGGCGCCGGGGCAGGTCACGGTCTTCCTCGACGGCGTGCCGCTCACTTCCGCGGCCCACGGCGTGGTGAGCCTGGGCGATCTGCCGGCGACCGCCATCGAGCGGGTCGAGATCTTCCGCGGACTCGGGCCCCTGAGCCTGGGCGTCGCTTCGCCGGGCGGGGCCATCAACCTGGTCACGGTCTCCTCGCCGGGGCTGCGCGAGATCCACCTGGCCCGCGGCTCCTTCTCGACCTGGGAGGGCCGTGGCAGCGCCGGGTTCGAGCGCGGCCCGCTCGGCCTGCTGCTGCACGCGGGCTACCAGGGCTCGGCCGGCGACTACCGCTACCTGGACGACAATGCCACGGAGTACAACACGGCCGACGACAGCACGAAGATCCGGCGGAACAACCGTTTCGACTCCTGGAGCGCGCTCGGGAGCCTCACCTGGCAGCCGCGACGCGACCTGCGCCTGCGCGTGCGCGAGGAGCTCTTCCACAAGGCCCAGGGTCTGCCCGGGCTCGGCGCCGACCCGGCGCTCTCGACCCGGCTGTCCTTCCAGCGCGCACTGAGCCTGCTCGAGGTGACACGCGAGGGCGCCGCTCTGGTCCCGCGCGCGACGCTGCGGCTCTCCGCGGACCGCGAGCGTTCGCGCTTCCGCGACACGCGGCTTCCGGACCGCGGCGAACTGGGGACGAGCCGGCACGACACCGACGAGCGCTCCATGGCCGAGCGGCTCGCGCTCTCGTTCGCCTGGGCCCGGCCGGCCCCGTGGCTCGCGCTCGAGTGCGCCGGTTCGCTGGGGCGCGAGCGCGCCGACACGCGCGATGCGGCCGATGGACTGCCCGACCCGCCGCCGAGCCGCCGGCTCGCCCGTGGCGCCATGGCGGGCCTCCAGCTGCGCACCCCCGACGGACGGCTGGTGCTGCACGCCGCGCGGCGCTGGGACCGCATCGAGGACCACCTGCGCTCGCTCGTGGTGGGAGGGGCGCTCTCGAGCAGCGACGTCGCGCGCGTGCTCGATTCCCCGCAGCTCGGCGCCCGGCTCGACCTGGGGCGCGGGCTCGAGGTGCGGACCAACTGGGCGCGGGCGAACCGCGCGCCCGGGTTCGTCGAGTTGTTCGGCGACCAGGGGAGTGTGACGGGGAACCCCGCGCTGCTCCCCGAGCGCGCCGAGAACCGGGACGCGGGCGCCGCCTGGCGCGGCCGGCTCGGACGGGGCGAGGGCGCCCTCGAGTGGGCGCGCTTCCGCTCCGACGCGCGCGATCTCATCGTCTTCGTGAGGAACTCGGCGAGCAGCATGAAGGCCCAGAACTTCGGTCGCGCGCGCATCCGCGGAGAGGAATGGAGCGCGCGGCTCGAGCTGCCCTGGCAACTGCTGTTGACGGCGGCGTGGTCGTGGCAGTCGGCGATCAATCAGGGCCCGCTGCCCTCGTTCTGGGTGGGCAAGCGTCTGCCCGGCCGCCCGTCGCGTCAGAGCCGGGCCCGGCTGGAGTGGCGCGCGCCGGGTCGTGCGGGCCTGAGGGCGGGCGCCGAGTTGGAGGTGATCGGCGACAACCTGCTCGACCCCTACAATCTCCAGCGCGTGGCCGAGCGGCGGCTGGCCGGGGCCTCGCTCTCGATCGCGCCGTTCCCGGCCGCGCTGCGCCTGACGCTCGAAGGCAAGAACCTACTCGACGACCGCGCCGTGGACGTGGGCGGCTTCCCGCTGCCCGGGCGGAGCGTCTTCCTCGGCTGCACCTGGCGGCTGGCCGCAGGCGCAGTCCCCCGCACGGAGCCATGACCATGATGCGATCCTGTCTGCTGCGCCTCTTCGTGCTCTTCGCCGGCCTCGCCCTGGCTTCGCCGGCCCGTGCCGCGGCGACGAAGGGCTACATCCTGACGACCGACTACACCAGCGGCACGTTGAGCGTCGTGGACCTCGCGACCCGCGCGATCAGCCGCGACGTGGCCGTCGTGTCCTCCGACCCGGTGGCACGCTGTTATCGCGGGCTGATCTACGTGGTGAACCGCTACGGCTATGACAACGTCCAGGTCATCGACCCGGCGCAGGGCTACGCCACGGTGCGGCAGTTCTCCGTGGGCAACGGCACCAACCCGCAGGACATCGCTTTCGCCTCGCCCTCGAAGGCCTACGTCTCGCGGCTCGGATCCCCGGACCTGCTGATCGTGGACCCGTCCACGGGGGCCACGCTCGGCGCCATCCCGCTCGCCGCGTGGGCCGACGCGGACGGCAACCCCGAGGCCGCACACCTGGCCGTGGTAGGCGACCTGCTCTTCGTCGCGCTGGGGCGGCTCGCGAACTTCGTCCCGGCCGACACGGGGCTGGTCGTGGTGGTGGACATGCGGGCGGACACCGTCTACGACGCCGACCCGCTCACACCCGGCACCCAGGTCGTGAGGCTGCGGGGCCTGAACCCGGGCACCGACTTCGCCGTGCTCCCGGGGACCGGGCCGCTCTCGGACTCGCACCTGTACATCGGTTGCTCGGGGAGCTGGGGCGCATGGGACGGTGGCGTCGAGGACATCGTGGTCCCGGCGCGGGACGGACAGCCCGCCGCCATCCGCAGCGCCGGATACGTGATCACCGAGGCCGCCATGGCCGGGGACGTGCTGAGCGTGATCGCCGCTGGCGATGGACACCCCTACGCGATCGTGAGCGACGCTTCCGGCAACACGAGCCTGGTCTCATGGGACCCGGGGACCGGGAGCCTGCTCGCCACGCTCTACGCTCCGGGCGGCTACAGCCTCTCGGACGCGGCCCTCGATGGGCGTGGCGAACTCTACGTCTGCAACAGCAGCTTCGCCGCCCCGGGGCTCTTCGTGTACGAGGCCGGCAGCGACACCTGTCTCGCCGGCCCGCTCGCGACCGGCATGCCGCCGGTCCAGATCCTCTTCGACCAGGACAGCTCCGCGGCCCCTCCGGTGGGGCCGGGCGGCGCCGCGGTCGCGCTCGGGCGCCCCGGGCCCAATCCCGCACGGGTCCTGGCGCGCCTGGAACTCACGCTGGTGGGGCCGGGCCGGGCTCGCGTCGAGGTCTTCGACCTCACAGGCCGGCTTGTGCGCTCCCTGGCCAACGGCCCTTTCGCCGCGGGCACGACGCCCCTCGAATGGGACCTCGCCGATGGGAGCGGGCGCCGGGTGGCTGCAGGCGTCTATCTCGTTCGAGCAGTGGCGGAAGGGGCGACCGTCAGCCGCCGGCTCGTGATCCTGTAACAGCTTCCGATTCGAGGTTCACCGCTACGGAACGCGACAGGCTGGCTCGCGTGTGGCAAGTCTGTCCCACCCGTGTGCCTCATCGTCCACACCGACCCGATCACTCGAGCCCACCTGCGGTCGTGCAGACCGGACGCGTCGTCAGGGCCGCGGGAGACCAACTGTCGGGCCAGATGACAATTATCACCCGGGGAAGCGCGGGACTCACATTCCGCTGGAACTCCGCCCCCGGAATGGGTTATCAATGGCACCGGCCTTGCTGTGTCGGGCCAAGGAACAGCCTTGTCGTGTTCCGGATCTGCAGGTTGTAACGGAGACCGACGATCGAGGTCAGTGCGCCCTGACCGGGAGCGCGCCTCATCTGACGGGATCGCTGGTCTTCGAGTCAGGCCGCTTCTGACGGTATCACGAGTGATTCGGTTTCCATGGCCGCGGGGCATGGCCGCCTCGCTGAATTCCAAGGAACGGAGAATTCGTTGTCCTTGCACCGCATCCTGGTCATCCTGACTGCTATCACGATCGTGAACTCCGCGTGGGTCGCCTCTTCGGGGGCCGGCTCCGTGACGCTCACCTGGAGCGCGCCCGGCGGAGACAGCCTGGTGGGGCGCGCGACCCGCTATGACCTGCGCTACTCGGCGCAGATGATCACGCCCCAGAACTTCCCGCAGGCGACCCAGGCTCCGGACATGCCCCTGCCCGCGACTCCCGGCACCACTCAGTCCTATGTCCTCGACGGACCGCCGGCGGGAGTGATCTGCTACCTCGCCCTCAAGACCGTGGATGAGGCCGGCAACTGGTCGGCGATGTCGAACGTGATCGCCCGCATACCGCTGAGCACGGTCCAGGCCCCCGCAGCCTCGACGCTGATCTCGCCGGAGGACGGGGCGACCGGGGTGGCGACAGGGCCGATACTGGCCTGGCAGGCCTCGGGCGGGGCGGCGAGTTACAGGCTGCAGGTGGCGCGGGAGCCGAACTTCCTCAGTCCGGTGTTGGACCAGGCCGGGATCGTGGCGACCTCGTACGCGGTGGGCGGTCTGGCGAACGACTCGACCTACCACTGGCGGGTGCAGGCGAGCAACGAGGGCGGGTTGAGCGCGTGGTCGAGCGTGCGGAGCTTCCGGACGGTGGCTGCGCCGGTGGCGCCGCCCGTGCTCGTGATCTCGTTCTCGGCCCCACGGCCCAACCCGGCTCGTGACCTGTCACGCTTCGATTGCACGCTGCCCGAGGCCACGCAGGTGAAGGTCGAGGTGTTCGACCTCGGTGGCCGCCGCGTGCGCCTGCTGGCGGACGAGTCCTACGGCCCGGGGCCGCGGGAGCTGGCCTTTGACCTCCGGGACGATCGTGGCGTGCGACTCGCCGCGGGCGTCTACCTGGTCCGGGCGCAGCTGGGGAGCACGGCCTTCCGGCGCAGGATCGTCATCGTCCCCTAGCCTGGACCGTTCATCAGCCGCGTTCGCATCAGCGAGCAGGCTGGCAGGGAGCCGTTGCGGTGGGCGGGAGCGCCCGGATAGAGTACCGGCACCCAACGCCCGCCCAGGGAGGCCGTCATGCTCCGGCAGCGACCGTCGCGTTCCGCTCTGCTCCTCGCCTTACTCCTGCTCTCCCTTCTGCCGGGGGCCGGTTCGGCCCTGCCCGCGTCCGCCGCTCCGCCGGACTCCGCGCGCGCCACACTCGATGCGGCGCCCGTGCCCGGCCGGCGTCCGCACGCCGCGCCCGACAGCGCCCGGCGCGCCTACCGAGCCTGGCTGCGGCAGCTGCGCGCCCACGTCGTGGCGGACAGCGTCGCGCGCGTGGACAGCCTGGCGCGGGCGGACAGCCTGCCGCGGGCGGACAGCCTGGCGCAGACGGTGGCGATGCCCCCGCCCCGCGACTACGTGGCCGAAGTGCGCGCCAACTTCACGCCGCAGAACCGCGCCTACTCCACCACGCGTGCCGCGCTCGGCTTCATCGAGCCCCTCTACGGGATCCTGCTGGGGCTCTTCTTCCTCTTCTCGGGGCTCTCCGCGTGGATGCGGGACCTGGCGCAGAGGCTGAGTCGCCACTCCTACGTGCAGGTGCTCGTCTACCTCACGCTCTATCTCGTGCTCGGCTTCGCGCTCGGCTTCCCGCTCGCGTACTACCGGGACTTCGCCCTCGAGCACCGCTATGGGCTCTCGGCCCAGGGTTTCGTCCCCTGGTTCCTCGAGCAACTCATCCCCGTGCTCGTCTCCTTCGGCTTCCTCGGGGTCGTGCCGCTCGTCAAGCTCGCGTACGCGCCCGTCCGGCGCTTCCCGGGACACTGGTGGCTGGTGCTGGGCCTGGGCACGCTGCCGGTCATCGTGGCCGGGGCCTTTCTCCAGCCGCTGGTCGTGGAGCCGCTCACCAACCGCTTCACACCGCTCCAGGACAAGCGGCTCGAAGCGCGGATCCTCGAAGTGGCGGAGCGGGCCGGCATCCCCGCGCGAAACGTCCTGCAGGCGGACATGAGCCGCCAGACCCGCAAGATCAGCGCGTACGTCAGCGGTTTCGGTCCCTCGCAGCGCATCGTCCTGTGGGACACGACCCTCAAGGGCATGACGACGGACGAGATCCTCTTCGTGGTCGGCCACGAGGCCGGACACTACCGGCTGCACCACATGTGGTGGGGGATCCTGTTCATCACCGGCGTGAGTTTCCTGCTCTTCGGGCTCAGCGCCGGCTTCATGCGCTGGGCCGTGGGGCGCTGGGGTGGGCGCTGGGGATTCAGCGAGTTGCACGACATCGCCTCGATGCCGCTCTTCATCGTGGCGCTGACGCTGTTCTCGTTCGTCGCCCAGCCCGGCATGAACGCCTTCTCGCGCCGGCTCGAACGCGACGCCGACACCTTCGGCCTCGAATTGACGCACGCCAACGACGCGGCTGCGCGCGCCTTCATGAAGCTCGGCTCGCAGAACCGCTCGAACCCCGAGCCGTCGCCCTTCGTCGAGTCATTCGAGTACGATCACCCGCCGCTGATCGAGCGCGTCCGCTTCGCCCTGAGCTACCACCCCTGGACGGAAGGCAGGCCGAACCGGCTCTACGTGCCGAAAGACTGAGCCCGGTCGGAGCGCGCGAGGCATCCCGCGCCGGTCGGACGCGGCGGTCCTGCGCCGGGTGCCGGGCTGAAAGCGCCGCCGGGCGACCCCTGGGGGGCCGCCCGGCGGACGTCGGACATCCAGGATCCTGAAGGCCTGCGGGCCCGCTACGCGGCCCGCCGCACGCCCTGCGAGACCCGGAACAGGCTCACCGTCTTCGCGAGCGTGCGCGCCTCGGCCTTCATGGCCTCGGCCGTGCCGGAAAGACTCGCGACCGCGGCCGCGTTCTGCTGGGTCGCCTGGTCGTTCTGGGAGATCGTCCTGTTCACCTCGTCCACGGCTCTGGCCTGATCGGACGAGTCACTCGCGATGCCTTCGATGGTCTGAGAGAGACCATTGATGTGGATGACCATCTGCTGCAGGCCTTCCACCGAGTTCCGCACGATCCCCTCGCCGGTGAGGATCTTGCTCGTGGTCTCCTCGACGATCTTCTTGATCTCCTTGGCGGCATCCGCCGAACGCTGCGCCAGCGTCCGCACCTCCGTGGCCACGACGGCGAAGCCCCGGCCGTGCTCGCCGGCACGCGCCGCCTCGACGGCGGCGTTGAGCGCGAGGAGGTTCGTCTGGAAGGCGACCTCGTTCACGGTGACGATGATGTCCCCGATCTTCTTCGCCGACTGGGAGATCTCGCCCATCGCCTCGCTGAGTTCCTGCGAGGACTCGCCGCTGGCGTTCGCCATGGCCGCCGAGGTCCGGGCCATCTCCTTGCCCTGGTCCGTCTTCGCGGCATTCTCCCGGATGGTCTGGGACATCTGTTCGAGGGTCGATGCCACTTCCTCCACCATCGACGCCTGCTCCTGGGTCGCGCTCGAGATGGTCGCGACCTCCCCCAGGGTCTCGTCCACGTGCACCGCGGTGGTCTTCACCTTGGTGATGATCTCCTCGAGGCTCCCGATGAAGCCGTCGAACACGCCGGCCAGATGCCCGATCTCGTCGTTCCGGTCGAAGCCCATCCGGCGGGTGAGGTCCACCTCGCCCTTGCGGATGATCTCCTGCAGCCGCCGTCCGAACAGCTCGATCGGCCGGGTGAAGGCCCAGCGGACCATCACGTACACGCCGGCGGCCATGAGCGCGCCGAAGAAGAGCGAGATGAGCAGGATGTTCGTCCGCAGCTTGTCGTAGGAGGAATAGAACTCGCTCTTCTTCACTCCGGCGTAGAGCACGCCGATGGTCTCGCCGTTGGCGTCCTTGATCGGGTCGTAGGCGGTGAAGTAGGGCACGCCCAGGATCTTCGTCTCACCCCGGTAGGGCCGGTTGTTCTTGATGACGGCGTCGTAGGCGGGGCCGGTGAGCTTCGTGCCGACCGCCCGCGACCCGTCCGGCTTCATCACGTTCGTGCTGACTCTCACGTCCCGCATGAAGAAGGTGGCGGTGCCCCCGCAGAGCTCCTTCACCTTGTCCGGCAGCTCGTAGTTGTCGTTGATCACGTAGTCGCCGGCCATCAGCTTGTCGTCCTGGATCCGGTACTCGCTGCCCTTGGAGCCGAGAAGCGCCCAGAAGACCTTGAGCCGCACCTGCTGGTTCTCCGCTGCGATGCGCTTCAACTCCTTGTCGAAGTTCACCAGGCAGACCGACACCACGACCGCGAGCGCGGCGGTGATGGCGACCAGCGTCAGAGCGACGATCTTGGTGCTGATCTTCATGGACTTGGAGGGCATGAGGTTCTCTCCAGGTCGCGGCTTGAGGGGCCTGAACCAATCGGTTGGGGGGGGAATCGTGTCCCCGATGAAGCGGACTGAGCTATTGTTTATTGTCGGCAGACAGCGGGGTTTCTGGACCCCGCCAGCCAGAGCGGGGCAGCCAGCTCTTAACCCATCGTGTGCAACGGGTTGCCAGAGCTGGCGGTCATGTCGTCCCGCCCGCCATGGACCGGGCCGCGGCATCGGGATCGAGCCCGGGCCGGGGGCGCCAGTGCCTTGCGCCCGGCGGGGAGTGCCTGGCCGTGCGATTCCTGCGTTGGCCTGCTGGCGGGCTAGGGGAGCGCGACGATCCGGCGCGTCCGTTCTCCGGCCTCGCCACTCAGCCTCGCGAGGTAGACGCCTGGCGCCACGGGCCGGCCGGCGTCGTCACGGAGGTCCCAGGCCAGCGCATAACGGCCGGCCGCGCGGTGGCCGCTCGCCAGCGTGCGCACCCGGCGTCCCTGCAGATCGTGGATCTCGAGCCCGACGGACGCCGCGCGGGGCAGGGTGAAGCCGAGGTGTGCGATCGACCGCGCGGGGTTGGGCCAGGGCGCGGCCAATTCGAGCAGGGGTGCGGCAGCGGGACCGACGGCCGTGGGGACGGGCTGCTGCGCCGGGTCGAAGAGCAGCACGCGAAGCGAGTCGAAGCTGAAGCCGTCGTAGTTCACGTAGCCGTCGGACACGGTGCGCAGGCGCAGGCGCACGGCGCTGCCCGCCGGTCCCGCGAAGGCCGAGAGGTCGAGCCGGTCGGTCTTCCAGAGATAGCGTGAGGCCTGGTAGATCGGCTGGCCCGCGGGCTGCGGCAGGAAGACGCCGGCGCTGGTGCCGCGTCCCGCGAGCGGCGTCCAGCTCACGCTGTCGAGGCTGGCCTCGACCACCGTGCCGTCGTAGGTCTGCTCGGCCAGCCAGCGTGCCTCGAAGAACGCGTAAGCGTGCCGGCTCTTCGAGAGGTCGAGCCGGCCCTTGCTGGTGAGCCGCAGGTTCGCGTTGTCGGGATAGTTGCCCGCAGGCGAGTCGGTGAAATAGCGGTCCGGATGGCGTGCGTCGGTCGAGACCACGCCCCAGCCACTCGAAGCGGTCCAGTCCGCGAGCGTCTCGCAGGGCTCCAGCAGCACGGTCGTGGGTCGCCCGACCAGCAGCTCCACGGTGTCGCGCGAGAAGTAGCCGCCGTCGGCCGTGAACGCCACCTCGAAGCGCAGCATCCGGCCCAGCGTCACCGTGTCGGACGCGCCGACCAGGAACGCGGCGCCGTCGGTCGCGTCGCCGCTGGTGAGTGAGGGCAGGGCCGGGAAGAGGACGGTGGCCCCGCCCGGGAGCACCTCGGCGCCCGCGTCGAGCGGGGACAGCGTGGCCGTGAGGTTCGCGGGCGTGGCCGCCAGGCCCAGGTTGCGCGCACGCACGGCGAGCCGCGTGGGCAGGCCGGCGACCAGCTCGCCGCCGGCGAGGCTGCTGCTCTCGAGCCGCACGTAGGGCCCGGCGATGGCCGCGACCGTGTAGCACTTGAGCAGGTTCTCCCGCGCCAGCGGCAGGATGCGCGAGGGGGCGGGCCAGAAGCCGTCCGCATCGGTCCCGATCTCGGGCGTCCAGGAGTAGCAACGCGGCCTGGCCACCGTGTCGCCGTAGGTCCAGTCGTTGAAGTCGCCGTTCGTGGCGTAGAGGATGCGTGGGCCCTCGCCGGCGAAGTAAGGCGAGCCGCGCGTCGCCTCGTCGTTCCATTCCCAGAACGCCATCGAGTCCGGCGGCGTGAGGGTGGCGTAACCCCAGGGGTGGATGAAGAGGTCGCTGTAGCTGTGGAAGGAGAGTCCGGTGACGGGCTGGAGGGAGTTGACCAGGTCGCGCTGCGCCTGCGTCTCGGGCTCGGAGAAGGCCGACGGCCCGCGGTAGGTCTCGTTGGAGGGCGTGGGGCTCGAGCCCAGGTTGTCGTAGCCCCACTTGAAGCCGAAGTTGCGGTTGAGGTCCACGCCGTAGGAGGTGCCGTTGTTGCGGCGGTTCTTCCGCCACGTCCCGCCGCCGCCGGGGCTCAGGGTCTGGTTGTAGAAGTAGCCGTCCGGGTTCACCACCGGGCAGATGTAGATCACGCGCTGGTCGAGCAGGTAGCGCGCGAACGAGTCCGTGTCGTAGCGCGAGAGCAGGTCGTCCACGAAGAAGAACAGCGTCTGCATGCCCTCCGGCTCACGCGCGTGGGTGAGGGCGTTGAAGACCACCGCCGGGCGCAGGTCGGGGGCATCCATGCGCCTGCCGAGCCTGAGTCCCCAGATGGGCCGGCCCTGCGCCGTCGTGCCCAGCGTGTCGAGCTTGTCCGCGATCAGGTCGCGCGTGTCGCTCGCCACCAGCGAATCGAGCTTCATCTTGATCTCGGCGAGCGTCCAGTAGCCGCCCATGCTGCCCGAGCCGAAGGGCGGGAGCGCCTCGATGCGGAAGACGCCGTCCGCTCCGACCGCGCTCAGCACCTTCGCGGGCGCGGGTTGCCGACGGGCGCCGAGTTCCAGCCCCGCGCGCTCGGCGAAGTGCCGTTCGACCGCGTCGTCGAGCAACTGCGGCGCGGCGCCCAGCGTCTGCAGGCGCTCCTCGTCGCCGGGATGCACGTACAGGTCGGCCCACGCGCCCTTCTTGAGCGAGACGATGTCGAAGCCGCCCGCCAGCAGCGAATCGAGGGGCAGCGCGGTGCCGAGGCTCACGCGCACCAGCCGGGTGTCCCGGGGAGAAGTCTGCGCAGGCGCGGCGGCGAGCAGCGGAACCTGCGCCAGGCTGACGGACAGGACCACGATGGCCGCGACGAGGGCTGCGAGGGCGGAGCGGGCCTTGCCGGCGGGGGAGTCGTCGTGCACGAGGTGTTCCTTTCCTGGTCCCGGGGTCCGTGAGAGACCCTATGTTAGCATGGCCTGGTCTTCCCACGTCTCTACGCGGGCCCCGCCGTGGCCTGCCCGCCGCGCAGCGCACCCGATCCCGCAGGACCTGATGGCCTCGAGCACCCGCCTCGCCTGGCTCTTCGACGTCGACGGCACCCTGCTCCTCACCGGGGGAGCGGCCCGCGAGGCCTTCGCCTGCGCCGTGCGCGACCACCTCGGGGTGGGGGACGACCTTCAGGACATCGGTTTCTCGGGTCGGATCGAGCCCCTCATCCTGCGGGACATCCTGCGGAAGCACGGGCGCTCCCTCGACTCCGCCGAGGAGGCGCGTTTCTGGGACTCGGTCTTCGCGCACATGCACCGCCTGCTCCGCCCCGGCCGCGGCCGGCTCATGCCCGGCATCCCGCAGTTGCTCGACCGCATCGCGTCGGAGCCCGGTTGGGTGATGGGTCTGCTCACCGGCAACATGACCCAGATGGCCCGCATCAAGCTCGGGCATTTCGGCCTGGACGGGCGCTTCGCCTTCGGCGGCTTCGGCGAGATGGCCGCGGACCGCGACGCCCTGGCCCGCGCGCTTGTGCGGCGCGTGGGGCGCGAGCACGGCGTGCCGGCCCAGCGCTGCGTCGTGGTGGGGGACACCGAGCACGACATCGCCTGTGCCCGCGCGGCCGGGGCGCGGGTCATCGCCGTGGCGACCGGCGGGACCGACATCGGCACACTGGCCGCCGCCGGGCCCGACCTGCTGCTCGACGACCTGCAGGAGGCGGACGCGATCATGCGCTGGGCCGGAGCGATCGCGGCCGGCGAGTAGCGGGCGCGAGCGGGGCGTGGGCCGGCTCGCGCGGCGTTCGCGGACGCGTGAAGAGCAGGGGGCGGCGCGCGTGGCCGATTCGCCCGGCGGCTCCATCCGTGAGAACATTCCCTGCGTTGAGACACCCGGTCCGGCTGTCCCCGCCGCCATCACCGCCTGCTTCGACCGAATCGAGGGACGACTGTCCATGGACGCATCGGGTATCCGCCTCATTCCGGATCCGTCCGCCCGGCGGAGCACCGCAAGGGTGCTCTTCGTGGTGGCTGCGCTGCTCGTGCTCCCATTCCCCGCACCTGCCGCCGTGGCGCCCCACGGGCTCCTGGGGGTGCCGCCCGGAGTCCAGGTGCCGGTCCTCGACGGAGCCGAAGGCCCGGTCTACGTCGTCGAAGCCTACCCGCGCGTGCTCTCGGCCCGCTTTCCCGGACTGAAGGTCCTCGCCGAGTGGGAAGGGGCCGCACTCGTCGCCGGCCCCGAAGGGGCCATCGATTCGCTCGCTGCCCTCGGCTACGAGGTGCGCCTCGTCCAGCAGCAGGAGCTGCTGCCGCCGGTGCCGCAGGCAGCGCCTCAGGCTGCTGCCGGGTACGACGCGCGCGTCGAGTGGATCATGAACCAGGTCGTACAGTCCGACCTCGTGGCCATGCTGAACGGCCTTACGGGAGAGACGTCTGTCACCATCGGAGGCGCGAGCCAGCTCATCGCCACCCGCAACTCCAACAGGTCCGAGTGCCGTCTGGCCGAGCAGTACGCCTTCGAGACGATGCAGGCAGCGGGGCTGCCGGTCGAGTATCAGATGCATGGCTTGAGCTGGCGTAACGTCATCGCCACCCTTACGGGCGTGTCGCGCCCGGGCCGGCAGATCCTCCTCACCGCGCACCTCGACGACATGCCCGGGAGCACGTCGCCTACCGCCCCCGGAGCCGACGACAACGGCAGCGGCTCGGTCACGGTCCTGCGCGCGGCGCAGATCATGGCCGCTCTACCGTTCGAGAAGACCGTCCGTTTCATCTGCTTCACCGGGGAGGAGCAGGGGCTCAGGGGGAGTCTGGCCTATGCCACGAGGGCCGCGGGGCTTGGGGACACCATCGACGCCGTGGTGAACCTCGACATGATCGCGTACGAGTCGGACGGCCTGGACGTCCTCGAGCTCCACGCCGGGACGACGGTGGCGGCCTCGGGCGCCATCGCGGACGCATTCATGGACGTGAACACCACCTACGGGCTCGGCCTCGTGCCCGAGAAGATCACCGCTGGTTCCAGCAATGCCAGCGATCACGCGTCGTTCTGGGGGCGGGGCTACCCGGCCATCCTCGCGATCGAGGATCTGAGCGACTTCACGCCCCTGTACCACACGACGGCGGACCGGGTCTCGACCCTGGACCAGGACTACTTCACGCGCTTCGCCAGGGCCGCGGTCGGGACGGTGGCGACCCTGGCGGGGCCCGCCTGGACCGTCGGCGTGGAGCAGCAGGAGCCGGCCGCCTTCATCGCGCTGGGTCCGAATCCGACCTCGCGCGGCGCTGCGCTGCGGCTCTCGCTGCCAGCCCCCGCCGACGTGCGCCTGGATCTCTTCGATTTGACCGGCCGCCGCCTGCGCGCGCTCGACGGCGGGATCCGGCCGGCCGGCGTGAGCGAGATCCGCTGGGACGGGCTCGATGCGACGGGGAACCTCGCGTCCGCGGGCGTCGTGTTCTACCGCGCGAGCGTGGGCGGACGGGTCTTCTCCGGGCGGCTCATCGTCCTGAGGTAGGTCCGGCGGCCCGCTCCCAGCCGGGGCCAGGGAAGTCCGGTTAAGCGGGCTCAGCAACAAGATCCAGCGCCGGCTTCGATTGCGGACCTGTTGCAATCTGCCCGAACGTCCTACGGTTGCATCGCGTTCCTGCCGAACGTATACTATTCCCATGCCCAACAGAACGAACGTAGAACAGGGGCTCGACGCCAAGGACCGCAGCATCCTGTCGTTGATCCAGCGGGACGGGAAGATGAGCCAGGCGCTCATCGCCCAGCACGTCGGGCTGTCCACCGCGGCCGTGAACGAGCGTCTGAAGAAGCTCGATCAGTCCGGGGTCATCCGCCGCTTCACGGCGCTGGTGGACCCCAGGGCCGTCGGCATCCAGGTCACCGCCTTCATCGAGGTCTTCATCGAGCACCCGCGCTACGAGGCGCCCTTCATCCAGCGCATCCTCGAGCTGGACGAGGTGCAGGAATGCCATCACATCACCGGGGAGTTCTCCGTGCTCCTCAAGGTCCGCGTGCGCGACATGGAGTCGCTGCAGCGGCTGGTCATCAGCCAGTTGAACGGCGCCGAGGGTGTACGCCAGACCCGGACCGTCATGGTGCTCTCGACGGTCAAGGAAGAGAGTTACATCGCGACCGGCGCGACAGGAGAAGAGAAATGAGCCCGACGACCACGCCCACCGGCCGCATCGCCCCGGCCGAGGTGCACGCCACGCTCGCCCGGCACATGCTGGCCGACGGCTACGACCTGGTGCTCGACCTCGACAAGAGCCAGGGCCGCCGGCTGTGGGACGCCCGCAGCGGCCGCTGGATCCTCGACATGTTCTCGTTCTTCGCCACGCTGCCGGTGGGGCTCAACCATCCGCGGCTGAAGGAGCCCGAGTTCCTCGCCCGGCTCACGCGCGCCGCGCTCGCCAACCCCGCCAACTCCGACATCTACACGGTCGAGTTCGCCGAGTTCGTGGACACCTTCGGCCGCGTCGCGCAGCCCGCCTACCTGCCGCACGCCTTCTTCGTCGCCGGCGGCACGCTCGGCGTCGAGAACGCGCTGAAGGCCGCCTTCGACTGGAAGGTGCGCCGCAACTTCCGCAAGGGCATCCGCGAGGAGAAGGGCCACCAGGTCCTGCACTTCCGCGAGGCCTTCCACGGCCGCTCGGGCTACACGCTCTCGATGACCAACACCGCGGACCCGCGCAAGCACCAGTACTTCCCCAAGTTCGACTGGCCGCGCCTGGACAGCCCGAAGCTGCGCTTCCCGGTGGATGCCGCCGAGACCGCCCGCGTCCAGCAGGTCGAAGCCGCGGTGCTCGAGCAGGCCAAGGCCGCCTTCCGCGAGCGCCGGGACGACATCGCCTGCGTGCTGATCGAGCCCATCCAGGCCGAGGGCGGCGACAACCACTTCCGCGGCGAATTCCTGCGCGCGCTGCGCGATCTCGCCCGTGAGAACGAGGCGCTCTTCGCGGTGGACGAGGTCCAGAGCGGCGTCGGCCTCACCGGCCGCATGTGGGCGCACCAGCACTTCGCCCTCGAGCCCGACCTGCTCGCCTTCGGCAAGAAGATGCAGGTCTGCGGCATGATGGCCGGTCCCATGATCGACGAGGAGCCGGAGAACGTGTTCAAGGTGTCGAGCCGGCTCAACTCGACCTGGGGCGGGAACCTGGTGGACATGGTGCGCGCCCAGCGCTACCTCGAGATCATCGAGGAGGAGCGCCTGGTCGAGCACGCCGCGACCACCGGCGAGCACCTGCGCCGCGGGCTCGTGGAGCTGGCCGCCTGGCGGCCCGACGTGATGATGAACGCCCGCGGGCGCGGCCTCATGTGCGCGGTCGAGTTCCCGGCGGGCCCGCTGCGCGACGCCGTGCAGGAGAAGGCCTACGAGCTGGGCATGATGATCCTCGCCTGCGGGCCCGCGAGCCTGCGCTTCCGTCCGCCGCTCGACACCACCGTGGCGGAGATCGACGAGGCGCTCGGCATCCTCAAGCAGGCGGTCGAGGCCACTTCGAAGAAGTCGTAGCGACGCGGGGGCCGCACCCCGTGACCCGCCACCGGTGCCCTTCGCGATAGGGGACGGCCGGTGGCGCTTCGCTTTGGGGGGGAAGGCGGGTCGGCCCGGGCGATGTGCGCGGCGGATCACCCCGCGCCCCATACCCGTCGCCCGCCGCCGGTGGTAGTCTGGCGCCGATGAACGCCCCCGAAAAGCACCGCCTCCGCGGCTCGGCCGTAGTCGTCCTCCTGCGCGGGCACGGTCTCGAGCTGGAGACCTGGTGGGTGCGGCGCAGCGACGTCGTGAGCATCATGCCCGGCTTCGACGCGTTCCCCGGTGGCACCATCGAGTCGTCCGACGCCGAGTTGCCGATCGAGGGCGTCGCCGACGAGGGCGAACGCGTGCTGCGCGCCTGCGCCATCCGCGAGGCCTTCGAGGAGACCGGCGTGCTGATCGGACTCGCCGCTCCCACGAACTGTGCGCCCGGGCGCCTGCTCGAGGCGCGCAGCCGGCTGCTGGCCGGGGTCGTCGCCTTCCCCCAGCTCGCCTGGGAGTGCGGATGGAGCTTCCGCGCCGACGCGCTCACCTTCGCCGGGCGCTGGCAGACGCCGCCCTTCGTCCCCATGCGCTTCGACGCGAGCTACTTCCTCGCGCGGGTGCCCGAAGGGCAGGAGCCGAGCGTGCACGGGGCCGAGCTGGCATCGGGCGAGTGGATCCGGCCGCTCGACGCCCTGGACCGCTATCACGCCGGCAGCGCGGCCTTCGCCGCGCCCATCCTGCACACCCTGCTCGCGCTGGCCGATGGCGAGCAGGATCTGCCCGCGCGCCTGGCCGAGGGGCCCGAACTCGCCGCCTATCCCGTGCGCCGGATGGAGTTCAAGTGGGGCATCGTGCTCCACCCCATGAAGACCCGGCCGCTGCCGCCCGCCACCCACACCAACGCCTACCTCATCGGCGAGCGCGAGCTGGCGCTGGTGGACCCCGGCAGCGGCGACCCCGACGAACTGGAGTCGCTCTGCACCCTGCTCGAGGTGCTGCGCGTCGAGGGCCGCAGGCTCAAGCTCATCCTGCTCACGCACCACCACCCCGACCACGCCGGTGGTGTCGAGGCCGTGCAGCAGCGCTGGCGGGTGCCCGTGGCCGCGCACCCCGGGACCGCACGACACCTGCACGTGGACCAGGTGCTCGCCGACGGAGAGCGCGTGAGTCTCGCGCCCGGGCTCGGCGACTGGGACCTGCGCGTGTTGCACACGCCCGGCCACGCCCAGGGGCACCTCTCGTTCCTGCACGAGCGCACCAGGTCGCTGTTCTGCGGAGACCTCATCCCCGGCGGCCGGGGCACCGTCATCCTCGACCCGCCCGACGGCGAGCTGGTGCCCTACCTGGCCTCGCTCGAGCGGCTGCTCACCGAGCCCGTCGAGACCCTGTTCCCCGCGCACGGCTCGCCGCAGGGCGCCGCCCCGCAGCGCATCCGCTGGTTGATCCAGCACCGGCTCAAGCGCGAACGGCTCGTGCTCGATGCGCTCGGGGCCGAGCTGCAGGAGTTGTCCGCGCTGGTCGAACGCGTCTACGCCGACACGCCGAGCGAACTCTGGGCCTACGCCGAACGCACCCTGCTCGCGCACCTGCTCAAGCTCGAGGCCCAGGGGCGCGTCGCGCGCGAGGACGAACGCTGGCGACTGGCGGGCGTGTGAGGCGCTTCGGCCGCACGGCGGCACGGGCGACGAGCCGCGTGACTGTGAACGCGCCCCTCGCCGCTGACTTCTGCGCGAGCGCCGCCGCGTGAGCCGCACAGTCGCCGTGGTCGGCGCCGGCGCTGCCGGTCTCACCGCCGCCCTGCGCGCGGCCGAGGCCGGTGCCACGGTGACGCTGCTCAATGCGCACCCCGAGGTCGGGCTCAAGCTCCTGATGTCGGGCGGGACACGCTGCAACCTCACGCACCGCGAGGTCGCGGCGCGCGACTTCCACGGTGGCTCGCGCAACGTCGTGGCGCGCATCCTGCGCGCGTTCCCGGCCGAGGCGACGCGCGAGTGGTTCACCGCGCTCGGCGTGAAGCTGGCGCTCGAGGAGAGTGGCAAGGTCTTCCCCGCGAGCGACGACGCGCAGACCGTGCTGGATGCGTTGCTCGGCGCCGTCGAGCGCGCCGGCGTGACGCTCGAGAGCGGGGCGCGGGTGGTGAGGCTCGAGCGCGCGGGCGACGCGGGTGGCGGTGCGGACGAGGGTGCGGCGGACGCGGCGGGGCAGAGCGGGGGGAGCGCGGTGGCGGCAGGCGGAGGCAGTGGCGCGGCGGGGCGCTGGCGGCTCGGCATCCAGAGCATGAAGGCGAGTGGCGACTTCTCCGCCGCGGCGCACGCCGTGGGCGAAGCGCGCTGGCCGTTGCCCGCAGCCGGGCCCGACCGCTGGATCGAGGCCGACGCCGTCGTGCTCGCCACCGGCGGGCTCTCGTTCCCGCGCACCGGCAGCGACGGCACCGGCTATGCGCTGGCCGCCGCACTCGGCCACAGCATCGTGGCCCCGGTGCCCGCGCTCACGCCGCTCACCGCCGCCGACCCGCTCTGCGCGCAGTTGCAGGGCGTCACCCTGGACATCGAACTGACGCTCGCGGTGGGAGGGAAGCGCGCCGAGACCGCGCGCGGCTCGTTCCTGTTCGCCCACTTCGGCTACACCGGTCCCGCCGCACTCGATCTCTCGCGCTCGTGGCTGCGCGCGGAGGGCAGCGGCGGACGTGCGGTGCACGCCAACTTCCTGCCGGGCGAGACGCGCGAGAGCCTGCTCGCCGCCTGGCAGCGCGAGACCGCCCCCGAGCCGCGGCTCCAGGTGAGGCACTGGCTCGGCCGCCGCCTGCCCGACCGGCTCGTGCTCGTGCTCTGCGCCGAGGCCGGCGTGGATGCCGGGGCGTACGCGAGCCAGACCGGCCGCGCGCACCGCGCCGCACTCGCCGAGCGCGTCTGCGCGCGCCCGCTGCCCGTGGACGGCACGCTGGGCTACGAAAAGGCCGAGGTCACCGCCGGCGGCGTCGCACTCGACGAGGTGGACGCGAGCACGCTCGAATCACGCAAGGCGCCGGGGCTCTACCTGTGCGGCGAAGTGCTCGACGTGGACGGGAGGCTGGGGGGATTCAACTTCCAGTGGGCGTGGAGCTCGGGGACGGTGGCGGGGAGGGCGGCGGGGAAGAAGGCGGTCGCGGAAGTGCCCGAGGCGTCGTGAGTTCCAGTGGCGAGGGCTTCGGCACCTGACTGGGCCACGCTCTCGGACTCGGGGTTGGAAGAGCCGTTTTGTGCTCGAATTGTGCTCGTTCTCGCCTGAGGCTGATCCGGAGTTCCCGCCAGGGAGCCATTTCGCTGCTGGAACACCGCGAGTTTGCCCACGGCCTCGGCGAGATCCGCCTCGGACACGATCGCGTAGCGGTGATAGACCGACTCGGTGAGATGCCCCGTCAGCTTCATCGCCGAAGACCGCGGCACTCCCGCACGCTCGAGGTTGCGCACTGCGCTCCGTCGTAGATCGTGCACGAGACGGCCTGGGAGGCCCGCCAGCCGGCAAGCTCGCGTCCACTTGTCCCGATGATCGCCGAGCTGGCGGCCGTCCTTCCAAAAGACCCAGGGCACGATCTGGCCATGCGTCCGCTGCCACTCCTGGGTGTGTGCCCACTGGCGTTCAAGCAGCGCCGCAAGGGCGGGAAACGCCGCGAAGGGGAAGACTCGCCCCTCGCGGTTCTTCGTCGTGCCGGGCTCAAGGCGGACGGTGCTGGCCCGGAAGTCCACTTGTGCCCAGGTCAGTCCCTTCACCTCGCCGCTGCGCCAACCCGTCCGCCAGCCGAACTCGATGGCCGGCGCGTACCAGTCCGGCAGGTGCTTCAAGACCCGGTGCACCTCGTCGTCCGTGAAGAAGCCCTTCCGGACGTTGTCCACCTTGAGCACCGGGAGAGGAGGCCGGACGTGCAGCCGGCCGGCCAGGACTCCCAGCTTGAGCATGCGGCCAAGGGCCGCGATCTCGTGGTGCACGGTCCCGCGGGCGGCGTGGGCGTCCAGCCGCGCTGAGATGTAGCGCGAGACGCTGCTGTAGTTGATCGCACTGGCTCGGAGCTTGCCGAAGACGGGGCTCAGGTGCTTGAGCGCGTGCTCGACGCGGTCCCAGGTGCGGTTCTGCTTCTGCGTGTAGTCGGCACGCATCAACTCGACCAGGTCCTCGAAGGTCACCTTCTCGGCCTCGGGCCCGGCGAACTGCCCGTGCGCGATCTCGCCCTGACGCCGCTGCAGGAGCTTCACGGCCTTCCGCTGCTTGGTGGACTTCGAGGACTCCCGGTAGAGCTTGCCCTGGAAGTAGTAGCGCACCCACCAGATCTCGTTGCGCTGGTAGACGGAGCCCATGCCGCGGGTCTTCACTTCGGCTCGTCCTTCTCGACCAACTCGCTGTCCCGCCGATCGAGCCACTCAAGGACCGCCTGCCGGACCAGCTCGGTCATGACCGTCCGCTCCTCGGTGGCCGCTGCGGTCAGTCGGCGATGGACCTGCTCGGGGAGGGCGACGGTCGTGACCCGCATGCGCTTCCTGGAGGGCGCCCGCCGCCACGGGGTGGCGAACCTGAGCCGGGCGGCCTCTTCCTGGGCAGGAGTGAGGGTCCACCACTTGCTCTTCTCGGCTGCGGTGCGTGGAAAGCGCCGCCGCAACCAGCCACGCAGCGTCTTGCCGCTGACGCCGAGTGCCTTTGCCAGTTCCTCAGGACGCATGCTACCGGAGGGCGATGAACCCGTCTCCAAGCACGCGGAACAGATCCCGATGCTTGGAGGCACGTGCTGAGACTTGGTTGGGAGGCAGGAGACCGCCGTCCTTGCGGACGAAGAGTCGCTTCCGGTTGATTGCATCCGCGATGTCGGCCCTGTGGGCGCGACCCCCGGACCGCTTCCGCAGGACTTCCACCATGGCATCATGGAGGTGCATGGGCTTGGCCTCCCGGTTCCGAGCGACAAGCTTCTTGCTGCCAGGCCCCCGACTTCACCGAGGCTGCCGAACGGTTCTTGAGTGGTCGGGCCCTCGAACTGAACCGTTCCGATGATATCACAAGGTTCGACCATCTTCAAGCCTTGCTTTCGGCCATGTACTGGCGCAATCCGGCCTCCGAAAATCGCAGCATCTTCCGCGACAAACGCCGGGCGAATGGGAGTTTGTCGGCCCGCCGGTAGAGCCACCGGAGCGTCACGCCCAAGCGTTCGGCGGCCTGCGCGGGCGTTAGCAATCGATCCTCGGGCTGCTTCCCGCCGGTCGGGGCTGACCGAGGGGGATTCGAGTGCAGGCGCGCTGCCAGGGCCGTCTGGATGGCGGCCAGCTCGATGAGCGCGGCGGTGGCCTGCTCGGCTGGCAAGTCGGCCAGACGGTCGGGGTCCGCGAGCAGGACTGGCAGGAGGTGGGTCATGAACCGCTCCCTCCTGCCAGTCCTGCTCGCGGACCCCGACCGTCTGGCCGACTTGCCAGCCGAGCAGGCCACCGCCGCGCTCATCGAGCTGGCCGCCATCCAGACGGCCCTGGCAGCGCGCCTGCACT